>NZ_JAVROT010000032.1:0-12831 GCF_032162605.1 Mycobacterium sp. | reverse complement strand
TGATGGTGCAGGCGCGACCGTTCCCGGTGCAGGCGTGCAGGCCGGGCCTGATGGTGCAGGCGCGATCGTTCCGGGTGCTGGCGTGCAGGCCGGGCCTGACGGGACGGGAGCGTTCGTTCCTGGTGCTGGCGCGCAGGCCGGGCCTGACGGGACGGGAGCCTTCGTTCCTGGTGCAGGCGCTCAGGCAGGACCTGGCGGAGCATCGGTGGACGTGCCGAACGGCGGCGCCACCGCCGGACCCGGCGGCGCCACGTTCTGCGTGCCGGGCTTCTGTGCCAATGCCGGCTAGCTGACCGCCGCACAGCTCACACGATCCGCCCAAGGTGATCACCGATCACCTTGGGCGGATTGCATGCGTAGGGTTGGGATGCCTGCGTAGAGGTTCTTTCGCGTTCCGTCCGTGAGGGCGTAGACAAGTCATCAATTGTTGACATAGCCCAAGCCATCGCTTACGGTGATCTAAGTCATCGGCTGTTGACATAGCGGATCGGGTACCGAGTCGGCGTGACTCATCGCCTAGACGCTACGAACCAGGAGTGACCAATGGCGCCAACTCCGGATTGCAAGCCCCGTGAACCAACGGGTCCCGGGTGTCGTGTCTATGACGAGGAGTGTGCCCATGAGTGTTATTGCCGCCGTACGTGGAGAACTACCCGAACGCCGCTATACCCAGTCCGAAGTGACCGAGGCCCTGCTGGCGATACCCGGTTACGGAGAGCACGCCGAGGCCATCCGCAAGCTGCACAGGAGTGCGAAGGTCGACAGTCGCCATATGGTGCTTTCGCTGGAGGATTATGCCGGTCTGGATGACTTCGGCAGGTCGAATGACCTCTTCATCGAGCACGCCGTGGAATTGGGCTGCGCCGCGCTTTTGGGCGCGTTGGAGGATGCGGGTCTGCAACCGTCGGACGTCGACGTGATCTACTCGACGACGGTGACCGGGTTGGCGGTGCCGACCTTGGACGCCCGCATCGCAGGAAGGATCGGGCTTCGCCCGGACGTGCGAAGGGTGCCGATGTTCGGACTGGGGTGCGTGGCGGGGGCCGCGGGGGTCGCCCGGCTCAACGACTATCTGCGTGGCGCACCCGATGATGTCGCGGTGCTGCTCGCGGTGGAGCTGTGCTCGCTCGTACCCAAGAACGATCCGTCGATGGCCACCGTGGTCGGCAGCAGTCTGTTCGGCGATGGGGCAGCGGCGGTGGTCGCGGTCGGTGACCGTCGCGCCGAGCAGATCGGCGCGTCGGGTCCGGAGATCATCGATTCGCGCAGCCACCTCTACCCCGACTCGCTGCGCACGATGGGGTGGGACGTCGACTCGAGCGGCTTTCGGCTGGTGCTCTCACCTGACGTGCCGAAGGTCGTCGAACGCTATCTCGATGATGACGTGACGAGTTTCCTTGGCAGCCATGGCCTGGACATCGAGGATGTCGGTGCCTGGGTGAGTCATCCCGGTGGTCCGAAGGTCATCGAGGCGATCACCGCGACCCTCGGCTTGCCCGACGATGCGCTCGAACTGACCTGGCGGTCGCTGGCCGAGGTGGGCAACCTGTCCTCGGCATCGGTGCTGCACGTGCTGCGCGACACCATCGCCAAGCGGCCACCGGCGGGCAGCCCGGGTGTGCTGATGGCGATGGGCCCGGGGTTCTGCTCCGAGCTCGTCCTGCTGCGCTGGCGGTGACCCGTGCTCTGGTATGTGCTTCTGATCGTCGCAATCACAGCGGAGCGCCTCGCTGAACTCGTGGTGTCCAAACGCAACTGGGCGTGGAGCCGGGAGCGCGGCGGCACCGAGTTCGGCACCGGGCACTATCCCGTCATGGTGGTTCTGCACACCGCACTGTTGGTGGGATGCCTGGCGGAGGCAATCGGCCTGCACCGGCCGTTCATTCCCGCTCTGGGGTGGCCGATGCTGGCCATCGTGGTGGCCGCCCAAGGGCTGCGCTGGTGGTGCATCACCACGCTCGGCCCGCAGTGGAACACCAGGGTGATCGTGGTACCGGGCGCGCCACGCATCACCGGCGGGCCGTATGGCGTGATACCCCATCCGAACTACGTCGCGGTCGTCGTCGAGGGCATCGCCCTGCCGCTGGTGCACACCTCGTGGATCACCGCACTGGTCTTCACCTTGCTCAACGCGGCATTGTTGAGAACGCGGATCAACGTGGAGAACGCCGCGCTCGCGAGCCTGAGGTGATCGACCTGCTGGTCGGCGGCGGCGGACCGGCAGGACTGGTCACCGCGCTGTACGCCGTCAGGGCTGGACTCGAGGTGGTCGTCGTCGAACGTCGCCGCGGGTCCCTGGACAAGGCGTGCGGCGAAGGCATGATGCCGCACACCCTTGAACATCTGGCACTCCTCGGCGTGGCCCCGCCGGGCAGGAGGCTGAACGGGATCAGCTACGTCGACGGCGACCGCCGAGTCGACGCGACGTTCCGCGCGGGCACGGGGCTCGGTGTGCGCAGGACGGTGTTGCACGCAGCGCTGCGGGATGCCGCCGACGCCGCAGGCGTGCGTTTCGTCCACGATGGCGTCGGCGACATCACGCAGGATTCGACATCGGTGAGTGCCGGGCAGTTGCGAGCCAGGTATCTGGCGGCGGCCGACGGACTGCACTCACCCATCCGGCGTGCGATGGGCCTGTCTCAGCCGTGCGGTGGCCCCCGCCGATGGGGGATCCGTCGTCATGTTCAGATCGCGCCGTGGACAGACTCCGTCGAAGTGCACTGGGCCCCTGGCGCCGAGGCCTACGTGACCCCCGTGGCCGATGACTGCGTCGGCATCGCGATCCTCAGCTCGTCCCGTGGCGGGTTCGACTGCCACTTCGAGGAATTCCCGGCGTTGAAGGCGCGGGTGGGCGGTCACGCGCACGGGCCCGACAGGGCTGCGGGGCCGCTTCGGCAGAAGGCGCGCAGCCGGACCGCGGGCCGGGTCATGCTCGTCGGCGATGCGGCCGGTTACATCGACGCGCTCACCGGCGAGGGCATGGGGCTGGCGTTCGGAGCCGCAAAACTTCTGGTGAACTGCGTTGCCGCCGACCGCCCCGGCGACTACGACCGGCAGTGGCGCCGAGAGACCCGTCGCTACAGGGTGCTGACCTCGGCGCTGGTCCTGGCAGGCGTCCACGCGCCGATCCGGGCACGCATCGTGCCCGCCGCCATCGCGCTGCCGCGGGTCTTCGCGACAGCGGTGAACCAACTGGCCTACTGATTCGCATCGTCGAGGCGGACCCCGGGCCGCGCACCCCCCGCCGTTCTTGGCAGACTGTGCGCATGGCACAGATAACTTTGCGCGGAAACCCCATCAACACGGTCGGCGAGCTGCCCGCCGTCGGAGCACCGGCCCCCGCATTCACCCTCACCGGAACCGACCTCGGCGCGGTCACCAGCGAGCAGTTCCGTGGTAAGAGCTTGCTGCTGAACATATTTCCCTCCGTGGACACGCCGGTGTGCGCAGCCAGTGTGCGGAAGTTCAACGAGCGAGCCGCTGCGAGCGGCATCACCGTGCTGTGCGTGTCCAACGATCTTCCGTTCGCGCAGAGTCGGTTCTGTGGTGCCGAGGGCATCGAGAACGTCACGACGGCTTCGGGGTTCCGTGACAGCTTCGGTGCGGACTACGGCATCGCCATCGCTGATGGCCCCTTCGCCGGATTGCTCGGTCGTGCCGTCCTGGTGGTCGGCGCGGACGGAAACGTCACGTACTCAGAACTGGTGCCCGAGATCGGTCAGGAGCCGGATTACGACGCGGCGCTGGCAGCGTTGAGCTGACAGCTCAGACGGGCCAGTCCTCGCGCCGGTAGGCGGCGTCGAAGAACATCCACTCGTAGCGTGCAGTCGTCGCGAAGTGGGCACGGGCCACTGTCTCTTCGGCCAGGTTCAGCTCGAGCCCGATCTGGTCGGTGAGGGCCAGGACCTGGGCAACGGTGGCGGCGAAGTCGTCGCCGCCGTAGCTGTCGATCCACCTTTGGAACCGGGGATCGGGCGAACCACGTTCGACCAGTGCCTCGCCGACGCGCGCGTAGATCCAGTAACAGGGCAGGACTGCGGCCAACCCGTCGGCGAAGCTCCCGCCGTAGGCGGTGGCGAGAAGGTAGCTGGTGTAGGCCCGGGTGGTCGGCGTGGCGCGAGTCGCGTCGACTGCGGCGGCGTCGAGACCGAGTGCGGGCAGCAGGATGCCATGCAGACTCAACTCGACGTCGTACACCTCTGCGGCGTGCCTGGCGAACATCGCGGTGTCGGCGAGGGTGGCAGCCTTCGCGCCGACGATGGCCAGTGCGCGGGCGTAGTCGCGCAAGTAGTGCACGTCCTGGGCGACGTACTGAGCGAAGACGTCTGCGTCCAGGGTGCCGTCGGTCAGCCCGGTCACGAATGGATGGGCGAGGATCGCCGCAAACGTCGGCTCGATCTCGTCCCACAGCCGCGTCGACCAGGTCCGTGTTTGGGTGCTCATGGCTTTGCAACCTACCCGTGGGCGGTCGCGCCCTTGACTGCGGCCCGTGGCGCGAGCGGAAACTCTGCATCACCGTACGGTCACGGTATGGCGGCTCATTGGCCTTGGGGCACGCAGCAATTGGGCCATCGACGTTGCAGGTAGTACAAAGTGAATCGAGTTGATTACGTCGACGAATGGACCAACCTCGGTGTTGAGTCTGGAGCCTGGAGTCGGAGAGAGATGGAATTTCGATGAGACGCACCTTCGCCCTCGTGATCGGTCTGGCCATGTTGATGACCACCCCGGGTCTCGCCGCTGCTGACCCCTACCAGCGGCCCGCGCGCAACCAGCAGGCCGTCGACTTCGTGATCAACCGCGCGCTCTCGCAGCGCGGGGTTCCCTTCTCCTACGGCGGCGGTAACGCCACCGGGCCCACCCTTGGCTCCGACACGCGAGTCGAGACCCTGGCGACCGAGCAGCGCGCAAACACTCCGGTTACCGCTCCGGGTGTCGCCATCTTCGGCTCCGCCCCAGGTTCCACCATCCTCGACCCGGCGCCGGCCCCCAGCGTCGTCGGGTTCGACGCCTCGGGGATTGTCGTCTACGCCTTTGCGGGCGCCGGGATCAAGTTGCCACGCTCGTCGGGCGAGCAGTACAAGGTCGCCCAGAAGGTCGCGCCGGACCAAGCTCTCCCCGGTGACTTGATCTTCTACGGCCTCGATGGAGCCCAGAGCGTTGCACTGTTCTTGGGGAACGGACAGATGCTGGAGGCCAGCGACCCCGTGGTCAAGGTTTCGCCGGTCCGCACCAACAACATGACTCCCTACCTCGGCCGCATCATCGCTTGACGTTGCCGTTGACGTTGCGGTAATCAGCCGAGCCAGCGCGAGGCCAGGTCGGTTGGTGCCCATGCCGGCCATGCGGGTTGAGTGCGACCATGGTGACGCCGCGTGCCGCGAGGACGCGACCATAGTCGGTGCGGGCGAGGTTCTCCTCGATGCCCGCAGAGATTTCGGCGTTGAAGACCACGCCTCCGCCGACTCGTCGGAAGAGCCAGGATCCTGCTTAACGCCCGAAGCGGCTTGCGCCTTCGGTAGTTTCAGCACCGTGCCTGACCCGACGAACCGCCAGATCCTGTTGCGTCGCCGCCCCATCGGGCTGGTTGAGCCCGCCGACACAGAGCTGGTCACGTCACCGGCACCCGAGCCGGCAGAGGGTGAAGCGCTGGTCCGGGTGACGTATGTCGGGATCGATGCCGCGGCACGGACGTGGCTCAACGACCAGCCGGGCTATCTGCCACCCGTGCAGTTGGGCGAAGTGATCAGGGCGGCAGGCATCGGTGAAGTGGTGGCGTCACGGTGCGACGCCTACGCAGTGGGCGACGTGGTCACCACCCTGACGGGCTTTCAGGAGTACGTGATCGTCCGCGACGACGTGTTTTGCACGCCGGTCACCGGCATGGACGACGTCGACCAGCCCGCGGTGATGTCGATCTACGGCCCGACGGGCGCCACCGCCTACTTCGGGATGAATGACATCGGTAGGCCGCAGGTGGGGGAGACCGTGGTCATCTCGGCCGCGGCAGGAGCCACCGGGTCGGTGGCCGGCCAGATCGCCAAGATCGCGGGCGCGCGCGTGATCGGCATCGCGGGCGGACCGCGGAAGTGCCACGTGGCCGTCGAGGACTTCGGGTTCGAGGCCTGCATCGACTACCGCGAGGGCAATCTGGCGGCAGCACTCAAGCAGCACTGCCCGAGGGGCGTCAACGTCTACTTTGACAACGTCGGTGGCCCGATCCTCGACGCCGTGCTGGGCCGTCTTGCCGCCAAGGCCCGGGTCGTGTTGTGCGGCGTCATCTCCAGCTATCTGACCGGCGAGCATCCCGGTCCAGCGAACTACGTCAACATCCTGGCGAAGACCGCGACGATGCAGGGGTTCAACGCACTCGACGAGTGGGGCCGGTTCGATGAGGCCTTCGCCGCGCTTCGCCGCTGGGAGGCAGACGGGCTGCTCGCCCACCGCGAGACCATCTACGAGGGCATCGAGTCCTGTGTCGACGCCCTCAACGGATTGTTCACCGGGGCCAACATCGGCAAGATGCTGGTCAAGGTCGGCGAACCCACTACTGCCTGAGCGGCCTGTGTTGCCCTCGGCGCACCCGGCCTTGCGGTAGAGGATCGCTCCCTAGAATGCTGGTATGGATCGCGGTTCTCAGGGGGAGTCCGTCATTCCAGGTGGCCTGCTTCGAATCGAGGACTGCCTTGACTCCGAAGGTGGCGTCGCGCTGCCGGCGGGTGTCACATTGCCCTCACTGGTCGATCGCAACATCGCGCACGTTGGTGACTCCGTGGCCTATCGCTACCTGGACTACGCCCGCTCTGCCGACGGTGTCGCCCATGAACTGACCTGGGCCGAACTCGGTGTTCGCATGCGAGCCATCGGTGCACGTCTGCAACGGATCGCCGCTCCGGAAGACCGGGTGGCGATCCTTGCGCCGCAAGGGATCGACTACGTCGCCGGATTCTTCGCGGCAATCAAGGCGGGAAACATCGCGGTGCCGTTGTTCGCACCCGAATTGCCCGGCCACGCCGAACGTCTCGATACGGCTCTTCGCGATTCACGGCCGACCGTCGTCTTGACGACTAGTGCGGCGGTCGACGCCGTCGAGGAGTTTCTGAACAAGCTTCCGCGGGTCCGCAGGCCCCTGGTCGTCGTCATCGACCGGATACCGGACCCCGACGAGAGCGGGTTCGTCCCCGTTGAAATGGGCGTCGATGACATCTCGCACCTGCAGTACACGTCGGGTTCGACCCGACCCCCCGTCGGTGTCGAGATCACCCATCGGGCGGTCGGCACGAATCTGATCCAGATGATTCTCTCGATCGATCTGCTGGACCGGAACACCCACGGCGTCAGCTGGTTACCGCTGTACCACGACATGGGCTTGTCGATGATCGGCTTTCCCGCCGTGTACGGCGGACACTGCACCCTGATGTCGCCGACGGCGTTCATCCGTAGGCCGCAGCGGTGGATTCGGGCGTTGTCCGACGGGTCGAGGAACGGTCGCGTGGTCACTGCCGCACCCAACTTCGCCTACGAGTGGACGGCACAGCACGGCCTACCCGGGCCCGACGACGACATCGATCTGAGCAACGTCGTGCTGATCATCGGCTCCGAGCCGGTGAGCATCGACGCCATCAACTCCTTCAACGAGGCGTTCACGCCGTACGGACTACCGCGGACGGCCATCAAGCCCTCGTATGGCATCGCAGAGGCAACGCTGTTCGTCTCGACCACCGATCCCGCCGCCGAGGCGACGGTGGTGTACCTCGACCGCGACCAGCTGGCCGCCGGTCATGCGGTGCGTGTCGCCGCCGATGCGGCGGACGCGGTGGCGCAGGTGTCGTCGGGCCAGATTGCGCGCAGTCAGTGGGGCGTCGTCGTCGACCCCGACACCAGCGACGAGCTGTCCGACGGGCAGGTAGGCGAAATGTGGTTGCACGGCAACAACATCGGTCGCGGATACTGGGGGCTGCCCGACGAGACCCGGCGAACGTTCGGCGCGACGCTGCGGTCCCGGTTGCACGCGGGCAGTCACGCCGACGGCTCGCCGATCGGGGCGAAGTGGCTGCGGACCGGTGATCTGGGGGTCCATCTCGACGGTGAGCTTTACATCACCGGCCGAATCGCCGATCTCGTCGTGATCGACGGCCGCGCCTACTACCCGCAGAGCATCGAAGCCACCACCGCGGACGCCTCGCCCGCCGTTCGCCGGGGATACGTGGCGGCATTCTCGGTGTCGGCGGCCGACCTGAAGGATTCCGATGGCGACGGCGACTGTCTGGTGATCATTGCAGAGCGTGCGGCGGGCACCGGCCGCACCGATCCGCAGCAGGCGATCGAGGCGATCCGAGCGGCCGTCGCAGATCACCACGGCCTCTCCGTTCACGACGCGCGCATCCTGCCTGCTGGCGCCATCCCGCGCACCACCAGCGGCAAGCTCGCCCGTCGGGCGTGCCGGGTTCAGTACCTCGACGGCAACTGGGGCTGAGTCGATGAAAAACCCTGGGGAGCAAGGGTTGTGACGCTCAACAGACCGATCCCCACGGCAAGGAACAGTGCCTCGACGGTCGGAAAACGCCCCTCCGGGGCGAATCCGTAGACGGCGAGCCCCGCCAGCGCGATCGTGGACGTCACGATGCCGACGACGAGTAGCGGCGCTGCGCACCAACGGGGCAGCGGGATCACGGTCGTCGGCAGTGCCCGGTCGGTCACCGGTCGCGCCAGCCCCACCAGAGCCAGTTCAACCGCGGTCACGACCGACAGGATCGCCAGCCATACCAGCCGGAACAACCACCACGAAGCCGTTCCCGGCTCGGGCTGGGGGAGCAGGCCCGCCGGGTAGGCCACCAGAGCGACCACCACGACGGGAACCATCTGCCACAGGTAGAGCGCCATCACGTTCCGATTCGCCGCGGCCAGCGGCCGGCGCACACGGGACCGCGTCAGCCGGCGAGTCACTGCGGGCGCCACCGCGACCAGGAACCCGGCCTGCGCCGCACTGAACGCGAGCAAGGCCATGTTGGGCGGAAAGTTGTTCTGCGCGGTCGCCCCCGGCGCACCGACCATGCTGACCGGGTAACACCGCAAACCCAGTAGGGTCGCCAGCACGACGACGCTCGCCACGGCGAGAATCACCGGCCGCCTTCCGCGCAATGCTCCACCGCGCCAACAGATGCCGATCTGATAGACCGCGGCCCAGCACAGAACGTAGTTGGCGGCGCCCAACCCGGCCACGTCGGTGATCCGCGCAGCCACGTCGACTGCCGCGACCGCAAGCGTTAGGACGACCGGCACCAGCAGTCCCCATCTGCCGTGGGCCGCCATCGCCGCAGGAGTCAACGCGACCACGACGAGGTAGACGGGCACGAACCACAGATGCATGGCGGCCGCCCACCCCCCGAACGCCAGTGCCGAACGCCCGACGTCCGCGAGCTCGAGCACCGCGACCACGAGCAGCGCCGCGATCACGTACACCGTGGTCGGCCCCAGAATTGTGCCCAGCCGACGTCGAACCCACTCCGTCCACCGCCGGCCACCGGCCTCGTGCCAATGCGTCCACGACGTCGCGCTGGCGTAGCCGCCCACCAGGAAGAACACCGGGACCACTTGGAACACCAGGGTCAGCCACTGTGTCCATGGCAGGACGTCCAGGGGATAGTCGTTGCCGAACCGGCCGTCGTGGTAGGTCACCGCCGAGACGAGCCAGTGCCCGATCACGACGAACGTCACGGCGACCACCCGATACAGGTCGGCCGACAACTCGCGTGCCTGCATCGTCTCAGCCTCCGACGCCGACGAACGGACTGATGGCGTCACGTGCGAATTGGACGACGTTGACGCCGGGATCACCGTCCGGGTAGCTCACCGTCGAGAGGAGGTTGCCGCCGGCGTCGGCGAAGTCTCCGTCGGCGCGACCCTGAAGCGTCGTCGACGTCACCAGGATGATGCCCGAGGTACCCGCCTGCTTCGCCAACGGCACCGAGAGCTGGGCGTTCTGGACGGTGCTGTTGGCCCTGTCCTCCACGATGATCCTGTTGTCGGGAAAGCCGAGCAGCAACAACATCTTTCGCATCTGTTCGGCTTCGGTTCTCCCGCTCTGTGGGTTGCCGCCGGTGACGATGGCGGGCTTCGAGAAGTCCTTCACGTCCGGTGGTGGCGGGCCTGCCTGGGCAATGGGTGCAACGAAACCGCCGAGTGCGATGGCGGCGCCGAGGGCCATCGCACCGGCAACCGTTCTCCATCGGCGTCGCATGGACCCTCCGCATCTGGTGTGACAGATGAGTCCCATGTTACTGCCGGGGCGGCCGTCCCCCCTTTAGCGCTTGGCTGCGGCGTCCTTCGCAGTGGCCGGCGCACTCACCGAACGGCGCTGACGAACGGGATCGAGGCGGGCGCCACATCCACGCGGCCGGCGTCGAAGAGTCCGCGTTCGCGCAGGATCGGCACGATGCCCTCGCCGAACCAGAAGAGCTCTTCGAGATGCGGGTAGCCGGAGAAGATGAACTCGTCGATCCCGGCCTCCGCGTACTCCGCAATCCGGTCGGCGACGTCGGTGTGACTGCCCACGAGTGCCGTGCCCGCTCCGCCACGAACCAGACCGACACCGGCCCACAGATTCGGCGCGACCTCGAGACTGCGCGCGTCGTTCCAGGAGCCGTCGGCGCGGTTGGCTTCGTGCAACGCTCGCATCCGGCGCTGCCCCTCGGACTGGCTGCGACTCAGGCCTGCCTGCGCCGAGCGAACCGTTTCATCGTCGAGCGCGCCGATCAGCTTGTCTGCCTGCGACCACGCCTCGTCGGCGGTGTCACGTGAGATCGTGTGAAGTCGGATGCCGAAGCGCACCCGGCGGCCCTGCTCATCGGCGAGCGCGCGGATCCACTCCACCTTCTCGCGAACGGCCGCAGGCGGCTCGCCCCAGGTCAGGTACACGTCGGCGTGCCGTGCCGCGACGGGACCTGCAGCGGCCGAGCTTCCGCCGAAGTACAACGGCGGCAAGGGATTCGGCAGCGTTGCCAACGACGCCTCTTCGACGTTGATGTGCGCGCCATCCTTCGTTACGGTCTCGCCGGCCCACAACCGGCGGACGACCTCGAGGAATTCGTCGCACCGTTCGTAGCGCGCGTCCTTGTCCAGGTGATCGCCGAAGGCGCGCTGCTCGTGCGCTTCACCGCCGACGACGACGTTGAGCAGGATTCGGCCGGGGGCGTGTCTGGCGAAGGTGGCCGCCATCTGCGCAGACAGGGTGGGGCTGACGAGTCCGGGACGGAACGCGACCAGGAATGCCAGCGAGATAGTCTCGCGGGCGAGGAGTGCGGCGGTGACGAACGCGTCCTCGCACCACGCGCCGGTGGGGATGAGGGCGCCGGTGAATCCGAACGACTCGGCGGCCCGGACAATCGAGGCGAGATAGTCGATCGACGCGTCGCGGTCGCTGTGCGCGGCGCCTGCCGGTGTGCCGTGGCCACCGCCGACGATGTTCCGGCTGTCGCCGTAGGTGGGCAGGAACCAATGAAGTTTCACGGGCACGGAGGAGCTCCTATCTACTGGCCGTCGGCTGCGAGGCTATCGAAGCGGACGACGACGGCACAGTGGACGGGCGCTCGATGATGGTCGACGACGGACCACCGACCCGGTAGGTCGACCCACGGTGTTCGTCGGGAAGTCGGTCACCGTGACCGAAGAGCTTGTTGCGCAACGTCCCTGGGGCGTACTCCGACTGATAGGCGCCGCGGGCGGTGAGCACCGGCACCACGTGCTCGATGAAGTCGGCGAATGTTCCAGGGGTGATCGCGTAGGCCAGGTTGAAGCCGTCGACGTCGGTTTCGGAGACCCACTCCTGCAGTAGGTCGGCCACGCGGGATCCCGAACCGACGATGAGCGGTCCGATGCCGCCGATCTTGCCCCAGTTGGCGATGTCGCGGACTGCCCATTCGCCTCCATCGGGGTCGGCGGACTGGAACGCCTTCACCGCAGACAGGATCGCGTTGGAGTCCACGTTGCCGATCGGCTCGTCGAGGCCATAGCGCGCCAGATCGACGCCCATCCAGCCGGACATGAAGACCAGCGCACCCTCCGGGTCGCCGTAGGACAGGTACTCCACGTGTTTGGCGCGGGCCTCGTCATCGGAATCCGCTGTGATCACGGTCGTCAGGTTGAAGATCTTCGCGGAGTAGGGATCCCGCCCGGCCAACTCCAGCTCGCGCCGAATCGTGGTGATCGTCTCGCTCAGAATCGCCTTGGTGGGGGCGGCGGTGAAGATGGCCTCGGCGTTTTCGGCGGCGAAACGGACGCCGCGCGCTGACGCCCCCGCTTGGAAGATCACCGGGGTTCGCTGTGGTGACGGTTCGGAGAGGTGGATTCCCGGCACGTTGAAATGCGTTCCGGCGTGCCCGATGTGATGCACCTTCGCCGGGTCGGTGAAGACCCCGCTCTCGCGATCGCGGATCACCGCGTCGTCCTCCCAGGACCCCTCCCACAACTTGTAGAGCACCTCGAGGTACTCGTCGGCGTGGTCGTAGCGAGCGTCGTGGGCGGGCTGATCGGTCTGCCCCATGTTGCGGGCCGCCGCCGGTAGATACCCGGTGACGACGTTCCACCCGACGCGCCCGTTGGTGAGGTGGTCGAGGGTGGAGATCCGCCGCGCGAACGGATACGGATGCTCGAACCCGGTGCCGGTGGTGATTCCGAATCCCAGGTTCTCGGTGACGAGCGCCATGGCGGACACCAGCAGCAGCGGGTCGTTGACCGGGACCTGGGCGGCCTGTCGGATGGCGGCTTCGTCGCTCGCGCCGTAGACGTCATACGTGCCGAGAACGTCGGCGATGAAAAGGCCGTCGAACCTGC
>NZ_JAVROT010000031.1:0-4833 GCF_032162605.1 Mycobacterium sp. | reverse complement strand
GCGCCGGCGGACTGGCCGAACACCGTGACCCGGTCGGGATCGCCGCCGAACGCGCCGATGTTGTCGCGCACCCACTGCAGGGCCGCGACCTGGTCACGCAGACAGAGGTTGTCGTCGAAATCCGGTCCGAGGTCGCCGAGTTCGAACCCCCCGAAGACACCGAGCCGATACGTGACGTTCACGACGACGACGTCCCCGTTGGCCGCGAGCCGACTGCCGTTGTAGAGCTGGAGTTGCCCAGCGCCGTAGACGAATGCGCCACCGGGTATCCAGACCATCACCGGAAGGGCGGACCCTTTGGGATCAGGAGACCACACAGTCAGCGTCAGACATGCCTCGTCGCGAATCTTCGGGTCGTCGCGGCCACCGCCGACGAACGACCGCCCCTGCGGTGGAATCGGCCCGTGCTCGATGGCGTCGCGAACCCCGGTCCACGGCGCGGGCGGCACCGGAGCCACGAACCGTCGGTCGCCAAGGGGTTGCTCGGCGTACGCGATGCCCCGCCACACGTTGACGCCACCCTCGGTGGTGCCTCGCAACCTGCCGTAGGCGGTGTGCGCGATGGTCGAATCTTCCGCAGTTCCCCGCTGAGCGGCCACGGCTGAATCGTAGTGTGGGAAGCTGAACCCGGCTCGTCCCGAGCCTTCGGTGTCGGCCACGGATGGGGTGCAGATGACCTTCAACGAGGGTATGCGGATCGACACGAGCACCACGTCGAGCAGCGGCGGTGGCGGCGGTGGCGGACGCATCGCGATCGGCGGCGGCGTCGGTGGGCTGCTGATCGTCGTAGTCGCGCTGTTCCTCGGCGTCGATCCCGGCACGGTGCTGCCGCAGGGCGGCTCAGGCGAGTACGACTCGCAGGGCGTCGAGGCGCCCGGCTTCGAACTGAGCCAGTGCAAGACGGGCAAGGACGCCAACGACATCCTCGGGTGTCGCATCGTCGCAACGGGCAACTCCGTCGACGGGGTGTGGGCACAGTTGCTGCAGGGCTACACGCGACCCAAGATCCGCCTGTTCAGCGACCAAGTTCAGACCGGATGCGGTCCCGCCACCACCGATGTCGGGCCCTTCTACTGCCCCGTCGACCAGACGGCGTACTTCGACACCTCCTTCTTCCAGACACTCGTCGACCAGTTCGGCTCCAGCGGTGGCCCGTTGGCGCAGGAGTACGTCGTCGCGCACGAGTTCGGCCATCACGTGCAGGATCTACAGGGCACCCTCGGCCGCGCGCAGCAGGGGCCGGGCGGCGCCGAGGGCAACAGCGTGCGCACCGAACTGCAGGCCGACTGCTACGGCGGTGTGTGGGCGCATTACGCCGCGATCACCAAGCAGCAGGGCACCGACGTGACCTTCCTGCAGCCGCTAACCGATCAGGACATCACGGACGCCCTGTCCGCGGCCTCGTCCGTGGGCGACGACAGGATCCAGAAGTCCTCGACGGGACGGGTCAATCCGGAGTCTTGGACCCACGGTTCGTCGAATGCCCGGCAGTACTGGTTCACCGAGGGTTACCGGACCGGCGACCCGAACAAGTGCGACACCTTCTCCGCGCAGGATCTCCACGAGTGACGAGGCGCCACGCGCAGCATTGACCGCATTGAACGGCGGCCCAGATCCCAGCGGACAAGGGCTATCTGAAGATCTGAAGCTGGCTACAGTCGGGACTCCGCACCGATCGAGGTGTCGGTGGTGCGCAGCGGACGTATCAGCGCGTCCTGGCTGAACGAGGCGAGAAGGTCGCCCTCCTCCGTGTGAACCGCACCGCGCACGTAGGACATCCCCGCGCCCACCTGAGTGCTCTCGTGGGTGTAGAGGATCCAGCCGTCCCAGCTGACCGGCTCGTGGAAGCTCACCGAGATCGTCATCGGCGCAGTCGACACCGTGAGGTGAGCCTGCGCGGTGCCGATGCCCTCGTGGGCGCGCATCGTCGTCGAAATCCCAAGGTGGCCGGTGAAGTACGCGAGCAGCGCCTTGGCCAGTTCATCCCGGCTGGGAATCGGGTCGTAGTGCAACCACGCGTAGAGTTCCGGCGGCCCGACGGGGTTCCGCATCGACGGTGTGAAGGACCGCGTCGAGGCGGGGGCCGAATGCGGACTGTTCCTCGTCGTCGCCGAATACCGCGGCGCCATCCGTCAGTTCCTGGTGCCCGCCGGTGCAGCCGGCGTCTCCATCGAGAGCCAGATGTCCCTCGACCTCGTAAAGCGTTACGCCCGAGTCACCTTCGACGGCGTCGTCATCGACGGAGACGCTGCCGTCGGATCGGCCGAACAGACCGTAGCGCTCATCGCCAGGCAGAGCCAGATCGCCCAGGTGCTTCAGTGTGCCGAGGTGGTCGGCATCCTCGACGCGGTGTTCGACTTCACCGTCCAGTGGGCGCTGGACCGGTACTCGTTCGGCCGACCCCTGGCGTCCTATCAGGCGCTCAAGCACAAGTACGCGGACATGAAGATCTGGCTGGAGGCCTGCCGCGCCACCACCCGCGCCGCGATCGCCGCGGTCGGCGCCCGCGCCGACGACGCCGACCTGACGGTCAGCGTGGCGAAGTCCTACCTCGGTGAACACGCCCCCGGCATGCTGCAACAGTGCGTCCAGCTGCACGGTGGCATCGGCGTGACCTGGGAGCACGATCTACACCTGTATCTGCGCCGAATCACGCTGTACCGCTCGATGTTCGGAACGCCCGAGGATCACAATCTGCGTGTGTACGCGCTCACCGAGGAGCTGGAATCCGCGTCATGACCGAAATCACGACGACCACGACGGCCGAGTCGGTCTCGGAGTTCGCCGCGCGAGCACGGGCCTGGCTCGCCGAGAACATGCCGCGCATCGACCCGGCCAACCCGCCAGGGATCGACCGCGGCGAGGACGCTCCCTGGCAGCGTGCCCGCGAGCTGCAGCAGAAGTTGTACCGAGGGGGATTCGCCGGGATCTGCTTCCCACGGGAGTACGGCGGACTGGGCCTGCCGATCTCCTACCAGCGGGCGTTCGACGCCGAATCGCGCGACTACGAAATGCCGATCATCCTCAACACCCCTACGTTCACGATCTGCGCCGCGACCATCCTCGACACCGGGACCGACGGGCAGAAACGCGACCGGATCTCCGCGGCGATCCGAGGTGACGAGGTCTTGGTGCAACTACTCAGTGAGCCGAGTGGCGGATCCGATCTGGCCGGGGTGATCACCCGAGCCGACCGTCGTGGCGACAAGTGGATCGTCAACGGCGCCAAGACCTGGAGCACCAGCGCGTTCGCCGCCGACTACGGACTTCTGCTGGCCCGCACCGACTGGAACGTGCCCAAGCACGAAGGCCTGACGATGTTCCTGGTACCCATCAACAGCCCCGGCATCACCATGCGCCGGATCATGCAGGTCGACGGTGGCAACGAGTTCTGCGAGGAGTTCTTCGACGACCTCGAACTTCTGGACGACGCCGTCGTGGGCGAGGTGAACAAGGGCTGGGAAGTGGCGTCCCGGCAGATGTTCCACGAACGCCGAGCGGTCGGCGGCGGCTCCGAGTTCGCTAGCGGGACGGGCGCCGAGGGTGCTTCGGACCAGCCCGTTGACTACGTCGCGCTCCTCGAGGCGACCGGCCAGACCGACAACGAGCGGATCCGCGAGCAGGCGGGCCGCGCGCTGGTGCACCGGGCCGTTCAGAAGCAGTTGGTCGACCACGTCTATCACGGCGTCCTGGACGGCTCGCTGCCGCCGGCGGCGGGCTCGATCATCCGTCACGCACGCCGAGACCGTTCAGTTCGAGATCGACACCGCGCTGGCCATTGCGGGCACCGGTGGCGTGGTCGACGACGGAACCGGCTTGTTTTCCTACGGCGAGCGCTACCCCTCCCGCCAGGGCGCCTCACTCGGCGGCGGTACCACAGAGATCGCGCGCAACATCATCGGCGAGCGCATCCTGGGCTTCCCCCGTGAGCACGCTCCTGACCGTGGCGTGCCCTTCAATCGGGTGAAGCGCAAGCGCGACTAGCGATTTCGAACGACCATGACCTCTGCGTAGGCGATCGAAGGACACTCAAGGATCATCGGTTCTCCTTCCAGAAGTCGACCAGCAGCCGGGCAGCGCCTGCCGGGTCCTGCGTCATCCACCAATGGCCCAGTCCCTGGAGGACTGCGACGCGGGCGCCGCTGCGGCCGGCCGCGCGTTGCTTCTGCTCGTCGGTGCCGACGAAGTGGTCCTCGGTCGCCAGCAGTGCGAGCCCGGGCCGGGCGGAGGCGGCTTCGAGGTTCTCACCCGCCCTGGCGGCGACGGGCTGCGCGGCAGACCGGTACAAGACGAGGATCGCCTGCCCCATCACGTCGTCGATGCCTTCGGACACCCTGCTCGCGACAGCGGCCGCCATGCCCGCCGCTGCCAGGAAGTCGGCACGATCGGCGGTCGACATCGCGGCGAACTCGGCGACGGCGGTCTCACCGACGTCGGGCGTCTGCCATTGTTGAGCCAGGTCATGCCAGACGTAGTCGGCGTCGAACACCCCGGGAACGTCGGAGACCCAGGAACGCAGCAGGTCGGGCCGTGTCATCGCGACGTTCAGCGCGTGGCCACCGCCCCAGTCGTGCCCGACGAGATCGACCGGTTGACCGATTGACTCGAGTTCGGCGACGAGCCAGCCGCGGTACCCGTCCATCGTCGCCGTGAAACCGGCGGGCACCGGCGCGCCGAACCCGGGCGGGGAGAGCCTGCGGACATCGGTCTCCCCGAGGTCGTGGAGCTGCTCGACGAGGGGATCCCACACCTCGGTGGTCTCGGGCACGCCGTGGACCAGGATCACTGTCATCGGTTCTCCCCCTTCCCAGGATTTGAACAATCCTGCCATCC
>NZ_JAVROT010000030.1:0-24623 GCF_032162605.1 Mycobacterium sp. | reverse complement strand
CCTGGTCTGGTAGGCCCGGTCTGCGACGTCGTGGCGGTGACCGGTCCACATCAGCACCGCGAGCACCACCGCGGCCACCGAGATCACACCGAGCACCGCAGAGCCGATGCCGTACCCGCTCACCCCGCCGCTACCGGCCTGAGTGCGCTCGTCATCGAGCTCGTCTGGCATGCGCGTCACGGTACCTGGCGCGCCACCGACCGGAGCGTGCGCGCAGCCGATGGCAGGATGGCGGGGTGACGTTAGAAGCTACCCACTCCGGTATCGACCTGTCCTACGTCGACGACGACGCCCGCCCCCAGGACGACCTGTTTGGTCACGTCAACGGTCGTTGGCTGGACGATTACGACATCCCGGCGGATCGGGCGACCGACGGTGCGTTCCGGTTGCTCGCCGACCGCGCCGAGGAGCAGGTCCGCGACCTCATCATCGAGGCCGCCGAGACCGAAGCCGTTGAGGGCACCGAAGAACAGCGCGTCGGCGATCTGTACGGCAGCTTCATGGACGAGGAGGCGGTTGCGCGGATCGGTGTGCAACCGCTGCTCGACGAGCTGGCCACGATCGACGCCGCGGTGGACCGGACCGCGTTGGCGGCCGTGCTCGGCGGGCTGCAGCACACCGGTGTCGGTGGCGGCACCGGGCTGTACGTCGACACCGACTCCAAGGACTCCACGCGCTACCTGCTCCACCTTTCGCAGTCCGGCCTTGGGCTGCCCGACGAGTCCTACTACCGCGACGCCCAGCATGCCGCCATCCTGGCCGCCTATCCGGGACACATCGAGCGGATGTTCGCGCTCGCGCTAGGCGAGGAACCGCAGCCGAATGAGTGGGAGGCCACAGCAGCGCGAATCGTCGCCCTGGAGACCAGGATCGCCGCCGCGCACTGGGACGTCGTCAAGCGTCGCGACGCCGACCTCACCTACAACCTGCGCACCTTCACCGAACTGACGGCCGAGTCGCCGGGCTTCGACTGGGCTAGCTGGATCACCGCGATCGGGAGCACTCCGGAGGCGGCGGCCGAGGTCGTGGTGCGCCAACCCGACGCCCTGACGGCCTTCGCCGCGCTCTGGTCGGAGGTCGACCTGGAGGACTGGAAGCGTTGGCTGCGTTGGCGGCTCATCAGCTCTCGCTCGGCCATGCTGACCGACGAGCTGGTGGCCGAGAACTTCGACTTCTACGGTCGCACGCTGAGCGGGACCCAGGAGATTCGCGACCGCTGGAAGCGCGGCGTGGCGCTGGTGGAAAACCTCATGGGCGACGCCGTCGGCAAGCTGTACGTCGAGCGGCACTTCCCGCCTGGCGCGAAGGCGCGGATGGACCAGCTGGTGGCCAACCTGCGCGAGGCCTACCGCGTCAGCATCAGCGACCTGGAGTGGATGACGCCGGAGACGCGCGAGCGGGCGCTGGCCAAGCTGGACAAGTTCACGCCCAAGATCGGCTACCCCGTGCGGTGGCGGGATTACCCGGGGCTGGTGATCGACCGTGGCGACCTTTACGGAAACTACAAGCGCGGCAACGCCGTCGGCTACGACCGCGAGCTGGCCAAGCTGGGCGGCCCCGTGGACCGCGACGAGTGGTTCATGACGCCGCAGACCGTCAATGCTTACTACAACCCCGGCATGAACGAAATCGTCTTTCCCGCAGCGATTCTCCAGCCACCGTTCTTCGACGCCGAAGCCGACGACGCGGCCAACTACGGCGGCATAGGCGCGGTGATCGGGCACGAGATCGGCCACGGCTTCGACGACCAGGGCGCCAAGTACGACGGCGACGGCAATCTCGTCGACTGGTGGACGGACAGCGACCGGACCGAATTCGGTTCCCGCACAGATGCATTGATCGCTCAGTACGACCACTTCGTGCCGCGACAGCTCGCCGAAGGGCAACACGTGAACGGCGCCTTCACGGTCGGTGAGAACATCGGCGACCTGGGCGGGCTGTCCATCGCCCTACTGGCCTACGAGCTGTCGCTGGGCGGCAAGCCCGCGCCGGTGATCGACGGCCTGACGGGTGTCCAGCGGGTGTTCTTCGGTTGGGCGCAGGTGTGGCGCACCAAGTCTCGCGACGCGGAGGCGATCCGGCGACTCGCGATCGATCCGCACTCGCCGCCGGAGTTCCGGTGCAACGGCGTCATTCGCAACATGGACGCTTACTACGACGCGTTCGAGGTGGACGAGTCCGACGAGCTGTACCTGGATCCCGCACAGCGCGTGCGGATCTGGAACTAGACCAACGAAGAACGGCCGCCCCGGTCGGGGCGGCCGTCTTTCGCATCGTCAAACTTACATCTGCCAGTCCTGAGCGCCGTCGTTCTGGCTGTAGGTACCGACGGAGTTCTTCACGACGAGCGGGTCACCGCTGCCGAAGTTGTCGAAGAACCACTTCGCATTGGCCGCACTGAGATTGAGGCAGCCGTGGCTGACGTTGCTCTTGCCCTGATCGGCCACCGACCACGGCGCGCTGTGCACGAAGTTGCCGCTGTTGTCGATCCGGACCGCGTTCTGAACGGTCAGCTTGTAGCCCTGCGCCGAGGTGCTCGGGACGCCGTACGTGGCGGAGTCCATCACGATGCTTGGGAACTTCTCGAGCACGTAATAGGTGCCGTTCGGGGTGTCGTGCCCCGGCTTGCCCATCGAGACCGGGAACGTCTGCTCCAGCTTTCCGTTCCGCACGATCTGCATCTGGTGCGTCTTGTTGTCGACGGTCGCGACCAGCGACTCACCCGTCCGGAAGCTGGACTTGGTGCCACCGGCGTCGATGTTGACGGTGGTGTTGGCGGGCCAGAAGTCGATGGGGCGCCAGCGCAGCTGGGTGTCGCTGAGCCAGTAGAACTTGCCGGGGACCGGCGGGGTCGACGAGACGTGCACCGCGTCCTGGGCCATCTGACGGTTGGCGATCGGCCGCGCGAAGTTGATGTAGATCGGCTTCGCGACGCCCACCATCGACCCGTTGGTCGGATTGAACGACGGCGGCACGAACGGCGCCTGCCCGGTGTAGGGCGTCGGGTTCTGCCCGGCGGGGGTGCCTGTCGGAATCACTCCGGGAGTCGCCGCGAGCGGGTCGGCCGGTGGGGGTGCCAGCGGATCGACTGGCGGAGGTGCCAGCGGGGCGGCCGGCGGCGGCGCGATCGGGTCGCCCGGCGGTGGGAAGCCGAACGGGGCGGGCGGGGGAGCTTCGTCGATTGGCGGTGGCGCCGGCTGCTCGATGGGCTGCGAGTCGATCGCAGCAGGATCGGGGTTGACCTCGGGATCAGCCCAGGCAGACGGTCCATTGACGACTAGGCCGCCGACCAAGCCAGCCGCGAAGATCGCCGTGGAAAGTCTCGTGATGGTTCGCTTGAGCGATTCCTGGGGCATTCGCCACCTCCAATACAGAATTGATTCCAGTGTCGCACAGCGCGATGGTCGACTACCTTCTGCGAAATTCCCCGGACCCCGACCATTGCCGTTGCGAAAACGGCTGCGAGAAGGCACTGAGCTGCCCGTTTGATCGGCCCTGCCCGCCGTTTCGTTACGTCCCGTCCCAATCTTCGCGCGGCGGGCGGTAAAGCCGGGGCGGGTTTGACGTTGCACGGCGGGGACTCAGCCTGCCCCCAACGACCCCTACGAACCCCCGAGGATGCCGATGATCGCGATACCCGACGGCTACGAAAACCTGCTACGAGGACGTGCTACGACGTCCGTTGTACGGCCACCTGGCCGCCACCCGGCCGAACGGCACCGTCCAGGTCAACCCGATGTGGTTCGACTGCGATGGCGAGGTGTTGCGGTTCACCCACACCTCGAGATGGCAGAAGTGCCGCAACATCACCGCACATGCACAGGTCGCTGGGTGATTCGGCCGAGATTGCGACCGTGACAACCCCTACGAGTACCTGGAGGTACGGAGCCGCCGCCCGATCACCCCGACCGGGTCGTGATCGTGGTCCGTCCGACGGGGGTCAGAAAGCAGTAGTCGTATGCCAGGCTGGTCATCATGATCGTCGCATTCAGCGTGAGCCCCTCGACCGGTGACGAGACAGGTGGCGTCGGCGAGGCGGTGGCCGAGGCCATTCGGGTGGTGCGCGCGTCCGGGCTGCCCAACGAGACGAATGCGATGTTCACGAACATCGAAGGCGAGTGGGACGAGGTGATGGCGGTCGTCAAGCAGGCCGTCGACGCGGTCGCTGCCGCCGCTCCGCGAGTCAGCCTGGTGCTGAAGGCCGACATCCGCCCCGGTTACACCGGTCAGATCACCGCCAAGGTCGAACGGTTGGAAGAGTCGCTCGACGGCTAGGACTTCACCAGTCTGGCGATGGCGGCCGACGCCTCGGCGAGTTTCCTCTCGGCTTCGTCGCCACCCTCGGCCACCGCATGCGTCACACAGTGGCCGAGATGCTCGTCGAGCAGCCCAAGCGCGACCGACTGCAGGGCGCTGTTCACCGCGCTGATCTGCGTGAGGATGTCGATGCAGTACTTGTCGTCGTCGATCATCTTCGCGACGCCACGGACCTGACCCTCGATGCGCCGCAGCCGCTTCGCGTAGTTGTCCTTGTTGGGTGAATACCCGTGTGTGGCGGTCTCGTCGGAATGCGACGCCACCTCGGACCCGTCGGACGCTTCTGACATCGTCATTCTCCCTGGTCACTCTCCCAGCATCTGTTTCATGTGACCGATCTCGGCCTGTTGGGCCGTCACGATCTGCTTGGCCAGCGTCTTCGCGTCGGCATTGACGCCGTCGGCGATCTCGGTGTTGGCCATCGAGATGGCTCCTTCGTGGTGGCCGATCATCGACTGTAGGAAGAGCCGATCGAACTCGACGCCCTTCAGCGACGCCAGTTTCGTCATCGTCACGTCGTCGACCATGCCCGGCATCTGCATGCCCTCCATGGTCCCGCCGTGGCCCTCGCGGCTGGCATCCTGGCCCGCGCTCCACTGCACGAGGAACGCCTTCATGGTCTCGATCTCCGGGCCTTGGGCCGCCGAGATCTCGGAGGCGAGCTTGATCACCGCGGGATCGGTCGACCGGTCGGGCACCAGACCCGACATTGCGACCGCCTGCTGGTGGTGCGGAATCATGTCGGTTGCGAACGCCACGTCCGCGGCATTGCTCTGCGCGGGCTGGGCTTGCGCGCCTGCCGTGCTTGACCCGCTGCCGTGCTCGTGCCCGTCCGGCGCCGGGCTCGAACACGACGACAGGAGTAGTGCGGTGGCTATGGCAGCGGTGGCAGCCAGGAGGGCTATGAACGACTTCATGAAATCCACCGTACCGGATACCCCGCAGGGGTATCCGAATTGGTTTGGTTGGCGAACGACACGAAGGCATACTTGATCAATGCCCTCAGTCCCCCCCAACAGCACCCCCGACATCAAGCCCCGCAGCCGCGACGTCACCGACGGCCTCGAGAAGACCGCCGCCCGTGGGATGCTGCGGGCCGTAGGCATGGGCGACGACGACTGGGTCAAGTCGCAGATCGGCGTCGCGTCGTCGTGGAATGAGATCACCCCGTGCAACCTCTCGCTGGACCGACTGGCCAAGGCCGTCAAGGAGGGCGTGCACGCCGCAGGTGGATTCCCCATGGAATTCGGCACCATCTCGGTGTCCGATGGCATCTCGATGGGCCATGAGGGCATGCACTTCTCATTGGTGTCGCGTGAGGTGATCGCCGACAGCGTCGAGACCGTCATGATGGCCGAGCGTCTCGACGGCTCCGTGCTACTCGCGGGCTGCGACAAGTCGCTGCCCGGCATGCTGATGGCCGCCGCCCGGCTCGATCTGGCCAGCGTGTTCCTCTACGCCGGTTCGATCATGCCCGGCAAGGCCAAGCTCTCCGACGGCTCCGAGCGGGACGTCACGATCATCGACGCCTTCGAGGCGGTCGGCGCCTGCTCGCGCGGCCTGATGTCCCGCGAGGACGTCGACACCATCGAGCGCGCCATCTGTCCCGGCGAGGGCGCGTGCGGTGGCATGTACACCGCCAACACCATGGCCAGCGCGGCCGAGGCGATCGGGATGTCGCTGCCCGGCAGCGCGGCCCCGCCGGCCAGCGACCGTCGCCGCGACGGGTTCGCCAAGGCAAGCGGCGAGGCCGTCGTCGAACTGCTCAAGCGCGGCATCACCGCGCGAGACATCATGACCATGGAGGCGTTCGAGAACGCCATCGCCGTGGTGATGGCGTTCGGCGGTTCGACCAACGCCGTGCTGCACCTGCTCGCGATCGCCCACGAGGCCGACGTCAAGTTGACCCTCGACGACTTCATCCGCGTCGGGGCGAAGGTGCCGCATCTGGCCGACGTCAAGCCGTTCGGCAAGCACGTCATGTACGACGTCGATCAGATCGGCGGCGTGCCGGTGATCATGAAGGCCTTGCTGGATGCGGGTCTGTTGCACGGCGACTGCCTGACCGTCACCGGCCAGACGATGGCCGAGAACCTCGCACACATCGCGCCGCCGGACCCCGACGGCAAGGTGCTGCGTGCCTTCGGCAACCCGATCCACCCCACCGGTGGCATCACCATCCTGCACGGTTCGCTTGCGCCCGAGGGCGCCGTGGTCAAGTCGGCGGGCTTCGACTCGGACGTGTTCGAGGGCACCGCAAGGGTTTTCGACGGTGAGCGCGCCGCGATGGATGCACTCGAGGATGGCACCATCACCGGCGGCGACGTCGTCGTCATCCGCTACGAGGGCCCCAAGGGCGGCCCCGGCATGCGCGAGATGCTGGCCATCACCGGCGCCATCAAGGGCGCGGGATTGGGCAAGGACGTGCTGCTGCTGACCGACGGCCGGTTCTCGGGCGGCACCACGGGCCTGTGCGTCGGACACGTCGCGCCGGAAGCGGTCGACGCCGGACCCATCGCATTCCTCGAGAACGGGGACCGGATCCGCCTCGACGTCGGCAAGGGCACCCTGGACGTGCTCGTCGACCCCGGCGAATTCGATTCCCGCAAGGCGGGATTCAATCCGCCCGCACCCAAGTACCCCACCGGTGTGCTGGCCAAGTACCGCAAGCTGGTGGGTTCGGCGGCCACCGGCGCGGTCTGCGGCTAGCCGTGGCGAGCGTGGCCGACCCGAAGCCCGACCTCCATCCAGCGTTGGCGGCGCTCGCTCCCCTGCTGGGCACGTGGGCGGGCGCCGGCCATGGCGAGTACCCGACGATTCCGTCGTTCTCCTACCTCGAGGAGGTTACCTTCGGTCACGTGGGCAAGCCGTTCCTGGGCTACGGGCAGAAGACGAAGGCCGCCGACGACGGGCGTCCCCTGCATGCGGAGACCGGCTATCTCCGGGTGCCCTCGCCGGGACGTATCGAGCTGGTTCTCGCGCATCCCACCGGCATCACCGAGATCCAGGAGGGCACCGTGGCGGTGACCGCCGGCGTGCTGGAGTTGGAGTTGACCGCGACCTCGATCGGGCTGACGTCGTCGGCGAAAGACGTGACGGCACTGGGCCGTTCGTTGCGAATCGACGGTGACGAACTGACCTACACGCTGCGACTCGGCGCGGTGGGTCAGCGACTGCAACACCATCTGGCCGCGACGTTGCACAGGAAGCCGGCGTGACCAGCCAGACCAACACGGACGGCAGGATCAGGGTCCCAACCGACCTCGACGCCGTGACGGCGGTCGGCGGCGAGGACCACTCCGGCATCGACCCCCGCGCGGTCGAACGGATCTGGCAGGCCACCCGCCACTGGTACTCGGCGGGAATGCATCCCGCCATTCAGGTGTGCCTACGCCACCACGGCAAGGTGATCCTCAACCGGGCGATCGGGCACGGCTGGGGCAATGGCCCCGACGACCCACCCGACGCAGAGAAGATCGCGGTGACGACCGAGACGCCGTTCTGCGTGTACTCGGCGGCGAAGGCCATGACCGCGACGGTGGTCCACCTGCTGGCCGAACGCGGCGTCTTCTCGCTCGACGATCGGGTCTGCGACTACCTGCCCACGTACACCAGCCACGGCAAGGACCGCACGACCATCCGTCACGTGATGACCCACAGCGCGGGGGTTCCCTTCGCGACAGGACCAAGGCCCGACCTCAAGCGGATGAACGACAGCGAGTACGCCCGCGAGATGCTAGGCAACCTGCGGACCATCTATCCGCCGGGGCTGGTGCACGTCTACCACGCCCTGACGTGGGGGCCGCTGACGCGGGAAATCGTCTCGGCCGCCACGGGCAAGGACATTCGCGACGTGCTGGCCGACGAGATCCTGAACCCCCTCGGTTTCCGCTGGACCAATTACGGCGTTGCGCCATCCGATGTTCCACTGGTGGCGCCGAGCCATGCCACGGGCAAGCCGTTGCCTGCGCCGATCGCGGCGGCGTTCAAACTGGCGGTCGGAGGGACGACACACCAGATCATCCCGTTCACCAACACGCCGCAGTTCCTCACCAGCGTGGTGCCGTCGTCCAGCACGGTCTCGACCGCGAACGAACTGTCCCGCTTCGCCGAGATGCTGCGCCGCGGTGGTGAACTCGACGGCGTTCGGATCATGAGCCCCGAGACCCTGCGTGCCGCGACCACCCAGGCTCGTCGGCTGCGCCCGGACATCGCGATGGGACTGATGCCAATGCGCTGGGGTACCGGATACATGCTGGGCTCCAAGCGATTCGGGCCGTTCGGGCGTAATGCTCCCGCCGCCTTCGGTCACACCGGCCTCGTCGACATCGCCATCTGGGCCGACCCCGAGCGCGGGCTTGCGGCGGGAATCGTCAGCAGCGGCAAGCCCGGCGGTCATCGCGAGGCCAAGCGCTACCCGGCCGTCCTGGACAGCATTGCCGCCGGCTTCCCACGCGTCATCGCGAGCTAGCATTCGCGCGTGGCCAAAGTCGAGTTGTCCCGCAAACTGTCGATCAGCCCGGAGGAGGCGTGGTCGCACGTCTCCGACCTGTCGACGCTCGGAGACTGGCTGACGATGCATCAGGGCTGGCGCAGCGACCTGCCCGACGGGCTCGCCATCGGCACCACCATCATCGGGGTGGCCGGCGCCAAGGGCATGCGCAACCGCGTCACGTGGACCATCAAGGAGTTCGATCCACCGAACCTCATCGGCATCACCGGCGACGGCGTCGGTGGCACCAGGTACGCGTTGCGCATGACGGTGAAACCGTTTCACATGGGCTCCGAGTTCACGCTGAAGATCGAGCTTGGCGGGGCGCCGCTGTTCGGCCCGATCGGCATGGCCGCCTCGCGCGCCGTCAAGGGCGACATCGAGCGGTCCATCGAGAAGTTCCAGGAGCTGTACTTCACCCCGCCCGCGCCGCCCACCTGAATACATCGCAGGCGTTTGCGATTCGGCGGCCGCAGAAGACACGGACCCGATTGCATCTAGTTCGCATAGGTGAACAACCGATGTGAGTCATGGACGATGTTCCACATTACAAGTGAAGGCCAAAGAGTCATCTCCCGAAGGACATTCGAGTTTCTTTGACAGGAATTCACCCGCGTCCCATGCTTGGTCTGTGCCTATGCGTCCTGCTGCATGGAACACGTATGTGAATTGTCGTTCACCATGATGAGCTGGAGATGACATGAAGGCACTCGTCTTGGACGACTTCGGCACGATGTCTGTCCGCGAACAGCAGAAGCCCGCCGCAGGGCGGGACCAGATTCTGGTCGAGATCGTGGCGACGGGCATTTGCGGCTCCGACATCCACGGATTCACCGGGGAGAACGGTCGGCGCGTGCCTGGCCAGATCATGGGACACGAGACGGTCGGTGTCGTCGCTGAATGCGGCTCCGAGACGGGACAGTACGGCTTCGCGGTGGGCGACGTCGTGACCTTCAACCCGGTGGTCGTTCCCGCCGAGCAGGCGGCCGAGTTCGTCGGCCGCGAGCAACATTGCCCTGACAAGTACGTCATCGGTGTCGCACATGACATCGTCGCAGCGTTTGCCCAGTTCGTTGCGGTACCGGCGCGAAACGTGGTCACCCTGGACAACGACATGCCGATCGAGTTCGGCGCCTTGATCGAGCCGATCGCCGTGGGAGTCCATGCCGTGCGCCGCGTGGGAGTCAGGTCAGGATCATCGGTTCTGGTGATCGGCGGCGGCCCCATCGGGCAGTCCGTCATCCTCGCCGCCCGCATGGAGGGTGCCACCGACATTGTCGTAAGCGAGGTCGATCCGGGTCGCCGGGCACTATGCGCGCGCCTCGGCGCCAAGACGCTGGACCCTGCCAGCGGGCCAGTGCCGGACCAGGTCAAAGCCCTCCTGGGCGGGCCGGCGGCGGTAGCGATCGATGCGGTCGGTATCGGGGCGACGGTGGCAGGCGCGCTCGAGTCGGTGGAGTTGGGCGGAGCGGTGTGCCTGGTTGGTATGGGAACGCCCCAATTCGCACTCGATGCATACAGCGTCAGCACCGAGGAGCGTTCGCTGGTCGGTAGTTTCACCTATTCGGCGGAGGACTTTCGCGACGCAGCGCAATTCGTGTCGAGTGCACCCCCGCAAGTGGGTGAGCTCATCTCACGCCGAGTCCCACTCAACGATGGCCCTCAAGCCTTCACCGATCTGGCCGCAGGCGACGGCACCGCCGGTAAGGTTCTGGTCGTGCTCAGCGACCGCATCGACAGCTGATGAAGGGCGCGTGGAACCCATGACACCTCGAATTACACAGGTCCGCGCCTACACCACCCGGGGAGGCGGCGCCGACTATCACGATCAGGGCGCCGGCCACTGGATCGACGACCACATCGCCACCCCGATGGCTGTGTATCCGGAGTATCGGCAGTCTCGCCAGTCGTTCGGCATCAACGTGCTCGGCACCCTCGTCGTGGAGATCGAAGCCGACGACGGAAGGGTCGGATTTGCCGTCACCACGGGCGGCGAAATCGGCGCCTTCATCGTCGAACGGCACCTCGCGCGGTTCATCGAGGGTTCGCTCGTGACCGACATCGAGCGCATGTGGGATCAGATGTACCGGTCGACGGTCTATTACGGTCGGCGTGGCATCGTGCTGAACGCCATCAGCGGCGTCGATCTCGCGCTGTACGACCTGCTTGGCAAGGTGCGCCAAGAACCCGTCTATGCGCTGCTCGGCGGTCCCGTCCGCGACGATCTCACCTGCTATGCGACGGGCGCTCGGCCCGACATCGCGCAGAAGCTGGGCTTCATCGGTGGCAAGATGCCACTTCACCACGGTCCCGCCGAAGGCGAAGAGGGACTGCGGATGAACCTGGAGGAGCTCGCCAACATGCGTGGACTGGTCGGTGACCAGTTCTGGCTCATGTTCGACTGCTGGATGTCCCTCGACCTCGATTACGCCACTCGGCTGGCGCATCGGGCTGCCGAGTACGGTCTCAAGTGGATCGAAGAAGCCCTCATGCCCGACGACTATTGGGGATATCAACAGCTCCGGCGCTCGGTGCCGCCAACCATGCTCGTCACGACCGGCGAGCATGAAGCCACCCGGTGGGGCTTTCGGCAACTCCTCGAGATGGGTTGCGCCGACATCATTCAGCCCGACGTCGGATGGTGCGGTGGAATTACCGAACTGATCAAGATCTCAGCACTCGCCGATGCCTACGGCGCCATGGTCGTCCCACACGGGTCGTCGGTCTACTCGTATCACTTCGTCGTCACCCGGACGAACAGCCCGTTCGCGGAGTTCCTCATGATGCATCCGACCGCCGAAGAAGTCGTTCCGATGTTCTCCCCCATGCTGGTGGGCGAGCCGGTCCCGGTAAATGGGCGGCTGAAGGTGCCAGACGATCCGGGCTTCGGGGTATCGCTATCCAAGGATCTAGAACTCGCCCGTCCTCATACCCACTAGGCGCATAGGGAGACATTCGTGCATCTGATGAGACTTGGCGACCTAGGAGCCGAACGACCTGCGGTCCGCGGCGACTCCCGAACGGTCTACGACCTCACGTCGATCACCGATGACATCGACGCCGAATTCCTCGCCGGTGACGGGGTGGCTCGAGTGCGCGAGGCGCTCGAGGCGGGTACCCTGCCCGAATTCGCCGGCGCGGATGATCTTCGTGTCGGCGCCCCGGTCGCCAAGCCCGGTGCTGTGCTCTGCATCGGTCAGAACTACGCCGCACATGCGGCGGAGTCCGGCGATCCGCCGCCGGAAACTCCGATCCTGTTCTTCAAGCACCCGAACACGATCGTCGGCCCATTCGACGACGTCGCCATTCCGCCCGGCGCCCGCAAAGTCGACTGGGAAGTCGAGCTTGCAGTCGTCATCGGCGAGCAGGCGCGCTATCTCAGCAGCCCCGGGCAGGCGCTCGAGCATGTCGCCGGATACACGATCAGCAACGACGTCTCTGAGCGGGCGTATCAAATCGAAGAGTCCGGCGGGCAATGGTCGAAGGGCAAGTGTTGCGAGACCTTCAATCCGCTTGGCCCCTATCTCGTTACCGCCCAAGACGTCCCCGATGTACAGGCACTACGCCTGTGGTCAGAAGTGAACGGAGAAACCCGGCAGGATTCGAATACCCAAGACATGATCTTCTCCGTCGGCTACTTGATCTGGCACCTGTCCCAGTACCTCACACTCGATCCTGGAGACATCCTCAACACCGGAACGCCTCAGGGCGTGGCGCTCTCAGGCCGGTTCCCCTACCTCTCCACGGGAGACGACATCCGCTTGGGGATCGATCTGCTGGGTGAGCAGCGGCAGAACCTCGTCGCGGCAGTGCTCTGATTCGATCCTTCACTCGTCTCGCGCTGCGACCTCAGCGAGATCGGCTGCAAGGCTGAGGAGTTCGCGCTGGACGCCGGGGACCGCCGCCATCGCTCCGCTCGACCCCAGGACCAGCGGGGCGCCCGCATAATCGGTGCAGAGCGCCCCCGCCGCGCGAGCGATCGCATGCCCGGCGACGACGTCGTACGGGTTGTTGTGGGCCAGCAACATGCCCTGGATCTGGCCGCGGGCAAGCCAGGTCCAGAGGACCGACGCCGCGCCGACGCAGCGAAAGCGCAGCGCCCGTCGGTGCACACTGGCCGTGAGGTCGAGGTACGCGTCCAGCCGGGCGCCGCCCCGGTGAAAGGCGTCGCCCATCCCGATGATCCCGTCCTCGAGTGAGCCGACGTCGGCGACCGCGCCCGAGTCGACTCGCACGCCGAGGAACGGCAGATCGATCACGCCCAACGTCGGCAGGCCGTCCTCGAGCAAGCCGAGCATCACCCCGCAGAGTGGTGAGCCGGTCGCGTAATTGATGGTCCCGTCCAGCGGATCCGCGACCCAAACCTTGCCCGAGTCCAGGCCTGCCCCGCCGCCCTCTTCGCCGTAGAAGCCGATCTCCGGAGTGGATGCCGCGAGCGAGCGTTGCATCGCCGACTCGCTCGCCAGGTCGACTTCGGTGGAGAAGTCCTTGGCCGCCTTGGCGATCCGCTGGTGCGGCTGGGAGCGCCCGGCTCGCAGGATCGCGACCGCTTCATCCACCGCGGCGTGCGCCGCCGCCAGCTCTGGCCTCACGCCGGCATCCTCGTTGGATCGGTCGACGAGTCCGACGATCCGAGGACATCGGGCTGCCGTGGCTCCCGGTCGGGCGAAAGAACGGTGACGATACTCGAGTCGTCGCGAGCACCCAGGCCTGCGGCCTCGGCAATCAAGAACAGCTGTTGTGCGGCCGCGGCCAGAGGCAGGGGCACGTGGGAGGTGCGGCCGACCGTGGTCACGATCCCCATGTCCTTGACGAAGATGTCGACTCTGGATTTGACCTCGGCGCCACCGGTATACGCCTGCAGCATTCGGGGGCCGCGATCGGCGAACATGAACGAGCCGGCAGCGCCTTGGGACAACGCATCGATGACCACTGCCGGGTCCAGGCCCAGGCCGCGGGCCAGGGCGATCGCTTCCGCGGCTGCAGCGATGTGAACGCCCGCCAGGAGTTGGTTGATGGTCTTGAGCGCCTGGCCGTCGCCAGGGCGGGGCCCGACGATCGTGAGCGTGGATGCAAGGTCTTCCAGAACCCGTCGGACGGTTACCAAGGTTGCTTCGTCGGCGCCGACGACGATGAGCAGGTCCCCGTTCCCCGCGCGTACGGGGCCGCCGCTGATCGGCGCGTCGACGAGCGGATGTCCGGCCGTCGCCAACTTGTCGGCGAGATCGCGCGCTGCGTCCGGGCCGACGGTGCTGGTCAAAATCACCGGAGCACCCGGCGGGAGGGTCTCGATCACCCCATCCGGCCCGAACAGCGCAGTTTCCGCCTGTGCCTGGTCGCGGACTGCGAGCAGGGCAATGTCGGCTTCCGTACACGCTGCCGCCGGCGTGGATTCGGCTGTGATGCCGGCCATTTCGGCCTGTCCACGGCGCGGCGGAAAGGGTTCGAAGCCGGTGACTACGAACGTGGTTGCGAGGTGGATGGCCATGGGTAGACCCATGGCCCCCAAGCCGATCACCGCAATGTGAGGGCTGTCGTTTCTAGTCATGCCGCCACGCTTCTTTCCGCTATCAGAGTGTTTCGTGTACGTCGAAGCTCCGCATGCCGCGCCAGCAGCATCACACGCTCCGGAGCGTGGTCACTACGTCGGCCAGGGCATGATCATCACCAACGTTGCCGGCAAAGACGATGTACGGAATGCCCTGAGCCGGTCCGGCGACCGGCTCCCAAAGCGACACGATTCCCGGCAGCATGTTGCCCCGGGACCAGGCCCGCCGTATCCCCAATCCCTTTGTCGCGGTGTCGGATGACGTAATTCCCCCCTTGGCGAGCACGAACGCCGGCCTGACCAGCTTGACGACTTCCTGCACCGTGCCGACGAGGGCTGCGCTGACCGTGCGGGCGATGTCGAGGCTGTCGGTCGCGTCGGCGCCGGTGATCAACGTCCGGCTCGTACCGATCACTACATCACCGTCGGACGGGTTGTCTCGGAGCAGTCGGGCCGCCTCGGTAGCGATGTCGGTGACGTGCCGATCGCGGGTGCTCGGCTCCAAGAGGACGGGCACGTTCAGTTCCAGCTCCAGAATGTGGCCGGCGGCGCGCAAATGCGCAAGCTGGCGGGTCGTGAGGCCGACGTGCGAACCAACCACGATGAGACCGTGACTGACCGAAGGCCGAAGGTCTTCGGGCCGTTCCGAGTTCGCCTGAGCCACGATCTCGCTTAGCCGGGCGGCATCGATGGGCGCAGTGGCCTGCTGGCCGCTACGAGGTCGAACGAAGGAAGGTGCGATGCGATAGACGAAGCTCTTCCCCGCCGCTTCGGCGCGGATCAACGCGAGCACCACCACCTGGAGGTCGGCGTAATCAGCCGCATCGACCACGACCGGCCGGCCGTCGACCAGACCGCCAACAATCTCCTGGACGCGATCCGGGCCACCCTGGCGGATGTCGGTGAGCGTGACCCTTGCGACTGCAGAACGGGAGATCCGACCGCCGGTCTTCTCCTCCACCCAGTCCCGGAGGTCCGAGTTGTGGTAGCCAAAGCTGACGTCCTTCGCGAACTCGCTCTGGGCGACCGGGATCATCCCGGCATCGGTGCGCATCCAGTGCACGGAGTTCACCGTGACGCGCCCTGGTTCGACATAAGCCGGGCAGATGACGACTCCGTCGACAGCAGTACCAAGCTGCGCGAGTTCGGCAGATATGACGTCGGTCTCGAGCGGAAAGTACCCGCGCAGCGTGGAGTCGCTGCGGCTAGCGAGAACGTATTGCACATCGCCTTCGAGGTGGGACGCCTCGGCAAGGGCCCGCACGATCTGCTGATTGCGCTCCGCGGCATCGGCTTCGGAGAGACTGCGACTATTGGTGAGCACGAAGAAGCCCGTCGTGGGCTGTTGAAGAGCCCATCGCAGGTCAGGCACCTCCCAACGCGTCAGTACCGGCAGGTCGGCAATGCACTGGGTGCCGGTGGGATCATCGTCGAGCACCACCAGGCGACGGCTCGCTCGGATCTCGTCGAGGTTGGTGCCGACGTCGCGTACGGGAAGTTGATCACTCAACAGTGCTTGAAGCGATACAGCGCCGGTAAGGGGTGGCTCGGGGGTCCCTGGGCGCTGCGCGGTCATGTTGAGCCCTTCGTAGGCATGCCGAGGCCGGCTAGGAAAACATACCAACCGTCGCCGTCAGTTATGTGTTTCAGATCACAAACTTCGGCTATGTCATAACGCATGCTTCCGCTCCCGAATCGTGCGTGCAGCCAAGGCGGGTCGTGCCCAGCATGACGAATCAGATCGAGCGCATCGCCGTCGTTGGTGCCGGCTACATGGGTGGCGGCATCGCGCAGGTCTTTGCGATGGCCGGTTTCGGCGTGGTCATCGTCGACGCCGATTCCGACCTGACTCGTCGCCACCTCGATCGGCTCTACTCCGAAGCCGAGGACTTCGAGGCACGGGGCCTCTTCGACGCCGGGTCGGCCGAGTTGATCCGGGCCAACCTGCGCGCGGCCGACAGCCTGCCAGAGGCGGTCGCCGATGCGGACCTCATCGAGGAAGCCGTCCTGGAGCAGCCCGAGGTCAAGGTCCCGGTGCTCGAGGACATCGAGGCGGCCGCCCGGCCGGAGGCGATCATCGGCAGCAATACCTCGACGATCCCGATCGGCGACCTGACGGCCGGCCTGGCCCACGCCGAGCGCTTCCTGGGCATTCACTTCTCCAACCCCGCCCCCTTCATACCCGGTGTCGAGCTGATTGCGCACACCGGTACCGACGAGGCCGTGGTGCAGGCGGCCGAGGCCGCGGTGGCGCGCACCGGCAAGCTCAGCGCCCGGGTCAACGACAAGGCCGGGTTCGTGCTGAACCGGCTGCAGTACGTGCTGCTCAAGGAGGCCATCAACCTCGTCGAGGAAGGGGTCGCCACCGCGGAGGACATCGACATCGTGGTGCGTACGACGTTCGGCTATCGGCTGCCCTTCTTCGGCCCGTTCGCGATCGCCGATATGGCCGGCCTCGATGTCTACCGGGCCTGCTTCCGCACCTTCGAGGAGCACTACGGCGAGCGGCTGGCCGCGCCCGCCATGCTCACCGAGCTGGTCGACGCCGGCCGCTACGGCGTCAAGCAGGGCGGCGGATTCGTGACCCCCGCCGGCGACCAAGCCGAGCTCATCGCCTACCGCAACACCGCCTACGCCAAGCTCGGCCAGCTGCTGCGTGAGCTCGGGCCGTCCCCGTCCGACCGTCAATCCACTGCGGAGACAAAGAAAGCGAAAAACCCGTGATCACAACGGAGTACACCGCCGAGAACTGGCCGATCGCGGCAGCCATGCTTCCGTTCGGGAGCGTCGACTCCCGCGGCCGACCCATCCAGGACGCCGAGCCGGAGGAATGGGCCAAGCACCTGAACCTGGTGGCCCGGTTGGGCTTCACCGAGGTCGACCCGACCGACACCTGGGTCCGGGTGGCCGATCTGCGCCCGGAGCGCCTCGCCGACTTCCAAAGCGTGCTGAAGGACAGCGGCCTCACGATTCCGGCGATCTCCACCTCGCGCCGCAGCGTGATGGACCCCGAACGCGGCCAGGAGTACCTCGGGTACAGTCACCGGCTGCTCGACGCCGCGGCCGAGCTCGGTGTCCCAATGGTGAGTTTCGGCTTCTTCCAAGCATTTACGCCGGCCCAGGAGAAGGCACTGTGGTTCTGGCTCGCGGACGGTTGGCACGATGACGAGAGCCCCGAGGCGCGCAGTCGCGCGGCCTCGTTGATTCGTGAGCTCGCCGAGCACGCGCAGAGCAACGGTCAGCAAATCACCCTCGAGATGTACGAGGACACCTACGTCGGCACCGCCGACGGCGCGATCGGTTTCCTGGACGAGGTCGGTCACGATGCCTGCGGCCTGAACCCCGACATCGGCAACTTCGTCCGGCTGCACCGCCCGCTGGAGCCGGTGGACGAGATGCTCGACAAGCTGCTGCCACATACCAACTACTGGCATGTCAAGAACTACCTGCGCGACGAAGACCCGAATACCGGCCAGGTGATGACCTTTCCGGTGCCGATGGACTTCGGCTTGATCAACTACCGGTCCGCGATCACCAAGGCCATCGACCACGGCTTCCGTGGTGCATTCCTCTGCGAGCACTACGGCAGCGACGCAATCACGGTGATCGCAAAGAACCGGGCCTACATCCGCGACGTCCTCGCCACGGTCATCACCTGAACAACCGCCCTGAGGGAAGCAGACAATGACTTCATCCACCATCGGCCCGGTTCGGCTGCCCGAGCAGCGCACCGCCGTCATCACCGGCGCCGGTGGCCCGGCGGGCATCGGCCGAGTCACAGCCAGGATCCTGGCGGAGAACGGCTGGTCAGTCGCCCTGGCCGACATCAATGCCGAGGGCCTCGCCGCGGTGGAGTCCGAACTGCGCGACGCCGGCCACGACGGCGTCATCGCCGTTCCGACGAACATCGCCTCCGAGGGATCGGTGAACGAGCTGTTCGCGCGGGTCGACGCCGACTTGCCGCCGGTGGCCGGCCTGGTCAACCTCGCAGGGATCGCCTCGCAGGCCACGTTGCACGAGTGCGATCTCAACGAGTTCGAGCGCGTGATGGCAGTGAACGTCACCGGCTCGTACCTGATGCTCAAGGCTGCTGCCGCGCGAATGATCCCGCAAGGCGTCGGGCGGATCATCAACACCTCGTCGATCACGGCGTTCGACGGCGGCGGCACCTTCTCGAAGGGGGTCTACGCCACCGCTAAGGCCGCCGTGATCGGGATGGCCCACGGCGGCGCCCGCGAGCTCGGTCAGTACGGGATCACCGTGAATGTGTTGGCGCCCGGACCCGTCGACACCGAGATCATGGGCGGCCGGCTCACCGCTGAACGCAAGGCAACGATGTCGGCAGGAATCCCGCTGGGCAGGGTCGGCCAGCCGGAGGAGATCGCCGCCACTGTCGCCTTCCTGCTGTCCGACGGCGGCGGCTACATCAACGGAGCGACCATCCAGATCGACGGCGGCAAGTACATGCACTGAACGGCTCACTGATGACCCCATCGACACTAGGAGACAAAATGTCGGACACCACTGCCATGGCCGCTCGCCGCCGCGAGTTGAGTGAGCTGGCAACGAAGAGGGTATTCCGCCGGCTGATCCCATTCCTCTTATTGATGTATGTGATCGCGTTCCTGGACCGCAGCAACGTCTCGTTCGCGCAGAAGGAGTTCGAGGTCGACTTCGGCATCAGCGCCGGCGCGTACGCGTTCGGCGCCGGCCTGTTCTTCGTCGGCTACGCCATCTTCGAGGTTCCCAGCAACCTGCTGCTACACAAGGTGGGGGCGCGCTGGTGGCTGGCCCGAATCATGGTTAGCTGGGGCATCATTGCGGCCGCCTTCATGTTCGTGCAGGGGCCGACGAGCTTTTACATCCTGCGGTTCCTGCTCGGCGTCGCCGAGGCCGGTTTCTTTCCCGGTGTCATCCTCTTCCTGACCTACTGGATCCCCGCGCGGCACCTGAGCCGTGCGCGCGGTTACTTCTACGCGGGCATCGCGCTTGCCGGCATCCTGGGCAACCCGCTGTCCGGCGGATTGCTCGAGCTCAATGGGGTTCTCGGACTACGCGGCATTCAGTGGATGTTCCTCGTCGAGGGTTTGCTGGCCGTCGTCGTGGGCGTGTGGTCATTCTTCTACCTCACCGACAAACCGAAGGACGCGAAGTGGCTGCCGGACGACGAGCGCCAAGCGCTGGTGGAGACCATCGCGGCCGAGGACACCGCGAAGGCAGAGGGGCACGGACCACAGAAGGTGCTGCGGGCACTTGGGAACTGGCGGGTGTGGTATTTCGCGCTCATCTACTTCTGCATTCAGATCGCGGTGTACGGCGTGACCTTCTTCCTACCCACCCAGGTGACGGCCATCACCGGCCAGAAGCTCGGCTTCCAGTCGTCGTTGGTCACGGCCATACCCTGGGTGTTCGCATTGATTGGGATCGCATTCTTCCCGGGTCTGGCGGACCGGACGCGTAAGCACCGGCCGATCGGGACGGGGTTGCTTCTGATGACCGCCTTCGGAATCGTCATCTCCGGAGCATTGAGCGGTACGCCGGTACTGGCCATCGCCGGACTCTCCATCGCGGCAATGGGTTTCGTGGCCATGCAGCCGATCTTCTGGACACTGCCCACGGAATACATGACTGGATTCGCCGCGGCCGCGGGCATCGGATTGATCAATTCGTTGGGCAATCTGGGTGGATTCCTAGCGCCCAACCTGCGCGACTACTTCAAGGAAGGCTTCGGCGGTAACGGCGGGCTGTACGCCTTGGCGGTGGGAGCCGTCCTCGGCGCGATCCTGTTCGCCTCGACCGCATTCTTCAAGAAGGCCAACGAGATTGAGGCTGGCAACCTGGATCGAGTGGACGCGGCCCCCGCCGTCCACTGACAGGATCCCAGTGCGGCGGACGCGACCCCCGCCGTGCACTGGCAAGATTCGCGCTCGTCGTCGGCGGCGGGACCGGGCACTACCCCGCCTTTGCGGGCGTTGTTGGCGTCGGCCTGGCGGATGGGGCGGTTTGCGGAGATGTGTTCGCCTCACCGTCCACCCGGCAGGTGATGGATATCTGCCGGGCCGTCGATCAGGGCGCCGGAGTGCCGCTCAGCTTCGGTAACTACGCCGGCGACGTGCTCAATTTCTCTGCCGCCACCGTCCGGCTCCGCGCGCAGGGCATGGCTCTCGAAATGACCTCCCTGGCCGCCTGCATGCGCGCCCTGCTCCCGGTGTTCCCGCCGGCCCGGGCCTGACAACGTCACCTCCGAAATTCATACCGCACTACGTCGGCACGAACCGTGTCCGTCGGCGAAAGGATCGCAATGTCCAAGAAGCTCCGTCTGCTCATCGGTAGCGACAGCGCCGGATTCGACTACAAGGACGTCATTCTCGCCGACCTGCAGAAGGACTCGCGGGTCGCAAGCGTCGAGGACCTCGGTGTGCCCGCCGACGACCGTACGGCGAACACCTATCCCAGCATCGCAATCGCAGCGGCCAGCAGGATTGTCGCCGGTGAAGCCGACCGCGCCATCCTGATCTGCGGGACCGGAATCGGTGTCGCCATCTCAGCCAACAAGGTCGCGGGGATTCGGGCCACCGTCGCCCACGACTCCTTCAGTGTCGAACGGTCGATCCTCTCCAACGATTGCCAGATCCTCACGATGGGTCAGCGCGTCATCGGGCTTGAGCTCGCTCGGCGCCTCGCCAAGGAGTGGCTGAGTTATGAGTTCGACCCGACGTCGCACTCCCAGGCCAATGTCGCCGAGCTGGAAGCCTTCGAGAGCGAGCGCACCCGGTGACCGGCCGGCGGATCGACCGTCCACCTTTTCTGAGAACCCGACGATGATCACGCCGCCCCCACGACTGTCGCCATCAGTCTCAAGATGTACTTCAGCAATGCACTGACACTCGAGTACTGCCGACAGATCGCCCTGCTCGCGCAGGACGACCAAGGCGTCCGTACCGGCGCCACGGAACTCGTCATACTGCCGACCTTCGTTTCGGTGCCCTCCGCCCTTACCGGGTACCCACGTTCGGGTCGGAGCCCAAGATCTCGCCACCGAGGACAGCGGACCCTTCACGGGTGAGGTCTCTAGCGCAGAACTGTCCGAGATCGGGTGTACCCATGTCGAGGTCGGCCACGTCGAACGCCGCACGCTGTTCGGGGGAACCGATTCTGTTGTCGCCGCGAAGGTCAGCGCAGCGCTTCGCAATTGCCCCGTCCCAATTCTCTGCGTGGGAGAGGCCTCCCGCCTCGACCCCGCTACAACCGCCGACGTGTGCGTCCGCCAGGTGCTTTCCGCGCTGCCCCACGAAATCGGCGATGCGGCGACATCCCGGGTGATCGTCGCCTACGAGCCATGCTGGGCCATCGGCGCAGCCGAGCCCGCGCCCACCCGCTACGTCACCGATGTCTGCCAACGCGTCCGGATCGCGCTCGCTGAACACGTAGAGGACTTCGCGATCACCTACGGCGGAAGCCCGGACCTGGGCTGCTGACCGATCTGCGCGGCAACGTCGACGGGCTCTTCCTTGGACGCTTCGCCCACGCCCCCAAGTGGTTCTTGGTGTGCTGGCCGAGGCCGCGGCGCATCAGCGGCGCGTTACGGGCACACCTCACGGCTAGCGGATGTTCTCGCCGTAGACCCGCTCGACCGTCAGCGCCATCAGCACCCGGCGGTCGGACACCATCACCGACCGGTACTCGTCCCAGTCGGGATGCTCCCCCGCAGCCCGGCGGTAGTAGTCGACCAGCGCTTCGACCTCGGTTCCGTGCGGGTCGGTGCCCGGTCCGGTCAATGTCACGGTGCCCTCGGCGGTGGCCCAGGACCAGCCGTCGGCGCTGGTGACCTCGAACGCGGCGCGCGGGTTCCGCCGCAGGTTGGCGGTCTTCGCGCGACCCTCGGTCATCGAGACGTAGACGACGTCGGCCTCCCGGTCGTAGAACGGCGTGACGGGCGAGAGCTGCGGGATGCCGTTCGCCTTGATGGTGGCCAGCACGCCAAGTCGGGCCTCGGCGAGCAGCGTGCGCGGGTTGAATGAAGTAGCGGTCATGTCAGAGCCCAACCTGTGACCGCGCACACGGTATTCCGCAGAAGGGTCGACATGCCGACTGATGAGACACCGCGCGCCGACCTCGTGGATTTGATGCGGCGACGCGCGCTGACCGAGGACGCGGCGCGGCCCGAGGCGGTCGAACGCAGGCACGCCAGGAACGGCCGCACCGCGCGCGAGAACATCGGCGACCTCGTCGACCCCGGTTCGTTCGTCGAGTACGGCCGGTTCGCGATCGCCGCACAGAGGTCCCGTCGCGATGTCGAGGACGTCATCAGGCGAACTCCCGCCGACGGGATTGTGGCGGGCACGGCGCAGGTCAGCGGCGACCCGTGTGCCGTGCTTTCCTACGACTACACGGTGCGCGCCCCATGCATCGGGGCCGGGTAGTCAAGGTCGGCGCGGAGACGTCGTCCAGGGTGCTCAGTTGCTCCGCGCTCAAGGTGACGTCCAGCGCGGCCAGGTCGTCGGTGAGGTGCTCGAGGCGACGCGCCCGGGGGATCGGCACGACGGTCTCCTGCAGCGCGATCAGCGGCGTCCAGCCGCGCAGCAGCGCCGTCGTCTGCGCGGCAGCGCCGTCGTCTGCGCGGTGGCGGTGACCCAGGCGGGTGTGTTGGAGAACCCGACGTAACGAATGCTGCCTGCGCGGACGAGGTCGTCCAGGGCATCGTCTCCTCGATCGGGTGTTGCGGTCCCAGTTGTGCAGCCAGTACACGTCCAAGTGGTCGGTCTGCAGCCGGCGCAGACTCTGGTGGAGCGCAGCGCTGATGGACGATCGGCCGGCGCCACCGCCGTTGGGATCACCCGGGTACATGTTGGTGAGGAACTTCGACGCGAGGATCACATGATCCCGCTGGCCCGGCCGCTTGACGAAGTAGTCGCCGAGAATCTTCTCGGAGTGCCCGTTGGTGTAGAAGTTGGCGGTGTCGATGAAGTTTCCGCCGCGCTCGAGGTAGGCGGACAGGATCTGCTCGGACTCCTCGACGGTCGTGCCTGCTTCACCCGCGTCTTCGCCGAAGGTCATGGCGCCCAATGCGAACGGACTGACGCGGACGCCCGAGCGGCCGAGGGTGACGTAGTGGTCGAGCGGCATGGTGTGCTCCTCATTCGATGAAAGTTCCGCGCTTCCATGCCGGAGTGGTTCCGTGGATCGTGCCCAACTCACCGGACGTGCTCGCCGAGACACGCGACCTCATCGCCGCCCACACCAGACCCGGCATGACGACGGTGATCGATGGGCTGCCGTTGTCCAAGACCACGACCGGTCCCGAGAGTCCCGACTACTCGCTGACGGAACCGCTGCTGGTAGTCGTGGACCAGGGCGGCAAGCGGCGGCCGCTCGGCGACCAGGTGCACGAATACCGATCGGGGCAATACCTGTTGGTCACTGCCAACCTGCCCGTCACGGGCCACTTCTTCGACACCAGCGCGGCGAAGCCCGCATTGGGCATGGGCCTGGTCTTGCGACGGGCCGCTGTCGCCGACCTGGTGCTGCAGAACCCCCGGTGGTCGCGCGGCACGCCGCGGACGACTGCGATGACCACCGGTGATGCGGCGCCCGACCTGCTGGATGCGGTCCTGCGGTATGAGCGCGTCAGCCTTTCACCGAAGCTTCCGTGTGGTTACGGCCATGAGCCCCTTACAGTTTCAGAAGCGGATCCGTCTGCAGGAGGCGCGTTGCCATGTGGTGTCGCGGTCCGGTGACATCGCAGCCGTCGGGCATCTGGGTCGGCTCTGACAGCCGTTCGCAGTTCAGCCGTGAGTACCGCCGCCCGTTCGGGGCCCCGCCGGGCAAGGATGCGCGCCGCCTCCGCGAGGGGGGTGGCGCGATGACCACGGGGTCCGTGATGTGACGCCGCCCAGAACTTCCCGCCCGCTTCGGCTTCCGGTTAGCATGTGGCTCCGACGTTTTCGGTGTTTGAGAGTGGGTTCATCCACAGTCGCCGATTCATCCACAGCGTCGGGTTTGGCGGGTGGGATGTGTCGGATGCCCTTATTAGATTTGAAGCATGTTCGATGAATTGGTGGCCGACACCACCGGGAGCTGCGGGGCTGCTGCGGTGGATGCCTGGACCCGGGTGGAGTCCGCGGCCTGTGCCCGGCGCCTGGCGGCGATGGTCACCATGCTCGACACTGCCCACGCCGCGTCCGGCTCGGCGGATCGTGAGCAGTGGTGTCTGGACAATTGGGCGGCGGTGTGTGCGCACATCGGCGCCGCTCAGCGCCTCACCTG
>NZ_JAVROT010000029.1:0-7725 GCF_032162605.1 Mycobacterium sp. | reverse complement strand
ATCGATCCGATCTGATCGGCGTCATGCAGCAGGGCCGACTGGTCGAAGTCGGCCCGACTGCCACGGTCATCGCTGATCCGCAGCATCCGTACACCCAGAAGCTGCTGAACAGCGTTCCGTCCCGACTGGTGTCCGTGCGGGACACCAAAATGGTTGCCGCCCAGAGCGACACCGTCGTCGAGGTCACCGATCTACGCAAGGTCTACGGGGGCGTCCCTGCGCTCGACGGAGCCTCCTTCGACATCCGGCGGGGGGAGACGTTCTCCCTCGTCGGGGAGTCCGGCAGCGGCAAATCGACCACCGCGCGCATCCTGACCGGCCTGACGACCGCGACCTCGGGGCACGCATCGGTGCTCGGTACCGACATCACCGCGCTGAGCCGGCGCGACTTCCGGCCGTTGCGCCGCAACGTGCAACTGGTCTACCAGAATCCGTATTCGTCGTTCGACCCGCGCTACTCCGTCTTCGACGTGGTCGAGGAGCCGTTGCGGTCGTTCCAGGCACCAGGTCGACGACATCGTCGCGACAACGCCGATCGCGTGGCAGCCGCACTGGAATCGGCTGCGCTGCCGACGGATTTCGCCAAGCGCCATCCGCGCGAACTGTCCGGCGGGCAGCGCCAGCGGGTGGCGATCGCGCGGGCTCTGGTGTCAGAACCCCAGCTGATCGTCCTCGACGAGCCGATCTCCGCGCTCGATGTATCGGTCGCCGCGCAGATCCTGGAACTGCTGCAACGACTTCAGGACGAACGTGACCTGACCTACGTGTTCATCTCGCACGATCTCGCCGTGGTCGCGGCCATCTCCGACCGTGTCGCGGTGATGCAACAGGGCCGCATCGTCGAGCAGGGCCCGGTCGGTCGGGTCTTCTCTGCGCCGCAGTCGGGCTACACCGAACAACTACTCAACGCCATTGCCGGACGTGAACTGACCAGGAACGAAGCCCGAACATGACGACAGAACAACCGGTTTCACTCGACGAGGCACTGCCGCGGATCCGCGCCGTTCTTGGTGAGCTGGCCAAGGGGGCCGGTGAGCGCGACCTCGCCTACGAGCATCCGTACGCGCTGGTGCAGCAACTCGCCGACGCCGGATTCGGACGGTTGCGGGTACCACGCGAGTTCGGCGGCTTCGACGTAGACCTGCCCACCTTCGTCGCACTCCTGGCCGAGGCGGGGCAGTCCGATTCCAACATCCCGCAGATCTGGCGTGGTCACTTCACCGCAACCGAAATCCTGCGGCTGGAAACCGATCCGGTGATCCGGCGACACTGGTTCCGCACGATCAACAGTGGGACGGTGTTCGGCAACGCACAATCCGAGCCGTCATCGCTGGTCGCCGGGCTGGATTCACCCGACGGATTCGGGGCCATCACGACCCGCGTATACCGCGACGACGCCGGTGCGCTGCGGGTCTCCGGTACCAAGTTCTATTCGACCGGCGCGCGGTTCGCCGACTACATCCGCACGGCGGTCGTCGACGAACGGGGCAACCGCGGTTTCGCGGTGATCCCGGCCCGCCATCCCGGGGTGCAGCACGTCGACGACTGGGACGGTATCGGTCAGCGCCAGACGGGAAGCGGTACAACTCATCTCACCGACGTCCCGGTCGAGGAACACGGCGATGTCGGCCGGTACGCCGACTCCCTGCGCGGCCTGGACTCATTCGTCCAGATCGTTCATCTGGCCAACCTGGCGGGAATCGCCAGGAGCCTGCTCGCCGAGACCATTGACATCGTCCGCGCACGGACCCGCACCAGCCGGCATGCGCTCACCCAGGACGCGACCGCTGATCCCGACGTGCTGGCTGTCGTGGGAACCCTGTATGCCCGAAAGCTGACCGCCGAATCCTTACTCGGTCACGTCGCGCAGCGGTTGCAGGATGCGCACACCTCCGGGCGCGAAGAGGACTACGCCGCCGCCTACGTCGAAACATCGGCCGCACAGGTGGCCGTCATCGAAGCGGTTCTCGAGGCGGCGAACACGGCATTCAATGCCGTCGGTTCGTCCGCGGTGCGCAGTGGGGTGCATCTGGACCGGCACTGGCGCAACGCACGCACCCTGGCATCGCACAACCCGGTCATCTACAAACCGAGAGTCGTCGCGGACTACCTGGTCAACGGTCGCAGTCCGGTATCGGGTTACTACGCGGGACGACCAGCGGCCGCTGACGCCGAGCAGCCGGCGTCGTGACACCGCAGCTCCATCTGAACGTCAACATCCTCAACGCCGGTGTCTTCGGCGGTTCCTGGCGGTTCCCGGGTACCGACGGGTTGGCCAGCTACACCATCGAGCATTACACCTCGATCGCCCGCAAGGCCGAGGCCGCCAAACTCGATGCGGTGTTCCTGGCCGATACCCCGGCCCTGGATCCGACGATCCGGCACCGCACCGGCAACAACCTGGAACCGAGCACGGTACTGGCCCGCGTGGCCGGTCAGACGGAGCGAATCGGGCTCATCGCGACGCTGTCGTCGTCCTACAACGATGCACACGAAATGGCCCGCCGGCTGGGCGATCTGGACTATCTCAGCGGTGGACGGTTCGGCTGGAACGTCGTGACCACGGCCGGTCCCGTCGCTGCCCGCAACTTCGGTCGCGACGCCGAACCCGACCACGGACTTCGGTACCAACGAGCCGGCGACTTGGTCGCGCGGGCGGTGTCAGCGTGGGATACGCGAACCGAATTGATTTCGCCACAGGGTCGACCGGTGATAGTGCAGGCCGGTGGCTCCAGCGACGGAAAGACGTTGGCATCCCGGGTCGGTGAGGTCATCTTCTCCGCCGAGCAGGACATCGATCGCGCTCGCGAGTTCCGCACCGAGATACGCCAGGGTGCAGCACGATTCGGCCGCGACCCGGACGAGGTCGTGGTCCTGCCCGGTCTGTCGACGGTGCTGGGCAGCACCGAGGCCGAGGCCAGGGAGCGTCGCGAACTGCTCGACGAGGTGTTGCCGCAGGCCTACGCCCGCGAACGGCTTGGCGGTCAGCTCGGTTTCTCCCTCGACGGACTCGCCGACGACGAGCCGATCCCGGCTGAGCTGCTGCGTGAACCCGACGACGCAGGCGGGTCGCAGACCTTCTACCGCGTGATCCGCGGGATCATCGCGCGGGAGAACCCGACACTGCGCCAGCTGCTGAAGAAGCTGTCCGGAGGTGGCGGTCACCGCATCGTCGTCGGTACGCCCGAACAGGTCGCCGACGATATCGAACTCTGGTACCGCCACGGTGCCGCTGACGGCTTCAACGTGATGCCCGACGTGTTGCCGTCGGGGTTCGACGACTTCGCTGATCACCTGGTACCGGTGCTGCAACGGCGCGGACTGTTCCGCACCGACTATGAGTCCGCCACGCTGCGTGGCCATCTGGGCATCGGGCTGCCGCAGGCACCGCGCCGGCTGGACGAAGCCGGCCTATGAGCGTCTTCGTCGAGTTGACCGTTGGTGCGTCAGCCGGCCAGGTGTCCGTTGCACAGGCCGATGCCATCTCCGCTGTAGCCCAGGACGTCGGCGTGACCGGGATTCGGCTGGTGGACAACGGCTCTGACGAGCCGACGATCGACCCGTCGATCGTGGGTGCTTATCTCGCCGGTCGTCACAGCGGCGTGTCATTCGTGATCGACAGTCCGACCACCCACCAGGCCCCCTACAATCTGGCCCGTCGAGTACAGTCCTTCGACCGGGCCACGCAGGGCCGCGTGGGTGTGGTGCTGCGCACCGGGGACGGGGACCAGGTCAGCGACGCCGTGCAGCCCGATGTCGGGGCCGATGATCGGGCGCAGCGATGGGCCGAATACGCCGCCGTCCTCACTGGACTGTGGGAGTCGTTCCCGCGCAACGCGTTACTGGGTGATCAGGCTGCCGCGCTGGTGGTCGACGAGGAACTGATCCGTCCCGTCCACTTCGAGGGCCGGTTCTATCGCGTGCGGGGAGCCCTGGATGGTCCGGCGTCGGTGCAGGGACGGCCGGTTCTGCTCGCCGCCGATCCAGCGGAACTGGGGTGGGCACGGATCGCCAAGGCCGCCGACGCCGTGATCGTCGACCCGGCCGACGCCGTCGGTGCAGCGCAGGCGCTCTCGGGCGAACTGGTCACTGCAGGCCGTCGCCGCGAAGACGTTGCGGTGCTCCTGCGGGTGGCCGACGAGCTGTCCGACGTCCCGGCGTGGACGGCAGTCGACGGGATCGACGGCTTCGTACTGGCGCCTCGTGGCTCGGCGTCGGCGATCGAGGACGCGGTTCTCGACGTGGTGCCGCGGCTGCGCAACCCGAGGGGTTCGACGCTGCGATCCGGTTTGGGATTGCCGGATCTGTTGCAGGTCAACGCATGACAGCCGCCAGGGTGTCAGCCAAGCAACCGGAGGCGCTGACCGTAGCCGGGATCCGGGCGGCGATCACGCCCGTTCTGACCCGTCTCGCTGACAGTGCCCGAGAGCGCGAGGGCACCCGCGACTACTCCTACGACGAGGTGCGTGAGCTCCGCGAGCACCGCATCACACTCACCGGGATCCCGGTGGACGACGGGGGCGCCGGCGGCACGGTTCGGGACGTCGCGGATCTGGTCATCGCCATCGCCCGAGCGGACTCCAACGTGGCACAGGCACTGCGTCCCAGCTTCCTGGCCGCTCACACCATCGTCGGGCCCAACGACGTGCCCAATCGCGAGCACATCCTGGAGCGGCTGCGCGCCGGGGATCTGTTCACCGGCACCGGCAATGAGCGTGGCGGACCGTCGGGCGGGGTGGCGACCCGGCTGTACGAGAAGGACAACGAGTTTCGCATCGCGGGCGAGAAGTACTACTCCACGGGCGGGCTCTACGCCCAGTGGTTTGGCGGCAGCGCGGTCGACGACGACGGCAAGGTCGTTCGGTTCACCGTGCCCGTCGACCGCGAGGGAGTCGAACGCCTCGATGACTTCGATGCCATCGGCCAACGTCTGACCGCCTCGGGCACCACCCGGCTGCACGACGTCAGGGTCGAGGTCGAGGAGATTCAGCGGGTCGGCGACACGCCGCCGCCGAACCCGTGGCAGGGCACGTTCGCGCAGCTCTACCTCGCCGCCGTCGAGGCGGGTATTGCGGCGGCTGCCTTGGACGACGCGCTGTGGTTCGCCCGCACGAAGGCGCGACCGATCAAGCACAGCAGCGCCGACCGGGCGGTGGACGATCCCTACGTACGGCACGTCGTCGGAGAGATCGCCGCGCGCGCCAACGCCGCGCGAGCCGTCGTGCTCCTCGCGGCAGAGGCCGTCGGGCAAGTCCTGCTCGCTCCGGCCGGGGAGCTTCGCGACCTGGCCGCCTCGGCCGCGGTCAATGTGGCCCAGGCACAGTACGTCGCCGCCGAATCCGCCCTGCGGGCGGCCGAATTGATCTTCGATGTGGGCGGTGGCTCCGCTACTGACCGCAAATACGCCTTCGACCGGCACTGGCGCAACGCCCGCACGATCGCCAATCACAACCCCCGAAATTGGAAGGTGGCGGTCGCGGGCGGCTACCACCTGGTCGGCGAGGAACCGCCGACGTCCGGACTGTTCTGAAACCGTTCTGAGTTCACGAGAGGAACCGCAACCGCATGTCACTGGAACTCACCCGTCGCCTCGGTCGCACGGGTGTCCTGGTCACCCCGCTGACGCTCGGGACCATGAACTTCGGTCGCTGGGCCGAAGAGGGCGAAAGTATCGAGATCATCCACGCTGCGATCGACGCCGGGATCACGGTGCTCGACACCGCCGACGCGTACGGTCATGGATCGTCGGAGGAGATCGTCGGCAAGGCGCTGAAGTCGGCGTCGGTCCCGCGCGAAGGCCTGTTCCTTGCGACGAAGTTCCACAACCAAATTGGGGACAACCCGCAGCACGCTGGCAACAGCCGCCGCTGGATCATCCAGGCGATCGAAGACAGCCTGCGCAGACTGGGCACGGACTACCTGGACCTCTACCAGGCGCATCGACCCGACCCGCACACCGATCTGCTGGAGACGCTGACCACCCTCGACGGACTGGTCCGCTCCGGCAAGATCCGTTACTACGGCACGTCGGCCTTCCCTGCCCATCAGCTCGTCGAGGCGCAGTGGCTGGCCGAGAAGCACGGCCTGATCGCGCCGCACACCGAGCAGCTGCCCTACTCGCCGTTGGTCCGTGGTTCCGAACGTGAAGTCTTCCCCGTGGTGCAGAAGTATGGGCTCGGTGTCATCAGTTACGGCCCGCTGGCCGCCGGTTGGCTCTCGGGCAAGTACCGGCTCGGCGGCGAGCAGCCCTCCTCGGCCCGCGCCGACCTGATTCCGGGGCGTTTCGACATCTCGCTGGAGCGCAACCACCGCAAGCTGAGCGCCGCCGACGCGCTGGCCCGGCTGGCAGAAGACAACGGGCTCACCACGATCGAGCTTTCGGTCGCCTTTGCGCTCAATCACCCGGCCATCAGCAGTGTCATCATCGGTCCGCGCATACCCGCACACCTCGAGGCCTACCTCAAGGCGGCATCGGTCGAGCTCAGCGATGACGTGCTTGACCGGATCGATGACATCGTCGACCCGGGCACCCAGTTCCTCGAGCGAGACACCGGGCGTGATACCCCCGCTCTGCAACCCGCTTCGTTGCGACGCCCCCGCCGTTGAGTTCCCACCACAGATAGCGAGATCTCTGATGACCGACCAGTCTCCCCATTACCCACGGGTGCACCTCGCAGCCGAAAACCGCTACGACACGCTGCCATACCGGCGCGCGGGTGTCTCGGGACTCGATCTACCTGCGTTCTCGTTCGGTCTGTGGCAGAAGTTCGGCGCCGACTACGCCTTCGACACCCAACGCGACATCGTCCTGCACGCCTTCGACTTGGGCATCACACATTTCGACAACGCGAACCGTTATGGGCCGCCGCACCGCGGTGCGGAGAGGACTTTCGGTCGTGTCCTGCGCGAGGAGTTGGGGCCGTACCGCCACGAGCTGGTGCTGTCCACCAAGGCCGGCGGCATCATTGGTCCCAGCCCGTATCTCAAGGGCGGATCGCGTAAGAACCTGCTGACCTCGCTGGAGCTCAGCTTGCGTGACTTGGGCACCGACTACGTCGACATCTTCTATCACCATGTCCCCGACCTCACGACTCCGCTGGCGGAGACCGCCAGCGCGCTGGCGGCAGCGGTGAGGTCGGGAAAGGCACTCTACGTGGGGATCTCGAACTATCAGCCGGATCGCGCCGCCGAGATTTCCGCGCTGCTGACGGCGGAGGGCGTGCCGCTCCTCGTCCACCAACCGCGGTACTCGATTTATGACCGCAGCATCGACCAGAACGGTTTGGCGGCGCTGGCAGTTGAGGAAGGTTTCGGCTTGGTCGTGTACTCGCCGCTGCATCAGGGCCTGCTCACCGACAAGTACCTCGAATCGATCCCCGACGGTGCACGGGCGCAGGCGAGCGACTTCCTCACGCCTGCGCAGATCGACGACACCTACCGCCGGCGCACCGCCGAGCTCAACAAGGTCGCGGAGGCGCGGGGTCAGTCACTGGCGCAGCTCGCACTGCAATGGGTGCTTCGCAACCCGGCGGTGACCTCGGCTCTGATCGGTGCGAGCTCGAAGGAGCAACTCGACCACAATCTCGCGGCCCTCGACGCTCCCGACTTCACTGACGAAGAGCTTGCTCTCATCGATCTGCACGGTGTCCACGGCACCGCCGCCCGACAGTGACGCGACCCAGCACGTGACCTTCCACCTGGTGGCGTCGCTCATGACGCCCGGCC
>NZ_JAVROT010000028.1:0-3107 GCF_032162605.1 Mycobacterium sp. | reverse complement strand
GGGTGCCCATGAGTTCGAACCGGTAGAGGTACGGCACGCCGCATTTGCGGGACACCACATTGCCCGCATAGGCGAACTCCGTGCCGAAGTTGTTGTTGCCCGCGGCGATGACGCCACGGATGAACGACCTGTTGTGCTCGTTGTTCAAGAACGCGATGACTTGTTTGGGGACGTAGCCACCGTCGTTGATGTCCGGCGTGGCCCGGCCTCCGCCGTACGTGGGCAATATCAATACGTACGGTTCGTCGACCTCGATGCGACCATGGAGGGGTATCCGCGTGGCGGGAACACCCAGCTTCTGGACGAAGCGGTGGGTGTTCTCCGATACGGAAGAGAAATAGACAAGGTTGCACTGCGTGATGTCCATGGCACCGCAACCTCCTTACTTGCTCATCTACTGGACTAGGCGCTCAGCGCCGCCCCGGCAAGCGCCTTGATCCGATCGGGCCGGAAGCCCGACCAGTGGTCGCTTCCTGCCACCACCACGGGAGCCTGCAGATAGCCCAGTGCCATCACGTAGTCGCGCGCCTCGGCATCCAGGCTGATGTCGACCTTCTCGTAGGCAAGGCCCTGCTTGTCGAGAGCCTTGTAGGTAGCGCTGCACTGCACACATGCCGGCTTGGTGTACACGGTGATGCTCATTGAAGCCGCTCCTCTGCGGGAAGAAGGTCGAAGATTTTGTTACGGACTGGCAACTGCTTGGGGCACTACATCTGCGCTAAGTTCAGCGCTCCGTCAAGCCCCAAGATTCCCGTCCTGCGGCTGTCAGGTCGAAGCACCTGGCTTCGAACCTTCCAGCCGATTCCGGGTGGTTCACCGGGCCGGTCTGGCTTGGTGAACCTGGGATCTGCCGGCTGTCGAAACACTACACCTAGGGGCTGACAAGATCTCGAGATACAAGATGTTCCGAATAACAATTCTGAAATTCCCTGGTCGTAAGCCCTGACGCACATGCCCGCCCCGGCGTGTCGCAGATCACAAACCCCGTCAAAGACGCCCATGCGTATCGGTATAGCACCGGCCACCGACAACACCGGTGCCGTCTGGGCGCCTACCCGCCGCTAGCAAAGCCGCCAGGCTAGCTGGCGGCTTTAGCTATTAACTTGCTAGAACGCTGCTGGTCACCGAGTGAGCGGCTTGTTGGATACCGCCAATCAGCCGACCTCGGCGGCGAGCTTGCCGACCACGTCGCGCACATTGGCCACCAGCTCGGCGTGCTCGGCGGGAGCCTTGCCCTCCAAAGTTCCAAACGGCACCGACAGTTTGATCGTCTCCACTACCCGTGCGCCGGCGATGCCGAATGACTTGCGGGTCTCGTCGTGCGCCCACACTCCGCCGTACTGTCCAAAAGACCCCCCGACCACTGCCAACGGCTTGCCCTTCAACGCGCTGTCGCCGAACGGTCGAGACAGCCAGTCGATCGCGTTCTTGACGACGGCCGGAATGCTGCCGTTGTACTCGGGGGTGACCACCAGGGCCGCATCCGCCTCGCCGGCCGCGGCGCGCAGCGCGTCCACCGAAGCCAGCGGCGGCGCGTCGGTGTTCATGACGTCGTCGATCTCTTCGTTGTAAAACGGCAAGTCCGCCAGCCCCTCGAACACGGTGATGGCGACATCGTCGGGCGCTACCTCGACCGCGAGTTCGGCGATTTTGCGATTTATCGATGCAGCGCGCAGGCTCCCCACCAACGCCACGACTTTGATCTCTGCCACTGGTCCGTTCCCTTCGGTTATTGGTCTACATCTTTCCACGGCTTAAACGGACTGTAGTCCGTTTTATTCCGGCCGCGTTAAAGTGCAGTGGTGAGCGGTGTGGAGAGGTTGGGCGAGTTGCCCGTGTCGGCGCCGCGAGAGCTGCCACAGGAGCGAGGTGACGCGGCGCGCAACCGCGAGCTGCTGCTGCATGCAGCCCGCCGCCTGGTCGCCACCCGTGGCGCGGACGCGGTCACGATGGACGACGTCGCCGCGGCCGCCGGTGTCGGAAAAGGCACGCTGTTCCGCCGGTTCGGCAGCCGCGCCGGGCTGATGATGGTGCTGCTCGACGAGGACGAACGCGCCAGTCAGCAGGCCTTTCTGTTCGGCCCGCCCCCGCTGGGCCCCGACGCGCCGCCGATGGATCGCCTGGTGGCGTTCGGCCAGGACCGCATGTGCTTCGTGCACACCCACCACGCGCTGCTCTCGGCGGCCAAAGGCGATCCGGTGACCCGCCACGTGGGAGCCGCAGCGGTGCAGCACACCCATGTGCGGGTGCTGTTGCAGGCGGCCCACGCCAGCGGCGATCTCGATGTCCAGACCGACGCGCTGCTGGCCCTGCTTGACGTGGATTATGTGGAGCACCAACTGAATTCCGGCAGACACACCCTCGAGACGCTGGGCGACGCCTGGGAAAGCTTGGCGCGCAAGCTGTGTGGGCGGTGACCTGACCCCCATGGCCTCGCCGACATCGAGCTGGGTCCTGCATGTCGACCTCGACCAATTTCTGGCGTCGGTCGAGCTACGCCGCCATCCCGAACTGGCCGGGCTGCCTGTCATCGTCGGCGGCAGCGGTGATCCCACCGAACCGCGCAAGGTCGTCACCTGCGCCTCGTACGAGGCGCGGGAGTTCGGCGTGCACGCCGGAATGCCGCTGCGCACGGCCGCCCGCCGCTGCCAGGACGCCACCTTCCTGCCGTCCGATCCGGACGCCTACGACGAGGCGTCAGAGCAGGTGATGGGACTGCTGCGCGACCTTGGTCACCCGCTGGAGGTGTGGGGCTGGGACGAGGCCTACCTGGGCGCCGACGTGGCCGACCCGTTGGAGTTGGCCGAACGCATCCGCACGGTCGTCGCCGCCGAGACTGCCCTGTCGTGTTCGGTGGGCATCAGCGACAACAAGCAGCGGGCCAAGGTCGCCACCGGTTTCGGCAAGCCTTCGCGCACGCGAGGAGCAGATGAAGGCCAGGGTGTCTTCGCGCTCACCGACGAGAACTGGATGCCGTTGATGGGCGACCGCGGGGTCGATGCGCTCTGGGGCGTCGGTCCCAAGACCGCCAAACGGCTTGCCGGACTGGGCATTACGACCGTCGCCGACCTCGCCGTCACTGACCCGACTCTGCTCACCGCGACGTT
>NZ_JAVROT010000027.1:0-7478 GCF_032162605.1 Mycobacterium sp. | reverse complement strand
GAAGATGTCGGAAGGGATCGGTCCCACCGCGCGGCGCACCAGATGCGGCGGCGTGCGCACGGCCAGCCAGACGCGGCGCGCGCCGATGTCGGCGAGCTGGACGGCGATGTCGGCGCCCGAATTACCCGCGCCCACGACCAGCACGTCGCGATCGCGGTACGGCAAGGCGTTGGTGAACTCGTCGGAGTGCACGAGCTCGCCGGCGAAGTCCTTCAACCCAGGCCACGCGGGAATCATTGGCGTGCAGTAGTTGCCGGTGCACAACACGACCGAGCGCGCCTGAATGGGACCCGAGTCGGTGTCAAGTTGCCAGCCCCCAGTCGCGTGGTCGATACGTGAGACCGCGACCCCGAGCTTGAGCGTGATGTGTTGGCGGCGTACGTAGTCGTCGAAATAGGCGACCATGTCCTCCTTGGTCGGCCACCGCCCCGTCGTCAACGGAATCCGTTGTCCGGGAAGATGTGACAGGAATCCGGTGGTGTTGAGTCGGAAGTCGTCATAGCGCCTGCGCCAGGACATCGCCGGTGCGTCCGCTTTATCGACGACGAGCGCGTCGATGCCGTGCTGATGCCAGAGTCGCCTGGCGATCGCGAGCCCGGACGGACCGGCTCCGATCACGACGACGTCATGGTGTTCGCCCGCGTCCGGCTTGGCGTTCATTTTGGACTCATCCAGCTGTGAAAGCGCCGGTCCGGGTCGTAGGCCATGCGGACGGCCTCCAACCGAGTCATGTTCGCATCGGAGATGAACGTTGCCGAGCGCCGTCCGAGGTTCTCGTCGGCCAGCGCGATCCCGGTCGCGAGATGTGACATGTTGGCCATACTCGAGGAAGCCCAGTCGCGATACCGCTCGTCGTCGGCAGGATCGTTCCAGACGGTGTACAGCGCCATGTAGATCTCGTCCTCCACGCCGTACACCATGTCGGCGCGGTCCGCGGACGTGTTCCACCCGGTGAAGATGAAGTGGGAGGGGTGTGGCGGCATCGTTTCGACAATGGCGCGGATGCCAGGCAGCAATTCTTCGGCCGACGCCGAGGTGAACATGTTGTCGGCGATGTAGCGGTGTCCATGTGGATAGTTGTTCATGATCACCGAATACCAGTCGGCCAGGGTCGTCGTTGCGTAGGGCACCTTGATGAGTGCCTGATCGGCGACCGGGCAGCTACCCAGCACGGCAAGGGCTTTCGTCGCCTCGTCCTCGGTGTCGGCGAAGACCGGGGAGGCGATGACGATGCCGGGACGGTCGAACCCGATCGCCTCGAAGCTTCGCGAGGTGAGAATCTGCATTTCGACCCGCTCGTCGATTTCGGCTCTGATGCTCCGTCCCCAGGTGAACACCTCATCGACGAGTTCGGTGGGGTAGAGGTACATGCAGGTCCCAATGACCGCTGGGCGTGGATAAATCCGCAGTGTGAAGGACGTGACGACGCCGAAGAAGCCTGGGCCCGAGCCGCGGGCTGCCCAATACAGGTCGGGATGATGCTCGGCGTCGCAGTAGATCAGCTCGCCGTCGGCGGTGACGACCTCCAAGCCGAGCACACTCTCGCACGCCGGTCCGAGCACGGGGCTGTTCCAGCCGTACCCGCCCTGTAACAGATAGCCTCCCAAGCAGATACCTTCGCAGTGACCGGCCGGGAAGAACAGCCCCTGCGCGTCCAATTCGGCGGCGAAGACGTTGGCGACCTTGCCGGGGCCGACGGTCGCGATCATCCGATCTCGGTCAACCGAGCAGTGATCCAGTGCACCGACGTCGAGCAGTAATCCGCCATCACGCAAATGACTTGCCGCCCAGCTGTGACCGCCTGAGCGGACTCCGACGCGATGCCCATTGACGCGGGCGTAGTTCAACGCCGCGATCACGTCGTCGGTGTCGTCGGCATGAACGATCACATCTGGAAAGCGTTCCGGCACGAGTCCGTTCCAAACCGTTGCCCGGCGGGCCGCCTCGTATTCTCCGGTGCCGCGTATGTAGGTCGTCTCGGTGGATAGCAGAACCATGGCATCCTCTCGCTTCGCGGTGGCTAAAGGAGCCACCGCATGGCTTTGTGTGGCGTCAGCCGACGCTCCGGGCTCCGCAACCCTGAGGGTCACCCAGATATGGGCCAGCCGGCGCTGACGGTGAACGGAAGGCGCGGCCGGCACAACGCCGGCCATCCGTCCACCCGCTTTTCCTGGCCTGTCGGTAACACGACCCTTGGCTAGACGAGGTTCATCGCCAGCCTGGATTCACAGGGTCATCGGACCCGAGGCGCTCGACCACCAGACGATGCCCATCACTCCGCCGACCACATATTCGACGACAACGGTGACGACAGTCACTCGCTGAACTACGCCCACAACAGAACCCCGCGCCTTGCGAAGCTCTGTTCAGACTCTGCCTGCTCCTGGCAGTTTGGGGTCGTGCGATCGTTGTCGCCACCAGTCGGCTTGACGGAATCGGTCGTTATCGGTGGTTGGGCCCGCAAATCAGAGCGGGCCAGGACTAGGCGAAGCCGGCTGAGGGCGACGTTGGGGCGGGGAGCGGCAGCGTCGGCTATACGGTGGTGTGTGAGATGGGTCTCATGAGTAATGGATCGCGCTACGCGCTCAGCGTCTCCAGGGTCCTTCCGCCTGCAGCCGTCAGCTTGGCGCGGCGGCGAGAAGCGGCGAGATAAGGGGACACCCTGAAACCATCACTGCACGTCGGCGCCGTCCAGGGAACGGAGATGTACGCGGACACCCAGTTCTGCGGACTGTCAATCCGTCGGCTTACGCCTACACAGGTTCGAATCCTGTACCTGCCACCAACATAGCCGCAGCTCAGGGGCGGTTTTCGGAGCCGAGGACGCGACGCGTGCGACCGGCCTGCGATCCCGGTCAGCGAATCACGCTCGAATCGGTTGGCTAGGTCGCCGTCGCCCCCGGCGCAGCAACCATCCTGGCGGGGAGTTCCTGTGCATGTCGGCGCTGCCCCTCTGGCGGGTCGGATTCGTTAGCTCGGCCAATGCGCCGCTGTCTTCCAACGTTTGAGCGTCGGATCGGTTGCGGCACGCTATCGCTTAGACGGGCCTGTTAGAGCCCCGCCGCAGAGTCGTACCACCTTGCTAGCCTTGCCAATACGGGGGTCCCACTCATCTGGGAGGAAAATGACAACTAATTCCGACACCGCTATTGAAGTTGACGCCGCAATTGTGCTGTTGCTAGGGCACCCGACCTTGTCAATCAGCGACGTATGAAGAATCACCCGCCGCGCTTGATTATCACGGGCTCACCCCGCGCCAGCTTCACTTTCGGTTCGGCTGGCGGCGTGCGTCCGCGGTAACGCCCCCCTTCGGAAGGCGGGGCGTCTTCTAGGTGAGGTGGCACAAGGCCGCGACCGTGGCTGAATTCTGACTCGCGGTCGGCGTTGCCTTTGCGCTGGGCTGACCCGAGTCCACACGACAGCCCGTCGCTGGGAATGAAAGGACCGGGCACTGTCACTTGTGATTCGCCACCTAGACCGGGATTGCCGCAGCGGGCGGCACGGTGTAGGACTCGGTGCCGACCTTGATGCACACGGCTGCCGAGCGATGCCGCACGCCCACACCGAAGGAACGCTGAGACAACGATTCCACGATGGGGTACTGCCCGTTGCCGGGTATCTGGCGCAAGCCCTGATATGCGGTGATGGGGTGCTGGCGCACGCCGACCGCGTTGTTGAGGCTGCCGGGTCCGTTGGTCGCGACCACGGCGACGTAACTCGATGGGAGGAAATTACTTTCGATCAGGAACGCGCGGCCGTAACTTCCGAGCACGGGCAGGCCGTTGAATTTGGCCGGGGCCGGCTGTCGGACGATGTTGTCAGGGGTGAGGTACCGCGCGTGAACGCGTTGATCCCTGCGCGAGATTGATTTCTACGGCTCAGGCCGCAAAACGTCTCGGCATCTCCCCCAACACTTTGCTCAAGTACGTTGCCGTTGGATGTATTTCGTGCCACCGCGTTGGTCCGGAGCTGCTCAAGTTCGATTCAAATGAAGTTGACACGCTCGCCCGAACGATCGACAACCGATGAGCGGCAGAATCATTCGGGGCGTGAGCAACGCGCACACCGCTGCCTGCCAGAGCCGTGCTCGCCGAGAACTCGCGCAGATACAACGTGAAGACACGCGGCGTTTCACTGAGATCACGACCGCTCTGCGCAACGCCGAACACATTCCACCGGAACGCATCGCCGATTACCTGAATCAATTTCAACCACCCGCGAAAGGTGTAACGACCATGGCCAGAAAAAGTCCAATTATCAGAGATTCTGTCACGATCACCACAGGCTGAGTTAGATCATCTCGCCGAATTCAATCAACGGCGCAAGGCCGAGATCGAACGCGATCAAAAAGTACAAAGCCGAACGGGCCAACCTCGCCAGGCACCGGCTGGGGTAAACACCAAGCGGCGCAAGTGATCTCATGCGAGTCGAGGCGATCATCGCCGATTACCTCGACCCCGAGATCAGGGCGCTCGGCGACGCGATGGACGCGCCTGCCAAGCAGCCGAGGGGTGCTGTGAGCGATACCTCGTTGACGCGTCGGCGGCGTCTTGCGCGTCGGTGTCGTTTCACCTGACGGTCCCGATGCTCGCCGAGCTGCAGAAGCTTGCATACGAGGTTCAGCACGCCTGCGTGAGGCCGTTCATGACCCGTGCCGAAGGTGAGCCGCCAACCGGTATCACCGTCGACGAGGATGACGCCGGCCTGCTGACAAGCGTGATCTGTTACGCGACGTCGAGGCCCGGCGTTCGGTGGGTGCTCGGCGAGACGGTCGGTTTCGATGACGTGACCGCGACGCTGGCCGGCGAAGACAGATTGAAAATCGTTGTAAAACAGGCCTATTCGAAGGTTGGACTCAGTCCAGAATAAATTGACGTTTCCGTAGGAAGACCCTTGGGTATGCACCAAAAAAGAGCGAGGAGGTACCAACAAATGCCTGTTTGGGGATGGATTCTAGTCGCGGTCGCGGCCGCGGCCGCGATCTTTGCAGTGGCGATCGTGATCGCCAACAAGACGACTCGGCGCAAGACGGAGCGGCTGAAGCAGCGGTTCGGTCCCGAATACGAGCGGACCGTAATCGCGGCCGACGACGAAAAAGCAGCAGAAAAGGAGCTCACCGAGCGTGAGCGAAAGCGGGAAAAGCTCGACATTCGTCCGCTGACGCCAGCGGCGCTGGACGGCTATGTCAACCGGTGGCGGGTGGTCCAGACGGCTTTCGTCGACCACCCGTCGAGCGCGGTGGGAGAAGCGGACCTACTCGTCACCGAGGTCATGCGCGAGCGTGGCTACCCCGTCGACGACTTCGACCGGCAGGCGGCCGACATCTCGGTCGACCACCCGACGGTCGTCGAGAACTACCGCGCCGCTCACGACATAAATCTGTCGCAGCAGAGGGGCGAGGTCGGCACCGAGCAGCAGCGGCAGGCATTCGTTCACTACCGCGCGCTGTTCGCGAAGTTGCTTGAAACAGAGAAGGACACGTCACAGGAGGCAAGCGCATGACTACCCACGATCAGCACACCGAAGTCACCCACTCGGCCGACAGAATCGAACCCTCGACCGAGGAGCATGATCACGCGACCGAGCAGGCAGATTCCTCGTCCGTGACGAGGGAACCGTCGACCGTACCGGCTGAACCGTCGACAGCACCGGCCGAGCCGTCGGCCGCATCGGCCGAATCGTCGGCCGCACCGGCTAACGGTTCAAGCGACCAGCCCGAATCGTCCACCGAGAGAGAGCTCTTCGCCGACGATCATCTGGCGGGGCTCCGTGCACGCTGGGACAACGTGCAGGCCGGCTTCGTCGACGATCCCCGCGAGTGCGTTCAGAAAGCCGACAGCCTCGTCTCCGATGTCGTCGAGCACCTCACCACCGGCTTCACTCAAGCGCGATCGCGACTCGAGGAGCAATGGGCACGCGGCGAGGAAGCCTCGACCGAGGATCTCCGTGTGGCCCTGAAGCGCTACCGCGAGTTCTTCGAGCGCCTGCTCGCGGTGTGAGATCTGGAACCCCCCACGCAGTGGCCGCTTTGCCGAACCGGCAAGGCGGCCATTGCCTTCGACCCATCGTTGGCCCATGAGCCCCAAGCGCGATCCCGCTACCGGCGAGCCGCGCGACGGAATCGACCTGACCAACCTCGACCAGCCACTGAGTCCCGACGCCGACGCCTCGAAGCGTGACGTGGTCGACTACCTGGACGCGGTGGCCGACCGAATCCTGCCCGGCGTCGTCGGCCGGCGGCCGGTACCGCGGCGTACCACTGCCGCGAAGGAGCAGCACGTACAGCGGCGTGCTTCCCGACAAGATCAGCATCTTTGCCGGGCCGATCACGCGACTCGCTGCCGGCGACGCGGATCGCCTACGCCGCAAGATCAGGCACGTCGTGCTCCATGAGATTGCGCATCACTTCGGGATCAGCGACGAGCGGTTGATCGAGCTCGATCGCTACTGACGTGCTGCTGATGCTCCGCGCGAGTCTTGCCGCCGCCGACAACTTGACTCAAATCCCTCGGGCCACAGTGCAATTCGCATTGGTTAGCTGGTCCCGATGCGTGTGACCGCGCAGTTCTGGTCGCCGAGGTCAGTCAAGTCCCGTTCGTCGGGGATCCCAATATGTCCTCACACGGGTCATGCGTTGTGCGTGTCCGGCTGCTTTCAACGCTCGGCGGATCGCGGCGATGGTCGTAGAGCGGCCCGTGAGGATGAGCGGTGACTCGTGGTGCTCGGCGGCGGCAGCGACGACCTGTTCGACGAGCGCCGGAAGATGATCGTCTGTCTCCTCGCGCGTGACGAGCATGGGTTCCAGTCCGAGTGCACGAAGTGCAGTCGGACTGTCGGCGCCCACCTCGAAGATGTCGCGCACGGGATGGAGGTTCGGGTGAGCGGCCGTCCACGCCATGCGAAGACCTACCGACGTCTCGTCGCCGACGAAGATCGGCGCGCTGGAAAATCTCCTCAGGTCGATCGACCGGCGAGGGCCGACGGCCTGGACGGAGTCGTCAGCCGCAACGTTCTGGGCCCAGGCGGAGCCCGGCCCGTCCCCGTGCAAATAGCTGAGGATAGTGGTGTCACCGGTGGTGTTGTCCCAGCGGACTGGCGTGTAGGTGCGCATCGTCAACCCGTCCCTGGCGACTCGGACCTGGATCTTGTCACCCGGGGTCCAGGAAGCGACGCTCGTCAGGCTGATCTCTCGAAACGGTTTCAGGTCGGAGACCTTCGTGACTCGCATGGCGCGGAAGAGCCGGTTCGACACCGTGTCGGCGAGGTCGTGGAGGCGGACCATCGATCACACGGTCGGGTGAGCGGCGTTCACTTCGGCGCCATTCCAGTAGGCCGGCGGCGGGTCGAAGATGGGTGTAATGGTGCGGGACGCGAGGCGCCAGCCATCCGGCGTCCGCACCCAGCGGTCGGCGATGTCACCGACCGTGCGAATGGTGATGTCCGATGCCACGTCGCGGCGATGGACGCACTCCAGCCAT
>NZ_JAVROT010000026.1:0-10878 GCF_032162605.1 Mycobacterium sp. | reverse complement strand
GAGTCCTTTTGGTCAGCGAGGTGTCCCGCCAGGCCGGGAACGCCGCGGCGGCGGCATCGATGACGGCGCGGGCATCCTCGACGCTGCCGAGCGCCAACTCGCCGGTGACCTCACCGGTGGCGGGGTTCGTCACCGGCGCGGTGGTGCCGGCCGTGCCCGGGTAGACCTTGTTGTTGATCCAATGGTGAATCGGGTTGGCAGCCATGAAGTATCCCTGTCTTTTGTCGATCTGTTTTCGGTTGATTGGGGTTCAGGCGGTAGCCGCTGCGAGCGACGGCACCGCGTCGATGAGGCTGCGGCCGTATGCCGAGGAAGGGGCACCGAGAACGTCGGCCGTCTTGCCGAATTCGCGCACGCGGCCGTTCTCAAGAATCATCACCATGTCGGCGATTCCGGCGACTACGCCTAGGTCATGAGTGATGAACAACAGCGCCAGGTTGAGCTCTCGGCGGAGTTCGTTGATCAGAGTGAGGACCGATGCTTGTACGGAAACATCTAGCGCGGAGGTAATTTCGTCGCAGATCATCACTTCTGGTCGCGCGGCGAGAGCGCGAGCTATGCAGACTCTCTGGCGTTCACCGCCCGAGAGGTCCTTGGGCAGACGTTCCGCCATCGCGTGCGGGAGGCGCACCATGTCGAGCAGGTCGGCCGTTGAAGGCACTGAAATCTCGTCGGACTTGGCCACCTGGCGTCGCGCGCGGTCGATGGCGGTGCGGATCGTCTCGCGGGGATTGAGTGCCGCGGTGGGGTTTTGGAAGACGATCTGAAGTCGGCGCCGCTGATCTACGCTGCGTTCCGTCGCCATCGCGGGAAGCCTCGTCCCGTTGAGGCTGATTTCACCCGAGTCGACGGACTGGATACCGGCAACGGCGCGCGCGATAGTTGTCTTGCCACTGCCGGATTGGCCGACTAGCGCCAGACATTCCCCGTGGCGGAGCCCGAGGTTGATGTCGCGCACCGAGTGGGCTTCTACGCCGCGCACCCGGTGGGTGATGTTGAGATCGCACACCTGCAGGACCTGTTGAGGTTCGACGACGTCGGACGAGGTGGTCACGGTGCCGAACGGCGACTTGTCTCCGGGTCGATTGAGATCTGGACTGGCGTCGAGAAGCTTGCGTGTGTACGGATGCGACGGAGAATTCAGCACCGAGTGGGTCGCGCCGACTTCGACGACTTTGCCGTCATACATGACGGCAACTTTGGTAGCCAGCTGTGATACCACGGCGAGGTTGTGCGAGATGTAGAGCATTGTGACGTTGCTTTCGCGACGCAGCCGCTGCAACTCCTCGATGATCGCGGACTGTGTGATGACGTCCAGTCCCGTGGTCGGCTCGTCCAGGACGATGGCCCGCGAACCCGACAGCAGAGCCATTGCAATGCAGACTCGCTGCTGTTGACCGCCGGACAGTTGATGCGGGTATCGGGCGCGGAAGTCCTTCGACGTCGGTAGCCCGACAATGCCGAGGACATCGGTGGTGACGGTGTCGCGCTCCCGGGCGAATGTCGCGTCGACGGCGGCGCGTCTCGCGGCGACCTCACCCAGTAGGGTGGCGACGCGCATCGATGGATTCAGTGCGGTGCCGGGGTTCTGCGGCACGTAGCTGAAGTAACGGCCACGGAGGTCGCGCATGTTCGTCGCCGACGGCAGGTCGATTGGGGCATGATCGGGCAGTCGGACGGTACCGCCGGTGAAGCGGGCCCCGTGTTGAGCAAAGCCAAAGAACGCCAATGCCGAGGTGGTCTTTCCGCTGCCGGATTCGCCCACGACGCCGAGGATCTCACCGTGGCACAGCTGCAGAGAGACTCCGTCGACGATGCACCGTCCGGTGGCCGTCTCGACCCGCAGGTTCTCGACGGTGGCGACCGGCTGCGAGGCTGCGGGGGTGGTGATGTCGGTGGTCGATCGGGCGTTGGTCATGACAATTTGATTCCTTCGACCTCGGAGGCGACGGTGGATTCGATGGCTGGGTCGGAGGTGTCCATCGGCGGCGTGGTTCCGCGTCGGGCCCACCATGGGTTCCGGGGTCCTTCGCGACCAGACAGAGTCTTGACGTAGGCGTCGGCGAGCAGGTTCACGCTGATCGTCAACAGCGCCAACATCATTGCGGGTGCCCCCACGGACCAGGGATTGAGTCCGATCAGGCTCTGATTCTCGGAGGTCATCAAACCCCAGTCCGAAGCAGGTGGCGCGAGGCCCAAACCCAGGTAATTCATGCTGGCCACCAGGATGATGGACAGTCCGAATCGAACACCGAAGTCCGCCAAGACGACTGGGAGGATGTTGGGTAGCAGGTCGCGGCGCCAGATGGTCATGGTGCCGTCGCCACGTGTGCGCGCGACCTCGACGTAGGACGACTTGGCGACGGTGGCGGCTGCGGCCCGGGTGACTCGGGTAATGCCGGGAATCAAGACGATGACCACGCCGAGGATCAGTACCCAGATCTTGGATCCGAAGCCGCCGACGAGCAGCAGCAGCACCAGCAGTGGTGGGAAGGAGATGATGACGTCAATCACCCGCATGGTCAATGAGCTCACCCGGTTCTCCACCGAGCCGGTCAGCAGGCCGACGCCCACACCGATCAGGTAGGCCAGCAGGGTCGCCGACAGGCCGATCGCGATGACCGACAGACCGCCGTTGAGTACTCGCGACAAGACGTCGCGACCGAGGTAGTCCGACCCCAGGATTAAGTAGCCGGTACCCAGGACACTTGGCCCGGGGCCGGCGCCAGGAGCCGTGATGGGTTCGGTGGGTGAGTACGGGGCCACGAATCGGCCCAGCCCGGCGACGGCCAGGACGAAGACGAGCAGAACAAGTCCTACTTGGGCGCTGGTGTGCGACAGCGTTTTCCATAGTCGATTCATTATTTCACCGAGGTCCTCGTCTTCGGGTCGAGCACGATGCAGATCACGTCTGCGATGAGGTTTATCAGGATGTAGAGAGCCGCCAGAATGGTGGCGATGACGACCGTCTCCTGGGTGTCACGGACTGCGATTGCACGCACCAAGGCGGTGCCGATTCCGGGATAGTTGAAGACGGTCTCGATGACGATCATCCCGCCGATCAGATACTGAATCTGCTGGGCGAAGATTTGGATGACGGGCACTAGCGAGTTGGGCAGGACATAGCGGGTCAACACGTGGCGCGTCGAGAACCCGCTGAGCCGTGCCATGGTGACGTAGTCCTGGGCCATCACGTCGATCACGGTCGCGCGCAGCAGCCGTGATCCGAACGACAGGCTCAGCAAGAGCAGGGTGAGGATGGGCAGCACGATCACCGCGGGATGGTCGAACGGCGTTGCCCCCTCGGGGATGCTGCTAATCGGCGGTAGCCAACCTAGCCAGGAGAAGAACACGGCGATTAGTGCAGAGGCAGCGAGGAATTCGGGCAGCGAGCTTATGGCCAGTGTCGCCATCGAGGTGACGTGATCGACCGGCCGGTAGGCCTTGACGCCGGTCAGCAGGCCCAGACCGAGAGTAAGTGGGATGAACAGGATCATGGTTATCAGCGCCAGGATCCCTGAATTACCCAGTGCTGGCAGCACGACGTGGGCCACGTCGATGTGGGTGCCCTGCACCAAACCGGCGGTGGATTCTCCGAAGTCGCCGCTGAGGAATCCGCCGAGGAAGCTCGCGAATCGCTCCCAGATGGGTCGGTCGAGTCCAAGCTGCTGATGGACTTCGGCAACCCGGTCAGGTGTGGCGTTGCGTCCCAACACAACTGAGGCGACATCACCCGGCAACACGAGGATGGCGAGGTAGATCAGGATGGAGGCGGCCAGTACCGTAGCGATCCCGGCCACGAGGCGTCGCAGTATCAACGTGGCCAACGGGTAGCGGTAACGCAGCGCCGGGCGCGACGCGTCGACCTTTGGCTCATCCGTATCAGGCTGCACAACAACGGAATTCGATGTCGACATGGTTTAGCCTTCCAGCCAGGTGGTGCTGAAGTCGAAGTTGTCGCATGGCCCGGCGTTGGTGGTCTTGGCTCCGCGAAGGTTGAGTCCGTAGCCGTCGATCCAGTTGTAGTTCACGAAGTTGATGGTGCCGCCCTGCTCGTGCTGCACGACCTGCACGTCATGCCATTTCTGCTTGGCGCGTGCGTCGTCCTTCTCGGCCATGGCGGCGAAGATCTGCGCGTCGTGTTCTGGATTGCCGAAGAATGAGTCCTGGTAGGGCGCACCGTCGACGAGAAAGAATAGGTAGAACAAGGTCAGCGAGCTCACCGCGTTCGTCCAGAGCTCCATGCTCCAGGGCCGGGTTTGAAAGCCCGCTTCCTTGGTGAAGTAGATCGCGGGATCGATTTGGTTGACGTTGATGTTGATCCCGGCGGCTTTGGCTTGCTCCTTGAACAGTGTGGCCAGTGGATTGGTGGTCGCCCCAAGAGATGTGGTGGTCAGATCGAAGCTCAGACCGTCGTATCCAGCGGACTTGAGTAATGACTTGGCCTTTTCCGGGTCGTACTCGGACTTCAAGTCGTCGGCGAAGTACTGGTCGGTGTAGCCGACGCAGTCATTGCCGGCTACGGCGTAGCCACTGAAGAGCAGATCCGCAGCAGCCTGGCGGTTGGCGCTGAGCTTGACTGCCTGGCGTACACGAGGATCGGCGAACGGGCCTTGGTCGACGCGGTAGCAGGCACCGGACCATCCAGGGCCCGGCTGGTTGCCGAGGTAGATCCGCCCGGAGGCTTCGTTGGCACGCCCAAGAGCGGGCTGGATGCTGGGCATGATGTCGATCGAGCTGCCGAGCAGGGCGTTGAGTCGGGTTTCGTCAGTGACGAAAGAGGAGTCGATCACCAAACTGTCGACCGGAGGGCGGCCAGCGCCGCGCCAGTAGTGGTCATTGGCGGTGAACTCGCTACGCTGCCCGGGGGTGAAGCTCTTGAATACGAAGGGCCCGGTGCCAATTGGCTTGTCCCAGGACGTGAATCCCTGCGGCACGATGTAACAGTTCTGCACGCTAGCCAGGGTGGGGAACTGGGCCAGGGGCCGCTTCAGGGGAATGACGACGGTCATCGGACCGTCGGTGCGTACGTTGGGGCCGTCGATTAGCTGCGAGAGCACCGGTTGCAGAGATCCATCCGGCGATAACCACGAGTTCTGGATGGTGTACACCACGTCGGCAGCAGTGAGCGGTTTGCCGTTGTGGAACTGCACGCCCTGTCGCAGGCGAATGGTCCACAGGTCGGACTTGTCGTTGGAGTCCCAAGACTCTGCGAGACCAGGAATCACAGCGCCGTACTCCCCCACGAACCACAGTGGGTCGTACAAGGCCGAACTGCGCGAAATATCGCCTGCAGTGGTGATCTTGCGCAAATCGAGCGTCTCGCCATTGCCGCCCGAGATCATCCCCACGCGCAGCGTCCCTCCCCGGCGAGGTGTGCCGCCGGGGGGCGGCCCCGCCGAGAAACTGGCGGGGCTCGTCAACGGCCGGTTGGTGCTACAACCGGTCAACGAAAGCGCGCCCGATCCCAGAGCGGCGGCACCGCCGGCAGCGACTGCACTAAACCGCAGCATCTCGCGCCGGCTGAATTGTCGGCTCATTGGGCAACTCCTCGGATGTGGTGAAGTCGGCGAGAACCCCGTGCCGCTCACGGCAACGAAGCGATCGCGCGGCAGTTCCGGCGAACACGTTCTGATCGAGTCGACGTCCAAGCAACATCATTTCGCCATCGATCTAGTGAATCGTATAAGTACGATAACTGTGGCTCAGCCCACAGTCAAGACGAACATATGCAGGCGATCGCTGGCAACATGCCCGTAACTTGCAGGTTTGCGCGACCCACCTCTGCTCAGATCGGTTATACGTAGTACCGCGCCGACGGACTCGAAGCACTGCTACATCTCACCTCCTCCGCCCCCTGCTCGAACCTTCGAACCCACTAACGATGGAACCAAAGTGGCGTTAGTGATGTAAGGAGCCCAAACGTCATGTGTGGCACGGACGGCGCCCTTGGGGACGTATCAGAACAGCTTCGATCAAGGGCTTCGTCGTCTGCCCGGGAGCGAGTTTCGGGCTGAACACGATCAACCCACTGGTCGACCGGCCCGATGGCAGAAGCCCGTTGGCGAAGTGATGTCTCGGGAAGTTGTCTGTGCATGTGCTATAGGCAGCCCTTATGGTGGGGTCGTGCTCACCAGAATCCTGATCGGCATTGTCACCGCCTGCGCAGCCGTCGTCGGCGTGGCTGGCTTCGCGACTGCCGATCCGGAGCCTGCGCCTGGGCCCCCGCCGATCATGAGTTACGCCTCGGTCAATCCGTTGGAGTACACCGTCCTGGACGGCACGACATACGCGTTCAGCGTGAACGGCGACATCGACTGCATCATTAGCCGCAACAGCGCCAGGTACGGCTGCAGCGGCAACCTCCCTGTCGCACCGGGCAACGTCGTGACAGGCTTTCAGACTGGTCAGGTGGGGTTCGCGACCAACGATGCTCCGATCATGCGCGGGGTCGACGTATTCAAGCCATTGCCCCCGGATTCGAGGATCGCCTTCAAGAACGTCACCTGTGGATACGACGGAACGACGATGGCGTGCACGAACACTTTCGATCAATCGGGTTTCGTACTGGGCCCGGCGGGGAGCTTCGTCATCAATGACACCAACCCGCAGTTCGATCGGCGGCTGGGGCCGAACACGCACGTCGGCATCGGCTAGAACTCCGAGCCGTGCACCCCGTGGCCGGGCTTCTCGGCGGCGAGGCCGCGGTGTCGACGTCCTGCCGTTCTACCTGGGACCGCGGCCGAGTGGCAGGCGCAACTCGCCGGGCAGACCCGCATCACGGGCTCAGTCCGGGAGGCGCTGGACGTTGTCCGGACGGCTTGGCAGGGAGCCGTCAAATCTCTGGATGCCCAGCGCGGAGCCAGGGACCTCTCCCCCCATAAACGATGACTCGGCGAGCCTGATCTTGAAAAACAGCCTCTGACGTAGGGCGGGTGGGGCTCGAACCCACGACCAACGGATTCGAGTTTGGCCGTTCTCGACACGTGTCCGTATGGTCGCGACTTATCCTGCAATACAACCGAATTCGCGTCTCGCCGATGCCGGACCGGTACGGCGGATTCTCATCGATTCCGGCATATATTCGATGAATAAAAGATGACTTTAGACCACGACTTCGAACCCACTAACTGTACCCAAAGTGGCGTAAGAGATATAGGCCTGAGATCGCGCTCGGCGCCGGACGGGTGCTCAAAGGTGCGACCCATTGTCATTGATCACCAGCCCGCCCTCCCGCATCCTGATCCGCTCGCACGACCCCAGGCTGACGTCGGGTTATGAGCGAATCGATCGCCACGCCAGTCGTCGGGAACTGTTCGTCGCGCCAGCCACGCCAGAACGTCTTCAGCGGGTGGTGTCATCTACAGCGCAAAGAAACACTTCAATGATTGTCATGTGTCAGATCGCCTTCGCATCGCGGTAGGGAGCTTCTGATCGTTCGATGGCGACGTCACTGAGGTCGTATCCGCTCGACCGGAGTAAGCCGCACTACGCCCTCACTGAATCGAAGTCGTCTCCTGGCCCGATGTAGATCGGTGACACGGCGGACCTCTCGAAGGTCAGCTTGATGAACCCGGCGTGCCGATCAACAGGTGGGGTGCCCCGTCTGAGGCATCGATCCGACGGTGTTGCACCGTGAAACCCGCGCTTTGCAGCGTGTTGGTGACCTCGGGTATGGGGCGAAGGCGGAAGCTGTCGTCAGTGAACGGTAACTTCCCCAGCGTCTCGGGGTTGGCGACGCCAACAACGATGCGCCCCGAGTGTGCTGTCACCCTGGCCAACTCGATGAACGCCTCCTGCAGATCGGCGACGAAGTAAATGGTGTTGACGGTAACGACCCCGTTCAAGGCGCCATCGGCGAACGGCAGTCGGGTCAACGACCCGTCGTGCAGCGCCAACCGCCCCGCCGCGACGTCGCGCCGATACCGTTTTGCGGCCTGCTTGAGCATCGTGTCCGACACTTCCACCCCATGGACGGACCCCGACCGACCAACGCTGTCAAGCAACAACTTCAGGCCCACACCGCCGCCAAATCCGACATCGGCCACCACGGCATCGTCGTCGGCATCCAACGCCTGCACAGCTGCGCGCACGAAGCCGCGGTTGCCTCGATTGAGCGCGAGCATGACCATCCGGCCACCCACGCCGCGCGGATGGCCGAGCTGCTTGGCGATACCTGCCATGAGAGCGCCCCGGGCGACCATCGCCTGACCGTACCGGCTCAACGTGTTCGAAACTCACAGGATTCGCGGATCCAACGAACAGGTCACCTTCGCGACCGACCTCCATCGTGCGAGCTGCCCGACTTTCACAGTGGGTGTTGAAGGGTTCTACGGCGACTGTTGTCGCCAGAAACACTCGAGAGGTCGCGAAGGTGGCTCGACGGATTTTAAGTCTCAATTGGCGCGTTTCTCGTTGTGCCAGAACAGATCTCTCTGATCGCCTACCAGGGCAAATGTTCGCAGCATGTCTCACCGCGATCCCGCGCTGAGCCCGCATGCGCTGACGTCGCGGTGGGCACGGATGCTCAAGGCGGCGGGTGTCCGGCACATCCGCTACCACGATGCGCGGCACACGTGCGGCACCCTCATGCATCTGCAAGACGTGCCAATCGCAGTCATATCAGCGTGGCTGGGCCACGCGTCCAAGGCGTTCACGATGCAGACGTATGTGCACTCGCAGCCCGACGCCCTTGTCGTCGCGGCTCGGAGCTTCTCGCAAGTAGTCGCGCGCGGCCGTCAGTCCGATTAGTTTCTATGCCCTGATGCCCACTTCTCTCTTAGTGCCGGAGGGACGTGACTCGTCGCTTGCCTCAGACGCGTCGAGACCGATGGCTGCTTAGTCCATCAACTCCAAAGGGACATGCGCCAACTGCGCCGGATGTACGCTGATCACGAACTTTCCGGGGGAGAAGTGCCTGATGGCGGAATATGATTTCATCGTGGTGGGAGCAGGCTCCGCCGGTTGCGCGGTAGCCGGCCGGCTGGCTAGTCAGTCTTCGGCAAAGGTCCTGTTGATCGAGGCCGGCGGCTCGGACCGCCGGCTCACGATTCGCGCACCGATGCTCTACGCCCTCCAGCGCGGAACGTCCCTGGACTGGGCGTACGAGTCCGAGCCGGAACCAGAATGCGGCGACCGGCGGATCCCGCAACCCCGCGGAAGGGCGCTCGGCGGCACCAGCGGCATGAACGCGATGCTATGGATAAAGGGCAGCACGCTGGACTACGACGGCTGGAAGTTGCCGGGATGGACGTGGGACGACGTCGCGCCCGTGTTCGAGCGGATGGAAAGTGGTCCCAAGCACGTGAGTCGCGTGCCGTGTGTCGACGAACTGTCCCAAAGATTCGTCGCCGCAGCGCGGGCAGCAGGTGTCCCGGCCAACGACGACGTCAGCGGACCCGAACTCGATGGCGCCGCCATTTCCCCCGTCACCATCCTCGAGGGCCAGCGCTGGAACACGGCGCGGGGCTACCTCCGGGGTCAACCCAATCTGACCATCGTCACCAAGGCCGAGGTCCGGCGGATCATCATCCGCAACGGACGGGCGGTCGGCGTCGAGTATCGCCGTCGTCGGCGAGTGCAACAGGCCTTCGCCGACCAGGAGGTCGTGGTGAGCGCGGGGGTCTTCGGCACTCCGCAGATCTTGCAGATATCCGGGATAGGTCCCGCCGATCACCTGCGAGGAGTCGGAATCGCTCCGGTTGTCGACAGCCCAGCTGTCGGCCGCGGCCTCACCGATCACCCGCATGCCATCACCAAGTGGGCGTTGGCGCCGGGCTTCACCGGGCTGTCGGACGCCGGTAGCCCAAAGTGGTTGCTGCAGTGGCTCCTACGAAGAAGCGGCAAGTTCTCGAGCAATGCCGCGGAGGCCGTCGCTCACATTCGTTCGACACCTGACCTTCCGGCGTGCGATTTCCAGCTGATCTTCGTTCCGATCGATGTGCAAGCGACCAGCCTGAGAGGAATGCAGCCCGCATTGTCGGTCGCGGCTTCTTACTGGACGCCCAAGAGCCGAGGCAGCGTGCTGGTGCGTTCATCAGATCCGGCGGCGGCGCCGGAGATCCGCCTGAACATGCTGTCCGAACGCGAAGACCTGGATGCGCTCGTCCGCGCAGTGCGGCGCACCCGCGAGATCATGGCGACCGAACCGATCGCGTCCGCAGTGGGACGGGAACTCCTACCCGGCTCGGCCATCGACGTCGAGGAGTCCATCAGGCAGAACATGATCACGACGAGCCACCCCGCGTGCAGCGTCGCGATGGGGACACAGTCCGACAGCGCCCTCGATGAGACCCTGCGCGTCCGCGGGGTCGACGGCCTCCGGGTGGCGGATGCCTCGTCGCTGCCGGTGATTCCGCGAGCCAACACCAACGCGCCCGCCATCATGATCGGGGAACGCTGCGCCGATTTCTTGCTGGAGCACGCTGCATTCGGACCATCAGCGGCAATGACGATTTAGGGGTTCGCCGATAGGCGGTATTTTCGCCTCTTGGCTCGGTCCGACGACGCAACACCGACCCATACGACTGCAGACGGGGACGGTCGCTTCACTCCGATCTCCACAGAAGCTCAGCACAAACGCTCTAGGCGCGGCGGCCTGGGGGCTTGATGGCACTCGTCGGGATGCAGCCAACAAATGGCGTGGATGCCGCCTCGTCAGCCGCAACGGTGACAGCGAGCGCCAGGTGCCACGGTGCGCGTCCGCACGCAGAGTTTCACGCGACTTGTGACAATCCGTGACAATTCGCTGCCGTTCGAACAAGTCAGGCCCGCTCGAAAGGGGGCCTGACGTGCGTGGCAGGTGCAGGATTCGAACCTGCGTAGGCGTAAGCCGACGGATTTACCGTCCGTAGATCGCGGTTTCCGTCGGTGTCCCTG
>NZ_JAVROT010000025.1:0-21920 GCF_032162605.1 Mycobacterium sp. | reverse complement strand
CGCCCCGATCGCGATGCGGCCGCGGCCCGCGAGCGCGAAGTCCTCGACGCACTGCGCGGCGTCGTACGCGGGCACGAGGCCCCATTCGTCCCGAAGACGGGTGGGGTCCAGGGGCGGCAGCTCGCGGGTGAGCGGGCTGGACGGGGCGAAGCGCCGCAGGATCGTCGGCACCCGCAGCACGGGGCGGCCGAGGGCGTTGGCGACGGCGCGGACGGAGGTGTGGCCGTCGGCGGCCACGTCGACGGTGCCGCGCAGTTCGTCGTCGAGGACGGCGCGGACCAGTACGCGCTCCAGGTCATGCGGGTGAACCACGTGCAACTGTTGGTCGCCGGACCCGGCCACGTCCAGCGCCACCGGCGCGGCGAAGATGCCCAGCGTCGACTCATCGGCGTTGCGGCCCAACACGATTCCGCTCCGGATGTGCAACCCGTCGAACGGCGGCGGATCGGCGTGCAGAATGGACGACGCCACGACGAGGCGGCCGACTCCGGCCCCTGTGATCGTCTCAAGCGGGGCGTGGTCGCGAGCGCAGTGCACGACGGCGTCGGCGCCGGCCAGCAATGCCGCGTCGAACCGGTGAGACGCGGTGAAATCGACTGAGCCCGGCCAGCTCTCGGGACGGCGCGAGCCGACGCCGAGGACGTGGTGGCCGAGGCTGAGCAGCCGACCGGCGACACCGCGGCCGACCACCGTGTCGACCCCGGTGACGACGATCCTCATCGAGGCCTAGTCGTCATCGTCACCGAATGCGGCCAGCAGATCCTGCAGATCCATGTCGGCGATGTCCTGAGACCTGGCCGGCTCGGCGGATGTCGTGGCCTCGCCTGCGTCGCCCTGAGCGGCCAGGTTCAGCAGCATGTCGAGCACGCCGGCCTGGCGGAGCCGCTTGACGGGAATCGTCGCCACCACGCGCTGCAGTTCCTCGTCCACCGAGTTGGTCGCGGGCGCCTGCTCGGACTCTCCGACCAGTTGGGTGCGGAAGTGCTCGGCGATCGCGGACGGGTTCGGGTAGTCGAAGATCAGCGTGGGCGATAGCGTCAGTCCCGTCGCGGCCTTCAACCGATTGCGCAGTTCCACGGCGGTCAGCGAGTCGAAGCCGTGATCCTGGAAGGCCAGGTCCGGGGCGATGGCCTGCGGTGACGGCAGACCGAGGACCGTGGCCATGTGCGAACGCACCAGGTCGAGCAGCAGATCGTGCTGCTCATCGGCCGGTAACCCCGAAAGGCGTTGCGCCAGAGCCGATCGCGACTGGGCAGCGGCCAACGAGTCACCGACCTGACGGCGGGACGGGCCTGCGATCAGGTCGATGAACATCGGCGGCAGCGTCCCGGCCGTCGACTTGGTGCGCAGTGCCACGCGGTCGATGCGCGCGGGCACCAGGAACGGTTCGTCGACGGCCAGCGCCTCGTCGAACAGCGCCAGCGCATCCGCCACGGGCAACGCCAGGATGCCGTCCCGGTTGAGCCGGGCCAGATCGACGTTCTGCAGATGACCCGTCATGCCGCTGGCCTGCTCCCACAGGCCCCAGCCCAGCGACATCGCGGGCAGCCCGTTCGCCCGCCGGTGGGCGGCCAGCGCATCGAGGTAGGCGTTGGCCGCGGAGTAGTTCGCCTGTCCGGACGCGCCGACCAGACCGGCCATCGACGAGAACATCACGAACGCCGAAAGGTCGAGGTCCCTGGTCAACTCGTGCAGGTTCCACGCGGCATCGACCTTGGCCCTCAGCACCGCGTCGACCCGATCCGGTGTCAGCGACGTGAGCACCGCGTCGTCGATCACCCCGGCGGTGTGGATCACCGCCGACAGCGCGTGCTGGTGGTCGATGCCCGCAAGGCCCTTCCCCAGTGCGTCGCGGTCGGCGGCGTCGGCCGCGACCACCTGCACGTGGGCGCCCGCGTCGGTGAGCTCGGCGACCAACTCGGCGGCGCCCGGTGCGTCGGGTCCACGGCGGGAGAGCAGAACCAGGTGGCGCACACCGTGCTTCGCGACGACGTGGCGGGCGACGGACGCGCCTGCCATGCCGGTGCCGCCGGTGATCAGGACGGTGCCGCCGGCCCATGCGTCGGGCATGGTGAGCACGACCTTGCCGATGTGGCGCGCCTGGCTCAGGTGCCGCAGGGCCGCGGGCGCCCGCCGGGCGTCCCACGTCGTCACGGGCAGCGGGCGCAACACTCCGGCGTCGCTCAGGGCGGAGACGCCGGTCAGGATCTGCGCGACGCCGTCCGCACCCGCCTCGAACAGGTCGAACGCGCGGTAGCGCACGCCAGGGTGGTCGGCGGCGACGGTGGTGGCGTCGCGGATGTCGGTCTTGCCCATCTCGAGGAAGACCCCACCGCGCGGGAGCAGTCGCAGGGAGGCATCGACGAAGTCACCTGACAACGAGTCCAGCACGACGTCGACGCCGCGCCCGCCGGTGACGGCCAGGAACTTCTGCTCGAAGTCCAGGGTGCGCGAATCGCCGATGTGGTCGGCGTCGAACCCCATGCCCCGCAGCGTGTCCCACTTGCCGCGGCTGGCGGTGGCGAACACTTCCAAGCCCCAGTGCCTGGCCAACTGTACGGCGGCCATGCCGACACCGCCGGTGCCCGCATGGATCAGCACCGACTGGCCCGGCTGCACGTCGGCCAGTCCGCGCAGCGCGAGGAACGCGGTGGCGAAGCCCACGGTGAAGCCAGCGGCCTGCGTGTAGCCCCACTCCGCGGGAACGGGCAGGATGACGCGTGCGTCGGTGGTCGCGAGCGTTCCCGTGCCGTCGGGGAACAGGCCCATCACCCGGTCACCGACGGACACTCCTGTCACGCCCGGCCCGATCTCGGTGACGAGGCCTGCGGCCTCGATGCCCATTGCGCCGCCACCCGGATACAACCCTAGCGCGATCATGACGTCGCGGAAGTTGGCGCCGATGGCGCGCACGCCGACCCGGATGCGACCGGGGGCGAGCGGCTCGTCGACGTCGGGGATCGGCTGCAGGCTCAGGTCGTCGAAGGTGCCGGCCTCCGATCCCGTCAGCCGCCACGGGGCGCCGCCCGGCGGCGGGGCCAGCAGTGACTCGGCCGCGCGGCTAGGCACCACCCGGGCGATGTGCAGGACGCCGTCGCGGATGACCACCTGCGGTTCGCCGACGGCGACGATCGCCGCAACGTCGAGCTCGGTGCCCGGCTCGGTGTCTGCGTTCTTGTCCAAGTCGACGAGCACGACCCGGCCAGGGTGCTCGGTCTGCGCGGCTCGCACCAGACCCCACACCGCGGCGCCCGCCAGGTCGGTGACGTCCTCGCCAGGCAGTGCGACGGCCCCGCGGGTGGCGACCACCAGCGTCGACGCCTTGGTCGAATCGAAGGGCTCGGCGAGCCACGTCTGCAGTCGCTCGAGCGCCGCGTGGGTGGCGCCGTACACGCCGGCCAGATCGTCGGCTTCGTTTGCCGTCGGCCAAGATTCGAACACCGCGAACTCGGCGTCGGTGGAGACGGGCTCGGAGTTCACCGGTGCCGGAAACCAGACCACCTCGAACAGCTCGCCGCCGCTGGTGCCGCCGACCGCGGCGGCCAGCTGCTGGGCGGTCACCGGACGGGCCACCATCGACGCGACCGAGAGCACGGGAAGACCGAGGCCGTCGGCCAGGTCGATCGACATCGAGCTGGGACCGTTCGGGGCGATCCGCGCGCGTACCGCGGAGGCGCCCGAGGCATGCAGGGACACCTTCTGCCAGGAGAACGGCAGAGCCATCTCGCCCTCGCCGTCCTCTCGGCTCAGGACGACCGCGTGCAGTGCGCCGTCGAGCAGCGCGGGGTGGACGCCGAAGCCGGCCCCCTGCATGTCGCGTGGGACCGCAACCTCGGCGAAGACCTCGTCGCCGCGTCGCCACATCGCCGACAGTCCCTGGAAGGTGGGGCCGTACTCGTAGCCCCGCGCGGAAAGCTGTGCGTAGGCGTCGGTGACGTCGACCTCGCGCGCTCCGACCGGCGGCCAGATCGACAGGTCGGCACCGGGCCGCGACGCCGCGACGGCGAGTTCGCCCTCGGCGTGCAGCACCCAGGCCGAGGAATCGGAGTTCTGACGCGAGAAGATGGATACGACGCGCGCGCCCGCTTCGTCGGCGGCGCTCACCACGACCTGCACGGCAACCCCGTCGGCAGGAAGCACCATCGGCGCGTGCAGCATCAGTTCGTCGACGACGCCGCAGCCCACCTCGTCGCCGGCCCGGATGGCCAGTTCGACGAAGCCCGCGCCGGGGAACAGCACGACGCCGCCGACCGCGTGATCGGCCAGCCACGGGTGCGTCGACACCGACAGCCTGCCGGTGAGGACCACGCCGCCGGTCTCCGGTGATTCGACGACTGCGCCGAGCAGCGCGTGATCGGTTCCGGTGAGGCCAAGGCTGGCCGCGTCGGTCGAACCCGACGCCCGGCCCGACAGCCAGAAGCGTCGCCGCTGGAACGCGTACGTCGGCAGGTCCAGCAGCCGCCCACCAGGGAGCGTTGCACGCCAGTCCACCTGTACGCCAGCCACGTTGAGCTCGGCCAACGCCGTCAGCAGCGTGGTGGGCTCGGGGCGGTCCTTGCGGATCGTCGAGGCCGTGACGGGTTCGGCGTCGGGCAGAGATTGCTCGATCGACGCCGTCAGCCCGCTGGCGGGGCCGACCTCGAGGAAGCGGGTGACGCCGACGGATTCGAGGAACCGCGCACTGTCGGCGAAGCGGACCGCCCCGCGGATGTGGCGGGCCCAGTACGGCGCCGATCCGAAGTCGGCGTCGGCCAGTTCGCCGGTCACATTGGAGATCACCGGAATCATGGCAGGCGCCAACGACATTCCGCTGGCCATCGTGTTGAACTCGTTGAGCATCGGCTCCATCAGCGACGAATGGAACGCGTGTGACACCGCGAGCTGATGCACCCGGCGGCCCAGCGCGCGAGCCTCCTCCGCGATGGCCAGTACCGCGTCCTGCGGGCCGGAGATCACGACGGAGTCGGGTCCGTTGACCGCGGCGATGTCGACGTCGTCGCGCAGCAGGGGGCGCATCTCGGCCTCGCTCGAGGACACCGCCACCATCGCACCGCCCTCGGGCTGGCGCTGCATCAGCCTGCCCCTCGCGGCGACGAGGGCGGCCGCGTTCTGCAGCGACAGCACACCGGCGACGTGCGCGGCGGTCAGCTCGCCGATGGAGTGGCCGAGCACGTAATCGGGCTTCAAACCCCATGATTCGATAAGGCGGAACAACGCCACCTCGACGGTGAACAGGGCGGGCTGAGCGAACTCCGTGGAGTCGAGCACCGCGGAATTGCTGCCCCACATGACGTCGCGGATCGGCCGTAGCAGATGTCGGTCCAGCTCGCGGGTGGCGGCGTCGAAGGCCGCGGCGAACACCGGGAACTCGGCATGCAGCTCGCGCCCCATGCCGAGCGCCTGGGCACCCTGGCCGGGGAACACGAACGCGAGCTTGCCGGAGCCCGACGCTCGACCGCGGGTCGTACTCTGGCCCAGCTGATCCTCGGCCAGGGCGAGCAGCTCGCCGAGGAGCCCGGCACGGTCGGCGCCGAGGACGACGGCGCGGTGCGGGAACGCCGAGCGGCCGCCGAGTGTCCACCCGACGTCGACGGGGTTGAGCTCGGGATGGGCGCCGACGTGCTCGGCGATGCGACGCGCTTGATCGCTCAGTGCCTCGGGGGATTTCGCCGAGAGGACCCACGGAACGACGGTCGGCTGGTGAGCCTCGACGGCTGTCGTCTCGGACGCAGGCGCCTGCTCGATGATGACGTGGGCATTGGTGCCGCTGATCCCGAACGACGACACCCCGGCCCGCCGCGGCGTGCCGTTCGTGGGCCACGGCTGCACCTCGGTGAGCAGTGCCACCGACCCCATCGTCCAGTCGACGTGCGACGTCGGCTCGTCGACGTGAAGCGTGGCGGGCAGCTGTTCGTGGCGCATCGACTGGACCATCTTGATGATCCCCGCCACGCCTGCGGCGGCCTGGGTGTGGCCCATGTTCGACTTGACAGAGCCCAGCCACAGCGGATGGCGCCGGTCCTGGCCGTAGGTCGCCAGCAACGCCTGGGCCTCGATGGGATCGCCGAGCGTGGTGCCGGTGCCGTGCGCCTCGACGACGTCGACCTCCGAACCGCTGAGCCCGGCATTGGCCAGCGCCGCACGCAGAACGCGTTGCTGCGACGGTCCGTTCGGGGCGGTCAGCCCGTTGGAGGCGCCGTCCTGGTTGATGGCCGAACCGCGCACCAGCGCCAGGACCTGATGGCCAAGTCGCCTGGCGTCGGAAAGGCGCTCGACGACGAGAATGCCTCCGCCGTCGGCGAATCCGGTGCCGTCAGCGGCGCCCGCGAACGACTTGCACCGTCCGTCGGACGACAGTCCGCGTTGCCTGCTGAACTCCACGAAGATGTCCGGAGTGGCGTTGATGGTGACGCCGCCCGCGAGCGCGAGATCGCACTCACCGAGGCGCAGCGCCTGCACTGCCATGTGCAGTGCGACCAACGACGAGGAGCACGCGGTGTCGATCGACACCGCAGGGCCTTCGAGCCCGAGCACGTAGGAGACCCGGCCCGACGCCACGCTAGACGCCTGGCCCGTCAGGCGGAAGCCCTCGGCGCCGTCGGAGCCCATGCCGTAACCCTGGGCGTATACCCCCGCGTACACGCCGGTCACGCTGCCGCGCAGAGTGGCGGGGTCGAACCCGCCGCGCTCCAACGCCTCCCAGGCGAGTTCGAGAAACAGCCGCTGCTGCGGATCCATGGCCAGCGCCTCGGTGGGTGACACGCTGAAGAAGGCCGGGTCGAAGTCGGCGGCGTCGTAGAGGAAGCCGCCGGTGTTGGCGTAGGACGTGCCTGCCGCGTCGGGATCGGCGTTGAAGAGACCGGCCAGGTCCCAGCCGCGATCGGTGGGAAAGTCCGAAAGGACGTCACGGCCGTCGGCGACCATGTCCCACAGGGCTTCCGGCGAGTCGACGCCGCCTGGGTAGCGGCACGACATTCCGACGATGGCGATCGGCTCGTCGATCACCGATGCCACTGAGTTTCCAGCGGCGGCCTCCAGGACTTCTTTTGGCGCGCCGGCCAACTCCTGGCGGATGTAGCCCGCGAGGGCCGCGGGCGTCGGGTAGTCGAAGATCAGCGTCGGCGACAGGGACAGCCCGGTTGCGGTCTTCAGCCGGTTGCGCAGTTCCACGGCGGTGAGCGAGTCGAAACCGTGGTCGGAGAACGCGACCTCGGCGGTGATGGCGTTGGGCTCGACGGTGCCGAGCACGGTCGCCATGTGCGACCGCAGCAGGTCGAGCACCAGCGCCTGCTGGGCCTCTTCGGCCAACCCGTGCAAACGTTGCGCCAGAGCGGATTTCGACTTCGCCGCCACCAGCGAGTCGTCGACGCGCCGTCGGGCCGACGTGCTGGCGAGATGGGCGAACATCGGCGGCAGCAGCCCGGAGGCCGACCGCGTGCGCAGGGCGCCACGGTCGATGCGGACGGGAGCCAGCAGCGGCTCGCCGACCACCAGCGCCGAGTCGAACAGCGCCATGGCGTCGTCGGTGGACAGCGCCAGGATGCCGTCGCGGCTCAGCCGGGTGAGGTCGGAGTCGCCGAGGTGGCCGGTCATGTCGCTTGCCTGTTCCCAGAGCCCCCACGCCAGCGAGGTGCCCGGGAGCCCGTTGGCGCGCCGGTGTGCGGCCAGGGCGTCGAGGAAGGTGTTTGCGGCGCCGTAGTTCGCCTGGCCCGCCGAGCCGACGATGCCCGCCATCGACGAGAACATCACGAAGGCAGCGGGATTCGCCGCACGGGTCAGCTCGTGCAGGTTCCACGCCGCGTCGACCTTGGCCCGCAGCACCGTGTCCACGCGCGCAGGCGTCAGCGACCCGATCACCGCGTCGTCGAGCACGCCGGTCGCATGGATCACCGCGGACAGCGGGTGCGCGGAGTCGATGCCCTCGAGTGCGGCGGTCAACTCTGCGCGGTCGGCCGCGTCGGCGGTGATCACGTCGACGTGCGCGCCTGCGCCGGTCAGTTCGGCGACCAGATCTGCTGCGCCTGGCGCGTCGAGCCCACGACGTGAGAGCAGCATAAGTTGGCGCACACCGTGATTGGCGACGACGTGGCGGGCGACCGAGGCGCCTGCCATGCCGGTGCCGCCCGCGATGAGGACGGTGCCCGCGGCCCACGCGTCGGGCATGGTCATCACGATCTTGCCGATGTGACGGGCCTGGCTCAGGTACCGCAGCGCGGCGGGGGCGCGTCTGACGTCGAACGTCGTCACCGGCAACGGCCGCAGGATGCCCGCCTCGAACATCCCCGACAGCTCGACGATGTACTCGGCCATCCTCGGGCGGCCCGGCTCGAACAGGTCGAAGGCGCGGTAGTGCACGCCAGGGTGGGCGGCGGCGACGGTGTCGGCGTCGCGGATGTCGGTCTTGCCCATCTCCAGGAACACGCCGCCGCGCGGCAGCAGGCGCAACGACGCGTCGACGAAGTCACCCGCCAGCGAGTCGAGAACCACGTCGAACCCACGCCCGCCGGTGACGGCCATGAACTTCTGCTCGAAGTCCAGGGTGCGCGAGTCGCCGATGTGATCGTCGTCGAACCCCAAGGCCCGCAACGTGTTCCACTTGGGACGGCTGGCCGTGGCGAAGACGTCCAGGCCCCAGTGCCGGGCCAGCTGCACCGCGGCCAGCCCGACGCCACCCGTTGCGGCGTGGATCAGGATCGACTGGCCGGGCTGCGCTTCTGCGAGTTCGCGAAGTCCGTAGAACGCGGTGGTGAACACGACCAGCGTCGCGGCGGCCTCGGCATCGGACCAGCCGGTGGGAATCGGGGCGATGAGCCGGGCGTCGGCCTCGACCCGTGTTCCCGTGCCCTCCGGGAACAATCCCATCACGGGGTCGCCGACGGTGAAGCCCGTCACGTCGGGTCCGACCTCGACGACCACGCCTGCGCCCTCGCTGCCGAGCAACGCGTCATGGGTGAACATGCCGAGCGTGATCATCACGTCGCGGAAGTTGGCTGCGACGGCGTGCATCTCGACGCGGATGTGCCCCGGTCGCAGCGGCTGGTCGGCGTTGGGCACCTCTTCCAGCGCCAGGTTGTCGAACGTGCCCGACTCGGTGATGCCGAGCCGCCACGGCTTGCCCGAGTCCGGCGGCTGGAGCACCGAGTCCACACCGCGGCTGCGCACCACGCGGGCGGCGTGGGGAACACCTGCGCGCACCATCAATTGCGGTTCGCCGAGCGCCACCAGTAATGCCGGATCGACGTCGGCCGTGTCCGCCGAGGTGTCGAGGTCGGCGAGCACGAGCCGTCCCGGATGCTCGTTCTGCGCGGCGCGGACCAGACCCCACACCGCGGCGCCCGCCAGGTCGGTGACGTCGTCCCCGGGGAGTGCCATCGCGCCGCGGGTGACGATCACCAACGGGGGCTGCTTGGCTGAATCAGAAGGCTCGGCCAACCACGACTGCACCCGCTCGAGGGCGTGATTGGTGGCCGTGTGGACGGCGGCCGCCAGGTCGACGGAATCGCTTGGCACCGGAACGGTTTCGTACAGCGTCACGCCCTCGGCGACAGAAGGGGAGACCTCCGGCGCGGTCAACGGTGACCACTCCACCTCGAGGAGCTCGCCCTCGCTGCTGCTCCGGCCGGCCAGCGCGAGTTGGTCGGCGCTGATCGGCCGGGTCGTCATGGAGCCGACCGACAGGACCGGCAGCCCAAGGCCGTCGGCGAGGTCAATGGCCACCGAGTGCGGTCCCGTCGGCACGATCCGCGCCCGCACCGACGAGGCTCCCGCCGCGTGCAGCGTCACCCGCTGCCAGGAGAACGGCAGTGCTAGTTCCGGAGCCGGCTCGGCCCTCCCTGCGGCCAGCGCCACCGCGTGCAACGCCGCGTCGAGCAGGATCGGATGGACGCCGAACTCGCCTGACTGCACGTCCTGAGGGACGGTGACTTCGGCGAACACCTCTTCGCCCCGTTGCCACATGGCCGTCAGCCCGCGGAACGCCGGGCCGTATTCGTAGCCACGCGCGGCCAACTCCTGGTACGCGTCGGTGACGTCCACCGCCACGGCGCCCACGGGAGGCCACGCCGACAGATCGGCGCCCGGCGTGCTCGCAGACGCCCCTGATCCACCCCCCGTCGCTTCGCTCGCCTGGACGATCGCCTCGGCGTGCAGCACCCACGCGGCGTCCTCGTCGCCGGGCTTGGAGAACACCGACACCGTCCGGGACCCCGACTCCTCGGCCGAGCCGACGAGCACGCGGATCGGCACTCCCGACGGCGCCACCACCAAGGGCGCCTGCAGGGTCAGCTCCTCGATGACGGGGCAGCCCACCTCGTCGCCTGCCCGGATCACCAGCTCGACGAAGCCGGCGCCGGGGAACAGGACCGTGCCGCCCACCGCATGGTCGGACAGCCACTGCTGCGACGAGACCGAGAGCCTGCCCGCCAACACGACCTGGCCCGACTCGGGCACCTCGATGACGGCGCCGAGCAGGGCGTGCGCCGCACCGGCGAGGCCAAGACCCGACGCGTCCGAGGTGCCGGTACCGCCACCGGACAGCCAGAACCGGCGCCGATCGAAGGCATACGTCGGCACGTCGACCAGTTCGCCGCCGTCGCACATCTTGCGCCAGTCCACGGCGATGCCCGCCGTGAACGCCTGCGCCGCGGCGGTGAGGAAGCGATCGAGGCCGCCCTCGTCGCGGCCGAGGGTGGGCACGACGACCGGGTCCGAGCTTCCGGTGCAGTCGCGCACGGTGTCCTCGATCCCGGCGATCAACGCCGGATGGGGACTGGACTCGACGAACGCCCGGTAGCCGTGCGCGCAGGCGGACCGCACGGCCTGATCAAACTGGACCGTCTGCCGGATGTTGCGGTACCAGTAGTCGGCGTCGAGGGTGGCGGTGTCGACGAGGTCGCCGGTGACGGTCGAGAAGAACGCGGTGCGCGTCGAGCGCGGCTCGATGCCGGCCAGCGCTTCCCGCAACCGCTCCTCGATCGCCTCGACCTGCGCCGAGTGCGAGGCGTAGTCGACGTCGATGCGGCGGGCCCTGATCTCCAGCGCCTCGCACTGCCGCATCAGCAGCTCCAGCGCGGAGGTCTCGCCCGAGACGACGACGGCCGAGCGGCCATTGACCACCGCAACTTCGGCGATGCCCCCCGTCGCTGCGCTCGACTCATCACGCTCGGCGGCGATGTCCAGCCCGGCCAGCAGTTCGCGGGCCCGTTCGGGGCTGCACGCCAGCGAGACCATGCCCGCCGACCCGGACAGTTCGACCAGCAGCTTGCTGCGCAGCGCCACCACGCGTGCGGCGTCGCGAAGGCTCAAGGCCCCCGCCACGTACGCCGCGGCGATCTCGCCCTGCGAATGGCCGATGACCGCGTCGGGCGCCACCCCCACCGAGCGCCACAATTCCGCCAGCGACACCATCACGGCGAACAGTGCCGGCTGCACGACGTCTACCCGGTCGAGACCGGGCGCGTCTTCATCGATCCCCGAGTCGCTTCGCTGTCCCCCGCAAGCGGGGGTACCCCCAGCGCCGGACGCACCGCGCAGCACGTCGAGAAGCGACCAGTCCACGAACTCGGCGAGCGCCTCCGAGCAAGCGGTCAGATGGTCGGCGAAAACCGTTGAGGCGGACATCAGTTCGATGCCCATCCCGATCCACTGACTGCCCTGGCCCGGAAAGACGAACGCGGCCTTGCCCGCGGCCGTGGCGGTGCCGGTGATGGTCCGCGCGCCGAGATCGCCGGTCGTCAGCTCCGAAAGTCCGGCCAGCAACTGGTCGCGGTCGGCGCCGAGCACCACCGCGCGGTGCTCGAAGGAGGTGCGCCCGGCCAGCGTCCACGCGACGTCGCGGCCGTCCAGCTCCGGGTGGCGTCCGAGGTGGTCGGACAGCCTGACGGTCTGCCCTTGAAGCGCCTCCGCCGACTTGGCCGACAGCACCCAGGGCAGCAGCGGCGTCTTGGGCGCCGACGGTTCCACTTCCGGCTCGCCCGTCGGCGCCGACTCGAGGATAACGTGGGCGTTGGTGCCGCTGATGCCGAACGACGAGATGCCCGCCCGGCGTGGCGTGTCCTCGGCGGGCCAGGGTTGCGCCTCGGTCAGCAGGGACACCGCACCAGCGGTCCAGTCCACGTGCGGGCTTGGGGCGTCCACGTGCAACGTGGCGGGCAGCTGTTCGTGCCGCATCGCCTCGATCATCTTGATCACGCCCGCGACGCCGGCCGCGGCCTGCGTGTGGCCCATGTTCGACTTCACCGAACCCAGCCACAGCGGACGCGTCCGATCCTGGCCGTAGGTCCCTAGCAGTGCCTGGGCCTCGATCGGGTCGCCGAGCGGGGTGCCGGTGCCGTGGCCCTCGACGACGTCGACCTGCGCCGTGGACAGCCCGGCGTTGGCAAGCGCAGCGCGCACCACCCGTTGCTGCGACGGTCCGTTCGGCGCGGTCAGCCCGTTGGAGGCGCCGTCCTGGTTGACCGCCGAGCCGCGCACCACCGCGAGCACCGGATGCCCGAGCCGTTGCGCGTCGGACAGCCGCTCGACGGCGAGCACGCCGCCGCCCTCCGCCCAGCCGACGCCGTCGGCCGCTCCCGCATATGGCTTGCACCGGCCGTCGGGCGCCAGCCCGCGATGGCGGCTGAACTCCACGAAGATGGTCGGGGTGGCGTTGACGGTGACGCCGCCCGCGAGCGCGAGATCGCATTCGCCGAGGCGCAGTGCCTGGACCGCCATGTGCAGCGCGACCAACGACGACGAGCACGCGGTGTCGATCGAGACCGCGGGGCCCTCCAGCCCCAGCACGTACGCCACGCGGCCCGAGGTCACGCTCGACGTCATGCCCGTCAGGCGGTAGCCCTCGATGCTGTCGGCCGACATTCCGTAGCCGCCTGCGATGACGCCTGCGAAGACGCCGGTGGCGCTGCCGCGCAACGACGTCGGGTCGACGCCTGCCCGCTCCAACGCCTCCCACGACAGCTCGAGCAGCATGCGCTGCTGGGGATCCATCGCCAGCGCCTCGCTGGGTGCGATCCCGAAGAAGCCCGCGTCGAAGTCGGCGACGTTCTCGACGAAGCCGCCGGAGCGGGCGTAGGACTTGCCCGGCGCATCCGGATCGGGATCGAACAGCCCGTTGACGTCCCAGCCCCGATCGGCGGGCATGTCCGTCACCACGTCACGGCCCTCGGCCACCATGTTCCAGAGACCCTCGGGCGAGTCGACGCCGCCGGGATACCGGCACGCCATCCCCACGACCGCGATGGGCTCACCAGAGCGCTCCAACAGGGACCGGTTCTGATTCTTCAACCGGTCGATCTGGACGAGCGCCCTGCGCAGCGCTTCTGTGGCGTTCTGGAGTTGATCGGCCATACCGTGTGCCATCCCTGTCTGGCCACGCCGGTGCGGTGACCCTGAAGTATTCGATTCCGTTCGTCCGTTGGATGAGCCTAGGAGCTGGAGGCGGACTGCACGAACGGTGTCAGTTCATTGTGTTCCCCGGTTGCCGCGAGTTGTCACGCACCTGCATACACTCGGGCCCTCCGGGGACTTGGATGCTTCACCAGGCGAGATGACGGGGTTGGGCGATGGCACTCGGCGCAGGTGACCGGCGCGTTCACACAGCGCACCGGCATGGCGTCGTGGCACTGGACGCCGCTGCGGGCGCCGGAACGGGCGCAGTGCGCAGCATCGTGGGAGGTAAGGGCCATGCGCTGGCCTCCATGGCGGCCGTCGGGCTGCCGGTGCCGCCCGCATTCTGCGTGGCCGCCGAATGGTGCGAGGACTGCGCTCAAGATCCCGCTGCGATGGTCGACCGCATGTGGCAGGACGTGCTCGGCGGACTGCAGTGGCTGGAGGCGCAGACGAGGCGGACCTTCGGCAGGGGCCCGCGTCCGCTGCTGCTCGCGGTCCGCAGCAGTGGCGTCACGTCCATGCCGGGCATGCTCGAGACCGTTCTCGACGTCGGGATCGACGACGCGGTCGCCGAGGCGCTCGAAAACCTGCACTCCGCCGAGTTCGCCCGCGACACCCTGGAGCGCTTCCGCCGGGGCTACCGGCGCACCGTGCCATCCCAGGGTCGGGTGCCAGACGCACCGCTCGAGCAGTTGCGCGGCGCGATCGAGGCGGTCGTGTCGTCGTGGTCGTCGAGTCGGGTGACGGCGTACCGGGCCCATCACGGGCTGCGCCGACCCGACGCCGTCGCAATTCTCTTGCAGGCCATGGTCTTCGGGAATCTCGACGCCCGATCGGGCACCGGCGTCCTGTTCACCAGGAACCCCTCGTCCGGCGTGTCGAACCCCTTCGGCGAGTGGCTGGCCGCCGCCCAGGGCGACGACGTGGTGTCGGGCACCAGCGACTGCGAACCCCTCGGCGCAATCCGCGACCAGTTACCCGACGTGTACGACGAGCTGATCGAGGCGGGTCTGCGCCTGGAACGGCAGGGCACCGACGTCCAGGACGTCGAGTTCACCATCGAGGCGGGCAGGTTGTGGCTGCTGCAGTCGCGGGTGGCGCAGCGCTCGCCGCGGGCTGCGCTGCGGCTGGCGCTGGCGTTCCAGGAGGAGGGCGTCATCGACGACGCCGAGGTGTTGATGCGCGTGACTCCCGCCCAGCTCGAATCCGTCATGTCGGCGAGGGCGGCCCGCGAGTCGGCAGGACCGCCCCTGGCCACGGGCGTGCCCGCCTGCCCCGGTGTGGTGTCGGGTCTGGCCTGCACGACCGGCGACGAGGCCATCGACGCGGCCGACGAGGGTCGGGACGTGATCCTCGTGCGCCCGACCACCAGCCCCGACGACGTCGCGGGGATCATGGCCGCCAGGGGCGTCGTGACCGAGGTCGGTGGCGCAAGCAGCCACGCCGCCATCGTCGCGCGTGAACTGGGCAGGCCCGCGGTGGTCGGCTGCGGAACCGGGGTTAGCGCGACGCTGGCGGGCCGGATGATCACCGTTGACGGCGATACGGGTGAGGTGCGCGAGGGCTCGGCGGAGCCGTCGGCGGTGGTCGACACCCCGGAACTGCGCCGATTCGCCGACATCGTCCGCGCGGCGAGCCCCCTGCGGGCCCACGCCGACGGGGACTACCCCGCCCTGGCCGACGCCTCCGAGTCGTCGGTGCGCGCCGCGATGGCAGCGGGGCACACCGACGTGGTGTCGACGACTCCGCTGCTGGCCATGCACGTAGCGGTCCGACTGGCGCGGCGATGAGCGCTTGCGCGAAGAGCAGATGGCAGCGCCCGTGACCCGCGCGGCGGCCGAGTTGCCGGTCCTGCAGACCGTCCGCCTCAAGGGCCGCGTCGGCAGGGCAGACCTGCCCGAGGCAGACGCGTTGATCGACTCCCGCCTGCTCACCGGCGGCGCGACGGTGCGGCTCACGGCCGAGGGGCGGGCCAGGCTGGGGGAGCTGCTCGCCGCCGAGCGGGCCGCCGTGGATGCCGCGGCGGCGGACCGGGTCTACGAGGGGTTCGGCACGATCAACGCCGACTTCAAGTCCGTCATCTCGCAATGGCAGGCCGAGAGGGCCGACTCGGCGGGTGCAGACACCGCGGGCGCCGTGCTGGAGCGCGTCGGCGAACTTCATCGCGCCGTGGTGCCGGTGATCCAAGCGGCGGCCGACTTGGTGCCGCGGCTCGCTGCGTATGCCGGGCGCCTTGACGCCGCGCTGCGGCTCGCGCAGGCCGGTGACATGGCGTGGCTGACCCGCCCGCTGGTCGACTCGTACCACACGGTGTGGTTCGAACTGCACGAGGAACTGATCGGCCTCGCCGGTCGGACCCGGGCGGGCGAAGCCGAGTCCGGGAGCGGCTGATTCGCCGAGTGAAGGCGTGTTGACGGCCCCACTCGCGTCAACAAGCGTGCACTCGGCGTGCCTGTGGTGTGCGAAGCTGGCGGACGTGGCGGGCGAGACGGGCAAGAAGGTGCGCGTGGTGGTCGGTGACGACCATCCGCTCTTCCGTGACGGCGTGGTGCGAGCGCTCAACTCGAGCGGTTCGATCGACGTGGTCGCCGAGGCCGATGACGGGGTCTCGGCGCTGGCGCTGATCCGCGAACACGGGCCGCAGGTGGCGCTTCTGGACTACCGCATGCCCGGCCTCAACGGGGCGCAGGTCGCCGCGGCGGTACGGCGCGACGAGCTGCCTACGCGGGTGCTGTTGATCTCCGCGCACGACGAGTCGGCGATCGTGTACAGCGCGCTTCAGGAGGGCGCGGCGGGGTTCATCTCCAAGGAGTCCAGCCGCGCCGAGCTCGTCGATGCGGTGCTGAGCTGCGCGAAGGGTCGTGACGTCGTCGCGCCCAACCTCGCCGCCGGCCTGGTCGGAGAGATTCAGCGCCGCAACACCTCCGACACCCCGACGCTCAGCGCCCGCGAGCGCGAGGTGCTCGGCCTCATCGCAGGCGGGCAGACCATCCCGGCGATGGCCAAGCAGATGTACCTGGCGCCGTCCACGGTGAAGACCCACGTCCAGCGTCTCTACGAGAAGCTAGGGGTCGGGGACCGCGGCGCCGTCGTCGCAGAAGCGATGCGCCGCGGGCTGCTGGAGTAGCGGTGACCGGCCATCCCCGGCGGATCGTCGACTACCTCGCCGCCGAACCCGTCCGTGTATCGGCGCTGCTGCGTCTGCCGCTGATCGCGTTGATGGGGTTCCTGGTCTGGTTGTGGGAGGTCGACAGCTGGCTGCCAGGGGTCTACACCGCGATCCTCGGCGCCTACGCGGTGATCGCCGTGCTCTGGGCAGTGGCGGTGTTCCGCGGACCGGTGCCGTCGTGGGGCGGGTGGCTCTCCACCGGCGTCGACGTACTGGCGGTGGTCTCGCTGTGCGTCGTGTCCGGCGGTGCGACTGCCGCGCTGCTGCCGGTGTTCTTCCTCGTGCCGCTCTCGGTCGCGTTCGGTGACCGGCCGATCCTCACCGGTGTGCTCGGGCTCGGCACGGCGGCGTGCTATCTCGGTGCATGGATCGTTTACTCCAAGCGTGACGACCACGTCGGTCTGCCGGACGTGGTCTACCTCCAGTTCGGCTTCCTGCTATGGCTGGCGGTGGCCACCACGGCGCTGTGCGTGGTGCTGACCCGCCGTGCCGCGCGCGTCACCGCGCTGCTCGACGTCCGCCGCAGGCTGGTCGCGGAGTCGATGCAGGCCGACGAACGCACGAATCGCGAACTGGCCGAACACCTGCACGACGGCCCGCTGCAGACCCTGCTGGCCGCGCGGCTGGAACTCGACGAGGTGCGCGAACGCATTCCGGACCCGGCGCTGGACATGGTCTACGCGGCGCTCAACGACACCGCGGCGGGGCTGCGCTCGACGGTGACGGCGCTGCATCCGCAGGTGCTCGCTCAACTCGGCCTCACTCCTGGGGTGACGGAACTGGTGCGCCAGTACGAGGGTCGCGGGGACTTCACCGTCGACGCCGAGCTGGAAGACGTCGGCACGCCCGCCTCGCAGGCGCTGCTCTACCGGGCGGCGCGTGAACTGCTCGCCAACATCACCAAGCACGCCGACGCGGGTGTGGTCACCATCCGGCTGTTCCGCATCGGCGACCGCATCGTGCTCACCGTCGCCGACGACGGCTCGGGTTTCGAGCCGTCGATCGTCGAGCAACGGGTCGCCGAGGGCCACATCGGATTGGCTTCGCTGCAGGCGCGGTTCGATGCGATGGGCGGCGCGATGGCGATCGACTCGACACTCGGCCGCGGCAGCACGGTCACCGTGACGTCGCCACCCGAAGTCTCGGTGCCCGAGTAGGCAGACACCACGCCTCCGTGAGGGTGGTCTGGATCATTCGCCGAGGTCGAAGTTGAACCGGTTGTGCTGGCGGTGCCAGCGGGCACCAGGCTGCACCAACACGGGCGGTGTGGCCCTGATGGTCGGTGCGTAGAAGTTGCCGGAGTCGTTGGGCGAGATCGAAGGCGCCGCGCTGGCCGCGCCTGCGGTGCCGAGGATGGCCCCGCCAGCGATGCCCGCGGCGACGAGCGGCAGAGCGAGGTAGCGGACCAGTTTGCGGACGGTCGTGGCGTTCATTACGTAAACTCCTGTGTCAGTGAGGCTTTGGTGGGCCTGCCGGGGTGTTCCGGCGTTGACACAACTATGTCGCAGTACTGGGCAAACGTATGTCCGGTGACCGGGGGGCACACGGGTTGAATCGCGTGTCCACCGATCGGGGGAAGGCGCTACTCGTACTAAGCAGCCCTGCCGCGCAATGCGTCACGTGCGCGGTCCAGCAGCGAGGCGAACGGACCGACGGCGAAATTCACGAACGCCGACTCGACGCCCGCATGAGGGTGAGTGGGCGCGATGCGCTCGGCGACCTCGACGGCCGAGGCCAACTTGACGAGTTCGTCCGCGTCGAGCTGCTCGGAGAGCAGGGTGAACTCCTCGGCCTCCTCCAGGTCCGCATGCGCAGTGACGGCCGACTGGAGGTGGATGAGGGCCTTGCTGAATTCAGCTGTCCCGCAAGGTATTTTCTCGAGTTCACTCAATGCGATCTTCGAGTCGTGCTCCTCGGCGAGCCGGGCGTCGGCTACCTCGGCGCCGCCGTCGATCTTCCTCCGGACGCGCGGATGCACCATCATCTCTTCGGCCGTTTCGTGAACGGCCAACAGGGTGCGCAGCCGGCTGAAGGCAACCTGCTGGGTGTCCGTGTCCGGTGCGTCGAGAGTTTCCACGAAGAGCGCCTTGATGGTTTCGTGTTGGTTCTTCAGGTACGTGATCACGTCGTCGGACGTGGTGATCGGCTGTTGAGCCACGACAGTATGCCTCCACGAGAATCGCGATGGGCACGGCGCGAGGGCTGCACGCCGGGCTGGAAACGGCGCCAGGGCTGCTGGAAACCGGTTCGCGGTGGCTACCCCGCACGGGCGGGAGTGAAACACTAGGGGATGAATCGGGCGCGCACCCCGGGTGCCGGTAGGGCGCAGGAGTCGACCCTTCCGAACACCCGGTAGCGGATGCCCGCGAAGCGGTCGTACAGCCAGTCACGGACAGGCGCTGGGATCAGGCCTGCCACCACCCCGAGCGCCCGCCACGGGCCACCGAGATGGGTGGCCACGCGCAGCTTGCCGTTCGACCACCGCAGCACCGAAGTCGCTGTCGAGTGCGGCGAACGGTTCACTCGTCACGATCCGCTCACCACACCTCTCTCCTCCGGTCTACGCCGGCGGCGCGACTACGTCGACAAGCCCCGCGCGATCACCAGACGCTGAATCTGGTTGGTGCCCTCGAAGATTTGCGTGATCTTCGCTTCGCGCATGTAGCGCTCGACCCGGTAGTCACGCGTGTAGCCGGCACCGCCGAACACCTGCACGGCATCGGTGGTGACCTTCATCGAGGCGTCCGTGCAGACGAGTTTGGCGACGCTGGCCTGCGTGGAGTACGGCCGCTCGAGGTCGCGGCGACGGGCGGCGTCGAGATAGGTGGCCCTGGCGCTGACCACGGCCGCAGCCATGTCGGCGAGCAGGAAGCCCAGGCCCTGATGGTCGATGATCTTGCGGCCGAATGTCGTTCGCTCGTTCGCGTAGCGGCACGCATCATCCAGCGCCGCCTGTGCGATACCCACGGCCACCGCCGCGATGCCCAGCCGTCCGGAATCCAGTGCACTGAAGGCGATCTGCAAGCCCTGGCCCTCGGCGCCGATGCGACGGTCCGCGTCGACGTGGGCGTTGTCGTAGAACGCCGACGTGGTCGGCACCGCCGAAAGGCCCATCTTCTCTTCGGGTTTGCCGAATGTCAGTCCTTGGAGGTCGCCAGGAACGAGGAAGCAGGAGATGCCGCGGGAGCCCTCCCCGGTGCGCGCGAACAGCGTGTAGAAGTCTGCGACACCGCCATGGGTGATCCAGGACTTGGATCCGTTGATGACGTAACCGCCGTCGCCTGGCACGGCTGCGCACCGCAGGGCCGCGGCGTCCGAACCCGCCTGCGGTTCGGACAGGCTGTACGCGCCGATCTGCGCGCCCGACAACATCTCGGGCAGCCAACGCTGCTTCTGCTCGTCGGTGCCGAACGTCAGCAGCGGGTGTGACGACAGACTGTGGACGCTGACCGCTACCGCCACAGCAGCCCAGCGCGCGGCGATCTCCTCGAGCACCTGGAGATAGACCTCGAACGGTTGGCCACTGCCACCCCACTCCTCGGGCTGGGGCAGGCTCAACAGCCCCGCCGCACCCAACTGCGCGAACACCCCGTCGGGATAGGTCTCGGAGCGCTCGTGCTCGTCGACGATCGGATCCAGCACCTTGTCGGCGACGTCGCGAGTCAAGGCGATCAGTTCATCGGCGTCCTGAGTCGGCATGAGGCGGTCGACTGGCATGGTCATCGACTCCTAGGGTGATGCGCGGTTGCGCGAAGAGCAACCGGCTTCTTTGGGCTGGCTCGAACTGTATCGATGCACGTCTCGGCTAGCCCTGGGCGGGCAGATCCTTTGGTGGTCCGCCGGTGCCCGCACTGATCAGTAGGGCAGTCATCACGAGGGCGATACCAGCCACCTCGGCGAGCGTCGGTCGCTGCGCCAGCAGTGCCGCGCCGACGACCGCGGCGGTCGCAGGCAGAAGGGCGAGCAACAGAGCGAACCGGGCGCGGCCGAGGCGGGTCAGCACCAACTGGTCGAGCGCATAGGGCACCGCGCTCGAGAGCACGCCGACCCCGGCCCCGAGTAGCCATGTCCTGGGATCGGCGAACACAGACGCGTCGGTGACGACCTGGCCGATCAGCAGCGGGACTGACAGCAGGACGGCGGCGGCCGCCATCCCGACGGCCAGCGAGTCGAGCCCGGCACCTGCGTCGGCGACTCGCTTGCCGAGCAGAATGTATCCGGCCCACAGGGCTGCAGCGGTCAGCGCGAAACCGATTCCCGGCAGGTCAGCGCCCGCCTGCACGCCGGCGAGCAGCGCCACGCCTGCGACGACCAACAGGACGGCGACCAGATCGCGGGCACGCCGCGACCCCACGGTGGCCACGGCGACCGGTCCGAGGAACTCGATCGCTACCGCAGTGCCCAACGGAATCCGGGCGATCGCTTCGAAGAACGCGACGTTCATGCCGACGGTGACGACGCCGAATCCGGCTGCCGCCGGGAAGGAGCCGCGGGTCCACCGACCCCGCCACGGCCGTCGCCACGCGATGAGCACCGCTGCGGCCACCGCCGCCCGCAACCACGCCACAGCAGCGGGGTCGGTCGTCTCGAATAGAAAGACACCAACGGCCGCCCCGACGTACTGTGACACCGCGCCGGCGACGAAGAACATCGGCACGGACCACCCAGGGACCCCTCGGGCGGTCTTCGTCACGCTCGGAGTACATCAGACGGCGGCCCGCGGTCGACCGACAAGGTTGTAACTCCTAGCTTTTGGGTCCGTCCGAACTGTATCGATGCGGTCCACGTGGGTCGTTGGCTGACCTCCGGTACCGGTTAGGGTGTCTGAGTTCAAATCACACCGCTGGTGATTCGGCGGGGGAAGTAGACATGACTGAAGTTGAAGACGGCGCTCCGCGCCCGGCGAAGAAGACGACGTCCGTTGGTGTGGTCGCCGAGTCGGGGGCCGACGAGCGCCGGGTGGCGCTGGTACCCAAGGCGGTGACGTCGTTGGTGAAGAGCGGTGTCGACGTGATCGTGGAGTCCGGCGCAGGCGGAAGGGCCCTGCTTCCGGATGACCTGTACACGGCCGCAGGCGCCACGATCGGCGATGCATGGTCTGCCGATGTGGTGGTGAAGGTGGCGCCGCCGTCCTCTCAGGAGGTCGCCAAGCTCCACAGCGGCCAGACACTGGTCGGCTTTCTGGCGCCGCGCAATGCGGAGAATCAGATCGGCGCGCTGAAGGCCGCTGGGGTGCAGGCGTTTGCGGTGGAGGCGATTCCGCGGATTTCGCGGGCGCAGGTGATGGATGCGTTGTCCTCGCAGGCCAATGTGGCGGGGTATAAGGCGGTGATTCTGGCGGCGTCGGAGTCGACGCGGTTCTTTC
>NZ_JAVROT010000024.1:0-2986 GCF_032162605.1 Mycobacterium sp. | reverse complement strand
GGACTTGCCGCCGCGACGGCGGGCCGTCGCCGTGGTTGGGCGCCTCGAAGGCGGTCTCGTCGGCGGCGCGTTGCGCGCGTAGTAGCCCGACTCCGTGCGAGCGGGCGCTGTCGAGCGCCCACGCGCGCCGGCCGTAGCCGAGCCCGTCGGTGTGTTGACGCGTCCATGCCGGCAGGAGGGCCACGCCGTCGGGAGGTGGCCGTGGCGGTGAGTTCTGTCGGGACTGATCCGACGGGTGAGACCACCGCCGCGGTGTGAGTGCGGTATGGGTATCCACGCCGATATCGCGTCAACGCGCTCTTCCCTCCCGTGTGTAGATCATGATTCGGGCGCGGGTCGAAGTCCACGGCGGCACCGAGTTTCATCGCGGACTCGGCGCCACGCCGATGCCGTCGAGCGACCCGTTGGTGGGACCGGTCCGTTCGGCTGTCCCCGGGATCCCGGCTGCTACCGTCGGGCCATGCGGAGGTTCGCGCTACGGGCAAGGCTGCGCTGGCAGGTGCCACTGGCCGGGCTTGTCGCGGTCGTCCTCCTCGCGGTGAGCGGATACGCGGTCCTCCAGTTGACGACGAGATCGGACCCGGACCAGGTCAACCGTGCGGGTCGGGTCTCGGCGGGAGTACGACCGGACAGCGGGACGCATCTCGGCATCCCCGGTGTCGTCGACCTGTACGTCCCGAAGGGCGCCGTCGCCGCACCCGTCGATGCCGGTCTCACTCTCGGCGGGGAAGACCCGCTCGGGTCCATTCCGGTCGCGTCGAGGCGGTTGCTATTCCAGACCCCGCCGATCCAGGTGGACCTGTCGGGCCGGCAGCCGCTCGTACCGGTCACCGTGACCATCACTGTCCCGGCCGGTACCGACGCACGGTGGCCGGTGCTTGTGACCAGGCACGCTGGCGAGCTGAAGTACGTATCAGGCGGCTACGACGCTGGGTCGCGGAGGTTTACCGCCCAGCTGGCCGAGCTGAGCCCGATCACGCTGGTGGACGTGTATCAGGCGGCGGTGAAGTTCATGACTGGCGTGCTGGACGTGACAGGCGTAGCGGGTCGGAAGCCGGACTGCGTGGGCAAGCCGGCCACGCTCGGGGACGGCTCCACCGTGACGGTCACCAGGCTGACCGGTACCGACACGCTCTGGCCCTGCGTATCGGTCGGCGCCGGCGACCAGGTACGCGTGGACGTGACCTCGGTGGCGGGAACGTTCTGGCGGGTGACCTCGTCCGGCGGCACATACCAGGGCGCTGGCACGGTATCCGTACCGGATACGGTCACCCAGGCCCTGTTCGAGGTCCTGGTGGCCGACCGGCGACTCGGCGAAGGTCTGATCCTGCCGCAGGGTTCGGGCAGCTGGCTGGTCGACCCGAAGGATCTGTCCCTGACGATGACGGCGAAGCTGTCCGCCGGCCTGTGGTTCGCGGAGGTCACCGCGTTCACCATCGGGTGGCTGGCGGAGGTGGGCACCGGCGGTCAGGCCGGCGCAGCTATCGACGCGTTACAGAAACTGAGCGACAAGGGATCGTGGCTGGAGTGTCTGTCGAAGGCGGCTCAGGCGGCAAACGATGGGCTGGTGGTGTCCTCGCAGTCGATCGTCGACGTGTCGAAGGCGGCGTTCACCTGCGCCGGTGTCCTCACCAGGGCGATCACCGGCGCCGAGTTGAAGGGTCTGCCAGCGCTGCTCGTCACGATCTTCGAGTCGGGCATCGCCACGATCTGGGGCGCGGTGGAGGTGAGCGCGCGCAACTTCCTGTCGATCTGGCGACCGTCGCTGACCCAGTTCGGCTGGCGGATCACGCGCGGCCAGCCCGCGTCCTCCTCCGGCGGCATCGCACCGTTCGTCGGAGAATGGCACGTACACGGTGAGAAGTTGGTGATCAACGCAGACAGAAGCGGTACGGACCTGTGGAACGCCGGGCCGTGCGGCGACAACCTCTGCACCGGATATTCCAGCATCCGTTTCACCGTCGTCGGCGATACCCTCGTGGGCACCGTCACCAGCGTGTTGTATCGACAGAATCCCGGCGGGACGATCCGCACCGATCCCGATCTGGTGGCCAACGGGCCGCAGGTGAAGGACGAACTTCGCCTCCGGGTCGCCGACACGGCCGTGCTGAAGGTGGTCGGCGACCGCCAAACGCTCGGCAATCCCTACTTCTGCGGTGCCGCCGCCAGCGCCGCATGGCATTACAAATGCAATGCGTGACCCGTGACCACCCCTATCCTCCTTGGAGCGCCACTCTTGATCGGGGATCGGGCCGAGCATCCCGTCTGACGATGCCGCTGCCGGTGACACCGGGCCGTTACCAAAGGCCTCTGCTGACTGGGGGTGCGGCATACGTGCGGGACCACAGCACCACCCATCCGGCTGACTGGCCACATCAGGGCGCTGATGTCTTCGTCTCGTGGTGTCGGTCTTTGCCAGTGCGGCCGGCATCGGGTGCCTGGGCTGCGGGGTGGAGTCGGATCCGGTAGGTCAGGTAGTCGACCGCGGGCCAGATCATGGACGGTTGCAGGATGCCGCCGGGCAGCGGCGGCGGTGGCCTTCTGGCGGGCGGCGCCGGCGGGCGGGTATCGCGCATGGCGTCGATCCCGGCGTCTACGGCGTTGCGCAGAGAGCCGGCTGGCGCAGGGAGCCGGCCAGCCAGCGTGATGAGCTGTCGTAAGCCCTCGTGCCGGTCGCGGCGGTGGTAGGTCGCGACGGCGTGTAGTGCTGCCGCGTGCCAGGCCCGCCACGAGTTGACGGGTTCGAGGTGGGTGAGTGCGAGGGCGTAGCTTTCACATGCTTGGACTGCCTCGAGGTGGTCGGCGCAAACGGCGAGGTCGGCTTCCACGGCCAGCGCGGTGGCCAGCCGCGGCCAGTCTCGTGGTTCGAGTGCGGCCGCCGCCGTGACGGCTTCGGCGTCGAACGCTGCAGCCACGTCGTGCTGCCGGTGGCGTACCTCGGCGAGCAGCACGAGCAGATCGACGCGCGATCCTTGATCGGCTACGC
>NZ_JAVROT010000023.1:0-29575 GCF_032162605.1 Mycobacterium sp. | reverse complement strand
CGGCCAACCAGGACCCGTCACGGTCTGAGCCCCATACGGGCTAACGTCGCGCTGCAACCCCACGACCCTTACTCCCCTCGCGCGCCGTCCAGCAATCGGATTCAGATTACCGCCGCCGGGGGTAGTCGGGACGCACCAACTGGATGCGCCTGTGGGAAATGGGATAGCTGCAAGCACCACGACGGCTCGGAGGCGGCGGCCCCGATGCGCGAGTGGTTAGGCTTGGGGGGTGCACGACGGTCGGAAGTCCCGGCGTCGCGCGCTCCGGCTCATCATGGTCGCCGGCACACTAATCGTGGTTGCCGGCGCGGCAGGGCTCCCGGTGTACGTCCGGCCTCAAGTCGACCCGCTTCGCCACGCCGACGCGATACTGGTGCTCGGTGGGCCCGATTACAGCCGGTACGAGTACGGTTTCGAACTCGCCGAGCAGGGCTGGGCACCAAGCCTCGTGATCTCCAACCCGTCCGGCGACGACGATCGCTGGCTGAGCGGGCAGTGCGCCGAGCCGCGCCGGACTTTCACGGTCCACTGCTTCACCCCTGATCCGGCCACGACCAAGGGTGAGGGCCGTGAGCTTCAGCGGCTCGCATCGTTATACCGTTGGCGCACAGTAATTGTCGTAACCATTCGGCCGCACATCTCCCGAGCCCGCTTCATTCTCACGCGCTGCTTCGACGCCGAGTTCGTGATGGTCCCGAGTCCCGGGAACATATCCGTGCCGTACTGGGCATACCAATACCTCTACCAGACAACGGGTTACGTGCGTGCGCTGATACAACCTGGATGCTGACGAACGCAACCTGGACGGTACGAAGACTCGGACCGCTTGGCTGCAGCCGAACGGAGCCGAACCCACGAGACGAAACATTCGAATTGCTCCTCCGCCCGCTGCTTCAAGGGATGGATCCAGCGAAGGACTCCCGGCGCTACGGTGACGGCCAACAGGATTGCGACACTGCGCAGCGTTTGCCGTTGAGCGAACGCATCTGCTGCCAAGTTCCGCGCCGCCCGGTCATCGCCGGTGAGAAGCGCGCTTCGCGCTTGCCGCAACCGTTTCCAGTAGCGGATCCTTCGCAACGTCGCGTCGAGCGCATCTGCCTCAACGGGGGTGGACGGCTCGACCGTGTTGAAGGCCCGCTCCAATTCCGCCTCGAACGCGTCGACATTTGCCGGGTCCCTGCTCAACGAATCGCTACGCAACCGGTAGCAGGCAAGGCGCAACGGCAACACCCGGACGTTGTACTTGCAAACGATCCGGAGCCAGAAGACCACGGATTCGTCCACGTCTGGAATGCCCGGGTCGAAACCACCTACCGCATCCCATGCCTCACGTCGGACCGCTGCGGTGTAGTAAGGCACCAGGCCCCCGAGTACGTCCGCCAGAACAAGGTTCTCGTTGGGATCGATCCGCGTCTTCACCCCGATCGACCGCAGGTACCCGCCGACGTGCTCCGGACCGTCATCGGTCATCCGGCTCGCGTCGACGCCAACGGCATCGACCGTCGGATCGGAGTCCAGCAGCGTATTGACCTCAGTGCAGTAGTTCGGCATCAACAGGTCGTCACTGTCGAGGACGCAGAGGTAGCGCCCGGACGCGCCGCCTGCGGCCGCCATCACCCCGCCGACGTATCCCCTGTTCTCCTGACGGATCAGCTTGATGCGCGCGTCGGCGGCGTACTCCTCGACGATCGCCGCGATTGCATCGGAGTTGCCGTTGTCGACAACGACCAACTCCCAATCCGGACAGGTCTGTGCGACAACCGAATCGATCGTGCGGCGCAAGAAGCGCTCAGTACGATAGGCCGACGTCAGAAAACTGAATCTCGGCACTTCCTTCATGGCTGTCCCCGTTTCCACGACTGTCCCCCGATTCGTTCTACCAGGCAATTCCGACGTACCCCGGCGTGAGCCGACGTACTTCCGCGTCCGGGAGTCGGACCAGATCGATCAGGGTGTGCTCAGCCCCGATCCGGTCGACCGCTTCCAGGACACTTCGATCGTTGGTTCCGGCAATGAAGATCTCGCCGTGTTCGAGCACCGATTCGACGTCACCGGTCAGCATCTGGTTGATGTGCGGAAGGTGCTCTTCCAGATATGCGCGGTTGGCGCCCAACAACTTTGACAGTGCGACGTTCGCATCGTAGATGCGCACGTCGTAGCCCTTCCCGATCAATCGTTCGGCCAGTTCCACCATCGGACTTTCCCGAAGGTCGTCGGTGCCGGGCTTGAACGCGAGCCCGAAGATTCCGATCTTCCGCTTCGCCATGGGAAGGATGCTGTCGATGACCCGGCGGATCTGCATTTCGTTGGACACCAGGATGTTGGCCAGAACCGGAAGCTCCAGGTCATGCGACCGCGCGGTGTGGGTGAGCGCTCGGACGTCCTTCGGCAAACAAGAGCCACCGAACGCAAACCCTGGGCGCAGATACGCCGTGCTGATGTTCAGCTTGGTGTCGGCCAGGAAGATGTCCATGACTTCGTGCGAATCCAACCCAAGGGCCGCGCACAGGGTGCCGATCTCGTTGCCGAACGTCACCTTGAGCGCGTGGAAGCTGTTGTCGACGTATTTCGTCATCTCGGCGACCCCGATGGGCACTCTGAAGCGCGGTCCGCCAAGACCCTCGTACAGGCTCATCACGGCCGACCCGCTGCGCTCGTCGCTTTCCCCCACGACTGTCTTCGGCGGGTTGTGAAAATCGGCGACGCTGGTGCCCTCGCGCAGGAACTCGGGGTTGACGCACACGCCGAAGTCGACGCCGGCACGCTTGCCCGACGCCCGTTCGAGAATCGGGATCAACACCTTCTCGCACGTGCCGGGGACCATCGTGCTGCGGAAGACCACGACGTGCCGGGCCTGCTTGACGGCGAGAGCTTCGCCGAGCTCCTCACTGACGCTCTCGAGGTACCGCGTCGATAGCCCGCCGCCCGCACCGGACGGTGTTCCGACGCAGACGATCGAGATGTCGGACCCCAGCACCGCGTCCAACGGGTCGGTGCCGACGGTCAACATTCCGTTGCTCACCACCTCCGTCGTCAGTTCACCGATGCGCTCCTCGACGACAGGCGACTGGCCCCGGCGTATCAGCTCCACCTTCTGCGGGTTCGCATCAACGCCGATCACCACGTGGCCGCGGTCGGCCAGGCAGGCCGCCGACACACAGCCGACATAGCCGAGCCCGAACACACTGACCTTGAGCAGGTCCGCGCGGACGTGGACTGGCCGCGGCGTGAGCTCGCGATCGTTAAGAAGTGTCATGGTCGTGCGAGTTTAGCAATGTTTCATCACGTTGCAATAGCTGCGTTCCAATTCCTTTTATCCGTATCAGATGCCTTGTATTGATGATCTTTGATGTTCGCGGTGACAGTCTAGGCAAACAATGAGTAGGTAATAATGAGAGATCGGTGCGGTTTCGAGCGGCGAAAGAGTCCCGCGGCGAATCGCGGGTGCTGGTGCGCGTTCGTCGACGCGCGGCCCAACCGCGTCGGGCCGACCAAGGCCTGGTGACCGCCGCGGGAAGTCGACTAACTACGAGACGCGCCGCACGGATCAAGCAGACGTGGTGAGCGGCTCTACTGATACGGAGCCGAAGCGCGTCGTGTCGATCAATGCGCGGTGATGCTGCCGGGTGTCCGACCACGAGACGTCGAGGAAACCGGCACCATGCGAGATCGTCAGATCGCACACCCCGCGACCACCTGCGGCCGGTTGGATCACCGTTGCCACGGCGAGGGGGAGTTCGCCCACACCCGACGATCCGACGAGCCACGCCGGCTCTCGCGACTCGAGTCGGTTCGACCACCAGCCCAAGCCCCGGTGCTCGTCCCCACGGATCTGCTCGTCGACGAGCTGTCCGGTAGCCGCCGCGGCGATGTGTATGACGGGCGATCCGTCACGGGAAGCGACATGCCCGATCGCCGCACGAACGACGTCGAGCGACGGTTCAAGCGGCCAGGACGTGCGCACCTCGTGCCGACCGGCGCCCGACACCAGGTCCACCACGAGGACGGCGTCACCATCGAGGTTTGCAATCAGCCAACGGCGATGTGTAACCGCCTCGGCCAATCTTCGGTAGCCGTAATGCTCGGCGTCGACGACCCCGGCTTCCAGATCCACGGCGAGCACCCGGACGCGCGCGTGCTGACCCCACATGAATGGGCCGCCGACGACCGATTGGTCGCAGCGATCCACTTCGACCGTCCCGTGCACCCGGGTCCCGCGATGGACGCGCCGCCAGTCGGGGTGGCCGTAGTAACTCGCCGCCCCAGGATCGCCGATCACGTCGTGCCCGTCCAAGCTGATCGCCACCGACAGCGCGTCCGCGTGCCCGTGAGCAGCGATGGAAAGGAACCCGAGCGGCGCGACGTCCATCAGCACTCTTCGGGCACCCCTCCGCAAGACCACCAGTCCGCCGTCGGGCGCGTAGTGGTTCGCACCGACGGATTTCAGCGTGGTGCACACCGGCTGCTCAGCCGATGATCGCTCCAAGTCGCACAGCTGGCCGAACCATTCCGACGACCACGTCGCAGCGCCATGACGGAGGGCCGCAGGAGAGCCGGTCAACGCGGCCACCAGGCCCAGGTGGTCGCGGACGGTGCGCATTGGCGTCGGGTCGAGACGCAGTGCGAAGCCCTCATCGTCATCGCCGTAGCGCGGTGCCGGATCGGACTCGCCCACCAGCGCCGACAGATATGCGGCGCTGCGATCAACGGCCGCGCGAATCGCCTGCGGCAGCCTTCCGTCGCGTTCCAACAGCAGCGCGCCGACGACGAGCATCAACTCCACGGTGAACATCTGGTAGCCGACGGCCTGCTCAGCCCCCGCTCCATCGGGGAGAAGCTGCCGGGCTGCTTCCTCCTCCAACACGGCGAGCGCCCGGCGCTCCCACTTCTGCGCACCAGGCAGTTCCGGGAAGAGCATGGCGACCACGGCCAGCCCGGCCATCTCGCCGATCAAGTGGTTGTTCGCGGAGCTGTAGCGCGAACGATCGACGTAGCAGCGGTGGGCGGATGCGGCGAGCATCGCCATGATTCGGCCGAACCGTTCGGCAGTCAGCTCTGGATGATCGCGAAAACCCTGCAGTGCCAGGGCAACTGAAATCACGCGGACGCCCGGCTCGAACGGATTTCGCCAGCCTATCCCGATTCCTGGCGGGTTCTGTTCGATCCAAGAGTCGAGCTGTTCAAAAGCCGCCGTCCCGTACCCGACGGCTCCAGTGATCAACCACGCCTGAGCCAGCCATGGCAGATGCTGTAGCCGATTGAGTTCCCAAATCCACTTCACATCGGCGTTGGCGGCCCGGTAATCGATCTTCGGCGATGCATCCCAGCTCACGTTGGCGAGCGGGTCGAAATGCCAGTCGACGGGCTTGGGTAGTTCGACCTCCGCGTATCCGAAGTAGCCAAAGCGCATACTCGCGGCCCGATCCGCTGCCTCGAGTAACGCGGTCGCCAGCGCCGGCTGTCGTGCTGCGATCCGGCCCGCCCGGGCCCGATCAAGGAGCACGGGGCGTCCTTCGGAGTCGCGCAAACGCGCCAGAGCGTCGTCCCGCGCAAAGTCGGGAAATGCCAGCGACCAGTCCGTACCGTCACTTCTCAGCTGTTCCAGCTGACCCGCGACTGAGCGCCCAAGACGCCATCCGAGCTCGCCAACACTCATCGAGCGAAGGCGGCTAGCATACCAACGCAAATTTGCCACAATCACCTCTATCGTGTTCTTTCACGACCGCCATCGAACGGCCGTCTACTCTCGAATTCTCGCACAACAGCCCGAACAGGTAGCATGCGTGCGTATCAAGTCTGCACTGAGGACCTCCACGCGGTCCCTGGATTACGTTGCTGTGAATACTTGAGGAAAGTAATGGGAGATGGCTCCACGACTACCCGCGGCCAGTGTCGGTCACCGGATGCGGTCCGCCCACCCCCTTCGGGCAACCATGCGCAGACAGCTGGACTCGCTAGCTCATGCCGACGCCGCAACGATCCGCAGGAGCCAAGAACGGCAGCTGCGAGCCCTGGTGAAGTACGCAGCGGTGGCCGCTCCGTTCTACCGAAGGTACTTCCGGGAGAACGGCATAGACCCACGGTCCATCCGCACCCTCGACGATCTGCGCCAACTACCCGTGCTGACCCGCGACCACCTCGTCGAACACTTCGAAGACTTCTGCGTGTACCCGCGCCGGCTGATGTGGAAGGCGAGTTCGAGTGGGACATCGGGGCGCCCCGTGCGCGTCTGCCGGACGCCTGGTTCGTCTGTCTACGAGCTCAGCGCGCTGGAGCGACAGTGGAGTTGGTTCGGCCTGCGACCAGGGGCACGTCGAGTCATCTTGCGCGGCAGCGATTTCGCAACGGACGACCCCACGAAGGTGACCAAGCAGGTGCCCGGAGCGCACCAGTTGCTGGTGTCCAGCTTCCATCTCGTCCCGGACAGGCTTGACGAGATCCTCGCCGAGCTGCGGGTCTTCAAACCCGACGCGATCGAAGGATGGCCTTCGAGCATCGCGCTACTGGCATCCCTGATCCGCGAACGCGGTGAGCGGTTCCCCGTTTCCGCGGTGATCACATCGTCGGAGGTCATGAGCGCGGGCCGAGTCGCGCTCATCGAAGAAGTGTTCGGCGGCCCGATCATCGACCACTACGGTCAGACCGAGCGCGTGATGATGGCGGGCGACTGCGAACGAGGCGGATTCCATGTCTTTCCCGACTACGGCATCGTCGAACTGCTGCCCGTTCCAGGCACGGACGACCGTTGGGAGTTGGTCGGCACGCCGCTGCACAACTGGGGCTTTCCGCTGTTCCGTTACCGCACGGGAGACGAAGTCGGCGCAGCACCCGAGGGACCCTGCCCGTGCGGCCGGTCCTTTCCACGACTAGGGCCCATCGCCGGCCGGATCGAAGACTCTTTCACGGCCGCCGACGGTCGGCCGATTCCCTTGCCCGCCACTGTAATCGACGACCTCGAAGGTGTCCGCGAGGCGCAGATCGCACAGCTCGGCCGTGGCCGCTTCGAAGTCAGAGTGGCACCTGCCGCGGACTTCAGGGAACAAGCCGTGCAAGCGGCGGTACGACACAATGTCGAACGGTTGATCGGCAGCGGACAGCTCGTGACCCTTCGCGTGATGCAACAAATCCCTCGATCCAAGAGCGGCAAGCTCAGGTCTGCCGTCGTCGACAGCGGGTGTGACTGATGAAAGTCATTGCACGCCTGCAGATTCTGCTACTCGTAGCGATTCTGACCGCATCGTGTTGGTCCGCCAACGTCGACGTCCCGATCTCGTCGGCACAGCCCGCCCCCGTTGCGCCGAACCCTCCAGCGCCGGTGAACTTGACCTTCCCCAGGACCGCCGCCTACTTCCTCGACCAACACAACCTGCCATCGGTCGACGAGCTGGCGCGATATGACGTCGTCGTTCTCGACAACGACTGGGCCAACCGCATGCCGCGCTCCTTCTTCGACGAACTCCGTTCGCGCAATCCACGATTGAAGCTGCTTGCCTATGTCAACGTCGTCGATTCGGTGCATGAGATCGGGACCTACGACTACTGGGCCAACGCCTACAAGCTGTGGCAGCTCGACCCATCGACAAGACAGTCGGCTTTGCCCGACAAATGGCTTGCGCGGACCGCGGCGGGTGTCCCGGTTCACGAGTGGGAGGACCGGATCATGACCAACCTGACGGACCGATCGCCGCGCATCAACGGTCAGCTCTTCGTCGAATACGCCGTGGACTGGATAGTGAACACCGTGTGGTCCACCGGTATCTGGGACGGCATCTTCCTCGACGTCTGGGGCGACCACATCTGGTCGGCCGACTCGAACAAATGGGACATCGACCGTGACGGAGTCGACGAGACCGATGACGAGATCTACGGACCGGGCGGCCCATGGGCCCGCGGACTTGCCATTGGCGAGCAGCGCCTGCGGGCAGCGCTTCCAGACGCGCTGATCCTGGCGAACGGTGACCGGACTCTCGAAGCGGGCAGGCTCAACGGAAGGGTGTTCGAAAGCTTCGCGGACCCAACGGTGCGGCCCGACGATGTATCCGACGTCCACTCCTACGTCGCGTCCGCTTCGGGCGGCGGCATGAGTTGGCCCCCGACGACGATCAACATCAATACGGAAAGAGAGCCGCCCGGCTCTCCTGCGGCATTGCGCAAAGCCCGTTTCGAGTTCGGTGCGACATTGCTCCAGGACGGTTACTGGGCTCCCATGGGAAGCGACTACGGGAAACTGGAGTACTACGACGAGCTGGATGGCGCCGGGCTGGGTCGCGGTTATCTGGGCAATCCCCTGGAGCAAGCTCCGTCGATGGACCTGCTGTCGCGACGCTCGGCGTCGGGCACCGGGTCACCCGCGGACGGCGCGTTCCGACGCGACTTCGACAACGGCATCGTCATCGTGAACACCTCACCGGCGCGAGTGACGATTCCGCTCGAGCGGACGTACACCAAGCTCAAGGGTACCCAAGACCCAGCAATCAACGACGGTGCACAGGTCAACGCGGTTACCATCGGCTCGCATGACGCGATCGTGCTGCTCCGATGAACGCGCTGACCAGCGCAGAGCGGATACGGTGCGCGATGAGAACTAGCCTGCGGTCCACGGTCGACTTGCTCGGAATCGTCGTATTGACGTCCGTCGCGGTCGGCTGCAGCAACCACGGTTCGGCGGACAACGGCTCGAGTGCAGCATCGGATCCGTCGGCGGTGCAGTCCGTCTCGACGTCGGCGCCCGACCCACTGGCCGAGGCCAACATCGATCGCAAGACACGTCGACCCGACCCCGACGCGACGGCGATCACCTTGACCAACATTGCCGTCACCCGCCAAGACGACCACGATCAGGCGGTACTCAGCTTCACCGGGTCGGCCACCCCGGGTTGGGCCGTGCAGTACGTGGACACACCGATCCAGAACGGCACCACCGATCCCCTCAAGTTGCCTGGCCAATCGCGGTTGGAGGTACTCGTCCTGGAAACTCCGAGCCCCTTCACGAATCCGGCCGGCTACACCGGGCCGCCGGTAGTCTTCGACAACGACACCCCTCAGATCAATACCGTCCAGTTCGCGTCCCAAGCGTCCGGGATCACGCAGCTGTTCGTCACGCTGAACGGTGTCAAGCCGAAGTTCAACGTGTCGTCGCTAGCCGACCCGACGCGAATAGTCATCGATGTTGCTGACTGAGCGACGGCGGATCACGGCAAGTGGCCCCGCCCTCGCGCTGTTCGCCTCGGTATTCGCCGTTCACGGGGTGATCGCGCTCGTCGTCGGCACTCATGGATGGGACGATGGATCCATCACCGTCGCGTTTGCGCGCACGTTTGCCGACTCTGGGCGGATTGCGATGACCCCGCTGTCGGAGGTCGTCGAGGGTTATTCGAGTCCGTTCTGGATGCTCGTTCTTGCCGCGACGTTTCGCGTCCTGCCCTTGGACTTCAACGGCATGTTGCTCGCCAGTCAGCTGTGGGCGGCAATCTTCGCGGCGCTGGGCTCGGCGTTGCTCTACCTCCTGTCGCGGCCCTTCCTGAAGTCGGCAGCGCTTCCGCTCAGTTTCGTCGTCTTCGTCTCCAGCGGGTTCTTCAACGAGACGGCCAACGGCATGGAGATGACGGCACTCTCTGCGGCGGCGTTGGCAATGATCTGGGCCCTCCGGACGCGCGGCAGGATGCCCTTCGTGTTTGCGCTTGCTGCACTCATACCGTGGATCCGGCTGGAGGCGGCCGGATACGTCATCGCGGGCGCCGTGCTGGTCGCCGTCGTTTCGCGCGACTACCGACGCGCTACCGCACTGATTGGTGGCGCGCTGGTCTCCGTCGTCGTGCTGACCGGGTTGCGGCTGGCCATCTTCGACTCGGTGCTGCCGAACACGATGTTGGCAAAACAGTCGGCGCCCTACCCGTACAGCACGACACTGGCCGAGCGCCTCGCAGGCTGCAAGACCGTGACCAAGGAGATCCTCTACGTCTGTGCCCCGGGAGCCATCATCGCCGTCGGCGCATTGCTCGGCCGCCGCCCTGAGCCGGGGGTGATCCACACGGCGCTGACTCGACTGCGAGCTCGATCCGTCACCCCGGTAATCGGTTACGCCGCTGGATACCTCGCGGGCGTCGCGGCGGCGAACCTGGTGCTCGGGCCGAATTGGGGCTATCTCGGCCGAATGGAGCAGTCATCCGCAGCCGTTGCCGTGATGTTCGTCGTGTATTGCGTGCCGCGCGCGACGCGGACGCTGCAGGCGCCGCTCCGACTTGCCGGGGTGGTGGTCGCGCTGCTGCTGGTGGCGGCTTACGGTGTGGACCACCAACGCGTCGACGCGGTTGCTCATCCCGGCGACGCCGAAGCGATCACGCCTGCTGCCTACCGCCAGACGGGCGAAGCCCTCGAGGTCGTCCGTCGCGCCCTTGGCCACGAGTCCATGTCCGTCCTGACGCCTGACATCGGAGGAACGAGCCTGTGCTGCACCAACTTGCAGGTGCTCGACTCCGGTCTGTTGGCCAACGGCGAGCTCGCGCGCCAAGGATACGTGGCGCTCGGCGGTTACCTGACGACCAACAGACCTGACGCCATCGTCACCCATTCGGTGTGGTCGGACGCGTCCCACCTCTACGAGCTGCCATACTTCCGCCCGAACTACTCGCCGGTCACGGTCGACGGCATGTGGTTCTACCTGCGAAACGATCTACTCGATCGACTCGCCGATCGTTGCACGGACATCCCGACTGCAGCCACGGAGTCGTTCCGTTACCGGGGGACCGAGATCGACGAGACCTACATTCGCACCTTGGGACTGACCAGCGTCTGCGAGCTTCGATGACGTCGAGCTCCCCAAACCGAACCGACGAGTCCCCAGGGAGAAGACCTTTGGACGCCACCCGCGAAGACCCGGCCACGCCCGAGGAGTCCGGTCTGGAGCAACCACACCGCGCGGGTCCACCGGTCCGCGGCCTCGGGATCCAACTCGATCGGATTCGCCGACACGTCTGGCTGGTTACCGCGATCGTGCTCGTCTCGGCGATCGCGGCGGGAGCTGCGGCGGTCTCGTCGAAGTCGACATTCACTGCGCAGGCCGTGCTTTCCGTGGCCAGTAAGACGAGGGCGCCCACGGAGGACGCCGCGCTTGCGCAGGGTTACGTGCTGTTCTTCAACGAGAGCAACTACCGCGACCAACTCGCTGAACGTGCGAAGGTCGGCGACGACGTCAGCGCGATCGGTGCGCAGACCGCCGGGCTGAGTCCCGTCTTCTACATCACTGCGACCTCGACGTCCCGCGACACCGCACAGGGGGCTGCCTCGGCGATCGCGCAGGCCTTCGCCGACGAGATCAATGCCCGCCTGGCTGTGCAGCGCGACGCCAGCGTTGCGGCAATGACCGACAATCTGCACGCGGCTTACCAGGACAGGACAGATCCGGAAGCGCTTGCGGCCCAGACCCAGCTGCAACAGCAGATCGACCAATTGAACTCGGACACGGCCAACCAGGTAACAGTGCTGGAGCCCGCCGCGGGTGTGACCGAAGAGGGGTCGGGGGCGCTCGAAACCGTCGCCATGCTGTTGATCGGAGGGCTGCTGGTGGGGTGCGCCGCGGCGATCGCAGTTGGCATCAACTCGAAGCGGCTCGACACCGACTACGACGTCGCCGAAAAGCTCGGCATCGAACCGCTCGACGTGCTGCCAAGCCCATCTGACACGCGACACTCGGCTGTTCACGCCGTGCGCGTGCAGCACCTGTTGAACGTGATCGTCCGCACCCAGAGTGCACGCCCGGCCGCCGTCACCGTCGCACCAGCGTCAGAAGGCGACAGCGCGAGAGAGCTCGCAGCGGCGATGGCGCAACAACGTGCCGCGCAGGGTGTGCAGACGGTGCTGGTCGACGCGAACATCCGCGCCGGCGACGACCGCACTGCTCCCGGACTGGCTGAACTCTTGTCCTCCGACCCCGTCGAGATCGAGAGCGTCGTCGAAACCCGTTCAGAGAAACTGGAAGTCATCGGTCCGGGTCGCCACAACGGCGACCCCTACGAATTATTCGATCGGGACCGATTCTCCCATTTGGTCGAAAGGCTGCTCGAGCGAGCGGATTTCGTCGTCGTCGCCGCACCAGCCCTGGCCCGTGCCGGGGAGGCGCAGGTGATCAGCGACGTCACCCAAAGCGTACTTTTGGTGATTGACGCGGGCACTCGACTCGAGGATGCGCGGGAGGCCGCTCGCGTGCTCGACCAGGTCGATGCGACTCTCGTCGGCACGGTTCTGGTCGAGCGCTCAGGCCGCCTGCGGATGTCGAAGTCCTCACCCAATAAGTCCAACTGATGGTGGACAGCGCGCCCGTCGTCGACTCCGAACCACACGTGGACGCTCAGGCCGACGACAGCGGACGGCGGCGGAAGTGGGTGAGCGTCGCATTGCTGGCGTTGACGTTTGTCCTCGCAGCGGCGGCCGCACTGAAGGTCACCGACGGCTTGGCTCCATTCGCGGTCATTCTGATTTGCGGTGGAATAGTCGGTGTCGTCGGCCTTCGAAATCCCTTGTGGGCGCTCATGTTCCTGCTCGTCACGCTGCTCTTCCGCTTGGCGCTGCCCGACGTCCCCGCAAATCCGTTTCTGGCTGCGTCCGCGCTTCTGGTCATATCCACCGGCATCTGGCTCGTCACCAACTCGTCCTACCGACCGAAGTTGGGCGCGGTCGAAGTCGCCATGCTCCTGTACGTCGGATGGAACGTGTACTCGATGGCGCAGGACCACGAGTTCCCGGCGTGGGACGTCGACTTCACCGGTCACCTGTCGCTGTGGCGCTATCTACTGGTCGGCACCGTCATCCCGTTCGTCGTGTACTACGTATCACGGGCGCTGTTCGGATCGATCGCCGCGATCCGGACGATGTTGGTCACCGTTGTGGTGCTCGCCGCGTACTCAGCCGCGGTGAGCATCATGCAGTTCACTGGTCCGACCGCACTAGTGTGGCCCAGGTACATCATCGACGCGCCCAACTGGCCGGACCGTGCCAATGGCGTCCTGAATCAGCCTGGATCCAACGGCGTCGTGCTCATCATCGGATACGCGGTCGCCATCCTGCTTGCCGCTACCATGACGCGAACGCCTTGGCGGCGAGTAGTGCTCTGGGGCATCGCCGCCGCATGCGGCTACGCCATCTACCTGACGCATACGCGGGCGGTATATCTCGGCTTCGTCCTGGTCGTGGTCATAGGTGCGTTGCTGGCCAAGGGATTTCGCAGGCCCTTCGTCACGACACTCATAGTGCTCGGCATCGGATTGGCTCTGAACTGGAGCACCTTTACGAGTTCGGACCGCGAAGCTGGTGGCGTTGGCTCGACGAACGAGGTGTACGACAGGCTGAACGCGGATGCGACGGCGCTGTGGGCATTCGCCGAAAAGCCATGGACAGGATGGGGATTGGGCCGCTTCCTCGCGGTCAACACATTCCATCACCAACAGTATGCGCCGGACGTGCCATGGATCCGCGGACTTAGCGTCGCGTCCCACTTCAACGAGCTCGGCATCCTGGCTGAACTTGGAATCATCGGCTTGGGCCTGTGGCTCGCCGTCTTGGTCATGGTCATCGCGAAGCTCATCCGAGGCATTCGGACACTCCCCTCGGACGACGCGATGGGACGCCCACTCGCCGTCACGGCACTAATGGCAATGTCGGCGCTGAGCTGCCTCGGTGTCTTCGCCGATCTCAGGCTTCTCGACTACCCGAATGCGGTCGCGTTCTGCATGGCGGGCGCCGCGGCAGGAACTCTCGACCGATTCCGGAACGCAACCGCCGTCGCGCCCTACGTGCGGATCCCGCGATTGCGGCGCTAGCGCAACGCCAACTGGCGTCATGCCCGGTTGGCCCGCACCAAGTCCGTGAAGACCATGTCGTAGAACGCGATCAGGTTCCGCCGCGACGTCTCCCAGGAGAGTTCGCGTTCGACTCGCTCGCGTCCGGCAATGCCCATCTGTGCGCGCCGCGCGGGATCGTCCAGAAGTTCATCGATCGCTCCGGCGAAGGCCGCCTCGTCGTTGGCTGCCACGTAGACGGCGGCCGGACCTGCGGACACCCGGGCTTCGGTCAGCTCGAAGGACACCAGCGGCCGCGACATTGCCATGTATTCAACGACTTTATTCATCGTCGACACGTCATTGAGCGGGTTCTTCGGGTCGGGTGACAGGCAAATGTCCGCAGTTGACAGGCACCGCTGAACGAATTCGTCAGGCACCCGGCCAGTGAACTCGACCAACTCCGAGATGCCCAGCTCGGCTGCCAACGCCACCGTGTCGTCGAACGCGTCCCCGCCTCCCATGAAGATGAAGTGAGTGTCCTTCCGTCCGAAGTCATCACGCAACTGGCGGATGGCGCGCAACGCATAGTCGACCCCGTCCTGCGGCCCCATCACCCCGAGGTAGGCGCCGAGATACTTCTTGCCGTTCCGCAGACTTGGGTCGCTCTCCAGCGGGACGAAGCGAGCCAAGTCCGGTGCGCTCCGGACCACCGTGACCCGGTCGGGTGCCATCTTGCCCCGCCTGATCGCGACACGTCGGTAGCTCTCGTTCGTCGAGATGACGGCGTCGGCGACGAGAAAGCTCAAGCGCTCCAACATCTTCGTGAAGGTGAAGAGGAGTTTTCCGTTCGACGGGAACCGAGACAGGAACAATTCGGGCACCAGATCGTGCTGATCGAAGACCGATCGGGTACCCCCGAGCACCCGGAGCATCAGCGCGATGACGAAGAGCAGGTCCGGCGGATTGCACGCATGCACGACGTCGATGCGCCCCTTCCGGCGCACCTTCAATGCCAATCGAGCGGTATGCCACAACGCCAGTGTGTACTCCCGCAGATAGCCCTGCGGTCCCCCGGTCGCGGGCCGCAGGGGATAGCGCAAGATGCGCACACCTTCGATGACGGCTTCGGACTCCGTGTCCTGTCGGGTGCCCTTCGGGCAGATGACGGTGACCTGATGGCCCGCGGCCGTCAACGCCTGGCTCTCCTGCCACACCCGCCTGTCGAACGGGACGGACAGATTTTCCACCAACATGAGTACGTGACCGGTCATCGCCGTCTCCCAAGCAGTTCGTGGAGCAATACTTCATAACGTCGCGCGGTGTGTTCGATGCGGAAGTTTCGTTCGACCAGGGCACGGCCGCGCTCGCCGAACTTCATCCGCAATGGCTCGTCGTGCGCCAATCGTTCGAGTCGCTCCGCGAACGCCTCGACGTCACCGACGGGAACGACGAACCCCTGTTCGCCGTCTGTCATCAGGTCCCGCACCGATCCGCAATCCGTCGCCACGATCGGAAGTCGAGCGGCCATCGCCTCGATCAGCGTGATGGGCACGCCTTCGTGGACCGAGGACAGGCACGCCACGTCGAAACCCGGCAACAGTTCCGCTACATCGCGACGGACTCCGACAAACGTCGTCCGCGAGTAGATGCCGAGCTCGTGGGACAGCCGCCGCAGTTCGGCCGACCGGTCTCCGCCGCCGACGACGACGAGCTTGATGTTCGGCACCGCATCCACACACGCAGCGACGGCCCTGAACAACACTTCATGTGCCTTCTGCGCGCTCAGCCGGGCTACGATACCAACGACGAAATCGCCTTCTGACAACCCCAATTCTCTTCGCGCACTGGATCGATCGAACGCGGTCGGCGTGGCGGTCAGCATGATGCCGTTGGGAACGACCACCTCCCGGGTCGTCCCAAGCCACCCCCGACCGACCCCCTCCTGCTGACGGAGATATTCACCTTGGCCGTCGGACAACAGAACGAGGGCGTCGGAGAACGCCAGTGTGCTGACCGCCCATCGGGGCAGCACTCGCTTGCCGACCGACACCAGATCCATGTCGTGCGCCGCAACGACGTTGACCGGAGTGCCTGCCAGTCGGGCTGCCAGCCTGCCGAGCGCAAGCGCAGCGCGGTGATGGTGGTTGACCAGAACGGCGTCGGTGCGGTTCGCCCGAAAGGAGCGGATCAACCGGGGCAGGGTGCGTAGGTCGAAACGGCCCGACCGGTCCAGTACCTCCACCTCGAAGCCAGCCGCCGTGAACTCATCCGCCAAGGGGCCGGCCGTCCGCAGACACACCAACCGTGGCACCACCGCGCGAGGGTCGAAGTGCCTGAACATGTTCAGCAGGAGCACTTCCGCTCCGCCGACGTGCGTTACGTCGAGCACGACGCTCAACCTCACCGGACTGTCGGGGATCGGTCGCGTCCGCACGAGATCCTGCAACGCGGCTTCGGTTGCGGAAATGCTCGCCTGCAGACTGAACTCGGATTCCACCCGGGCGCGGGCGGCCTTCCCCATCGCGCGACCAAGCTCGCGATCACACAATATGCGGGTCAGCTGATCCGCCAGCGCAACCGGATCCCGGGATGGAACGAGGTATCCCGTGACACCGTCGTCAACCATCTCAGGTATGCCGCCGACCGCGGTGCACACCGAGGGCCGCCCTGCGGCCATCGCCTCGAGCAGCGCAATCGGAAAGCATTCGACGCTATGGGAACTCAGCGTGACGACGTCCATGGAGCGCAACAGGTCTGGGACATCGTGACGGGAACCGGTCATGACGACGTGCTCCCGCAGCTCGAGTTCGTCTGTCAGCGCTTCGATTTCGGCCCTCATCGGACCATCGCCGACGATGAGGAACTTGGTGTCCGGGACGCGGTCCACGACCAGGCGGGCGGCCCGAAGGAAGTTGGCATGGTCCTTCTCGGGGCGCAAGGCGGCCACTATGCCAACGACATGAGCGGATTCTGCGATGCCGAGTGCCGATGCGGCTCGACGGTCATCGGTCGATTCGAAATCGTCGGAATCGACTCCGTTGTGGATGATGCGGATCTTGTCACGCGAATGGCCAAGTTCGCCGACGAGGTAATCGAGCTGTGCCTCCGCCACTCCGAAGTAGGCCGTCGTCACGCGGTCGAGGATGCGGTCGGAGACTCGCCGGATGAAGCCCCGCCGTTCGGTGTCGAAGTGGTTGTGCACCCACACGACGTTGTGAGGTACCCGGGTGAGCCACGCCGATACGCGGCCGAGCAGCTCCGCGTTGTATCCGCGTGTGATGACGACATCGGGTGCGAAGGCGCGCATCTGACGAGTCAGGGCACGCAGCGCGCTGAATGATTGCCGCTTGTTGCGTTGTAGCGCAACGGCCTTCATTCCCGCGGTCTTCATTTTCGCGGCCTTCGTTCCCGCGACCGCGAGCTCGCGGAACAACGCACCCTCGGCACCGATGCAGACGACCTCGGCCTCGAAACGGGTCGGATCCAGATTGGGCATCAACGTCGTCACGTGCCGTTCGGCGCCGCCGACCCCGAGGTCGGGCACGACGTACATCACGCGAATCCGGGATGTCCCGGTCATCGACTGTGCTCGCGATAGAGCTGATCGAACCGGCGCCAGATCACGTCGATGTCGAACTGGTCCTTGACCCGTTGCAAGGCTGCGGCGCCCATCCGCATCCGGCTCTGATCGTCGGAAACGACGTTGTCCAAAGCCTTCGCAAGTAGGTGCACGTCTCCGGTCGGCACCAAGACGCCGCACCCGTCCGCGATGAGTTCTGGCATGCCGCCGACCGGTGTGACGATTACGCACAGGCCGTTTGCCATCGCCTCGAGCACCGCCATCGATTGGCCCTCGTGGCGCGACGGCAGCACCAAGACCTGCGAAGCCCGCAGCAAGGCCGGTACGTCAACCGGATCGACCCAACCTGTCAGCGTCACGGAGTCAGTGAGGCCGCGGTCGCGAACCATCGCGGACGCGCGATCGAGCTCACCGTCACCGGCCAGGGTCAGCGTGGCCGGTCGACCGTCGCGGTTGGCGAGCATCTCGTGCCAGGCCTCGATCAGGCACCACACCCCCTTGCTGTCGTCGATCCTTCCGAGGAACAACACCGCGACCGGCTCGACGCCCGTTGGCTGCTCGACGCCTCCGACGGGACGTGCCGGGTTCGGTATCACGATCACGTTGGCGCTTGGTTCCATGGACTTGAGTCGCTCGCCCCACGATTCACCGAGGGCGACGACGGCAGCGGCGGCCGCCAACATGTTCCGGACCGCGCTCTTCACGAATTGCGGCGAATTCGCGTAGAAGGCATCGAACTTCGCGCCGTGCACGTGCGCGATCACCGGCAACCTCATGGCGCGCGCGATCAGACAGATGACGTACTTCCTGAAGAAGCTGCCACGGGACGAAACGTGCACGTGTACCACCACCGGCCGATCTCGCAGGACCCGGTACACGAACTTCGGTATGCTGCAGGCGAACTGAAGGATCTTGACGAGTGTCGTACCATCGCGATGAGTCGCGACGTGGGTGATGTTCCACTCGTCAGCGAGCTCCGTCGCCGTCATGCCCCGAACGTAGGTCGACACCCCGCCCTTGGTTTTCAGGCTCGTCGACACCCATAGTGCCGTTGGCTTACCGTTGCCGGTGCCCCCCCGAAGCCGCAATGTCATGTCCGGGATACCCCTACGGGCATCAGGTCGGAACCACTCCCAGCCCAGCGATGCCTCGCTACACCAGCACCGCTACCCACCGAGGTTGCGGGCATGACAGTCGCCGCATCCGAGCCTCCGCGATGGGCCAACCTCGAAAAGAACCCGGGGGTGCTCCGTGCTTCCATCATCACCGTGCCGAGTAGCCGAGCCTTGAACGACCTCAGAATGCCTGCTGCTTCCGTCGCGTCGTGCACTCGAGACGATTGCGCGTCAACCACCAGCAGCACTCCGTCGGCGACCGCGCAAAGTACTTGTGCCTCTGCCGCTTCCGTGATTGGCGGTGCTATGACGACAACCAAGTCGGCCCGCTCGCGAAGTCGCCTGAACAACGCGAGGGCGCGAGGAGCGGTGACGGCCACGAACGGCGCCTCGGTTGCGCGGCCACACTTGATCTCGACGAGATTTGCGTCACTGGTAGCCACGACGACCGAGTCGATGTCCATGTTGTCGTCCGAAATGAGGTCGCCGAACCCCACCCCGCCGGGCTGGCGCAGATCGCCATCGACCAGCACGGTTGAGACTCCCTGCGCCGCGCGCCCTTCCGCGAGCTCACGGGCGATTCGCGCCGTAGCTGCCGTCGCCACGGTCGACGTCACCACCACGGTCGCTTGGGCTGGCAGGTCGGCGAACGCGACGGCGTTCACGAGTTGCTGAACGCGATAGTCGCGCAGTCGTCGGGTGCTCGTCGAATTCGGGGCGGGCAGCTCGACGATGGGTTCGAGCCCGGTCTTTGCCGCAAGCTCGGCTCCCCCAGGCAGTCGGCGAGACAGCGCTCCCGCCACCAAGGCGAGCACACAGCCCACGATCAATCCGCCGAGCAACGCAAGCAGCGCACCTGGCCAGGCACTCGGCGAACTGACACTGACGCCGGATTCCATCTGAAGACTGGTCAGCTTGTTGGTGCTGTCGCCGGTGATCTGGTTGATTCTGTCCTGCAGCTGTTCGAGCGAGACCTCGGAGACGATGCCGTTGGCCTGCCGCACGTCGTCGAAGGGTTTGCGGACGTCGGCGATCGTGGCATCCTGCGCGGCGCGCAAGTGAGAGTTGATCTCGTCACTGAATACCGCGGCAGCCTTGGGCGCCACCGCCTCCGCCGTCGCGCGCGACTCTGACGTCACCTCGACGTAGATGATGGGACTCGCCGCAGCGGTCCTGGCGTGAAGCGTGACGTCCCCGGGAAAGGACTCGCCGGCCTTCAGCTTGCTCTGATATCCGTCGCTGTTGAAGTAGTCGACGTAGCCGGAGGCAAGTACGCCATCCTGCTCAGGTGCCCGGTTCGCGGTAGCGGTGCTCAGTGTTGCGTACACGGTGTAGGTGGTCGGTTGAGTGACGCCGATTCCGCAGGTGATTGCTGCGGCGACTACGCCCAGCCCGAGCACCAACCACTTGCGGCGACGAATCCGATCGAGATAGAGGGGCCACCCGGTGTTCACTTCGCCTCCAATGGCTGGGCTTTCGTTGCCGATGAACTCGGTCACGCTCGATGTTGTGGTCATCTATTTCTCACGATCGGTCGACGGCTTGGCGGGCTCGTTGCAGTGCCACCGCGCAGAGTTGCCGCATCGAGGTCGGGGTCAATGCGAACAACGTGGCGAAGTAGATGGCGACGAAGAAGAGAAGTTCCAGCAGAAGGAACCCGACCCCGGCCAGGCCTGCATGGGAGGCGGAGTGCACGGTCGCGCGCTCGAGGTACAACGTCGCCGCTCCAGCGGCGGCAGCGGCGACGATCGGCGGGACGATCGCAGCGAGCACCGACCTGTACGGCGCATCGACGACCGACCTCGCAAGCTTTGCGGTAATCAACGCTACGACGATGGTGGTAGTCGAGATCGCCAGGCCCACACCCATCAGACCCAACGGGCCGACCAGAACCAAGGCGAGGATGATGCCGACGCTGACCTCGGCCGCCGTGCACCAATTGAGAAGCGGCGTACGGCCGGCCCCCTTGATGGCCTCCTCCCCGACGACCGCGAGTGCCCTACCGATACCGATGCCGGCCATCGCTGCCACCGCGTGGCCGGCGTGACGCCATGGCTCACCGAGCACGATCACTACCGCAGGCTCGCCAAGGGCGATCATCAGGGCCGTGAGCGGGGCGCCGCCGATCATCGCCCACCGCAGCGCTCGCAGGTATGCCCCCCGCGTGCGCTCCTTGTCTTCGGCGATGCGAGAGAACGCAGGAAACAGCGCGATGGCACCAACTTCGACGATCCCCTTCTCGGGGATCTGTGAAATGCGCTGCGCGTAGCGGTACTGACCCAGTTCGGCCGCGCCAAGACTCCGTCCGACGATGACGGCTTCGGCAATTCCCTTGATGCGGTATCCGACCTGTGCCGCCACCAAGGGCGACCCGAACCTGGCGAGTTCACGCCACAGCTTGTAGTCGAAGCGTCCGGCCCTGGGCCGCCAGCCGCTGATCCACCACACGCAGACGACCCAGACCACGGTGGACGCATACGACCCAGCCACCATGCTCCACACCCCCCAGCCGCAGGCAGCGAGCGTGACGGCCACGGCAGCGAACGTAATCGACACCGCGGGTCCCACGACGATGCGCCTGCGAACACTGAATTCCCGCTGCAGCATCGCCTCGGGCACGTTCGTCAACGCGAAGAGCAGGAGGCTTCCCGACGTCGCTGCGGCAACAAGACCCGCGGCCCTGTCGTCGAAGATCATTCCGATCACGGGAGCCGCTGCGAGCACGCCCACGCACATCAATGCGCCGCTGACCAGCGTCGCGCGAAACACCGTCTCGGCGGCATCTTCGATGTCCCCGCCGCGCTGCACCAGCGCGGCTCTCAATCCACCTTCGACGAAGTCGTAGAGCGAGATGGTGAGCACGCTGCCTGCGGTGAAGATGCCGACTTCGGTAGGTGACAGGAGTCGCGCGAGCGCAACTACCTGCGCGAGGGTGACCAACTCGCCAAGGATCAGAGCAAAGGCCGACGCGTACGCGACACGGCCGATCTTGCGGCGCAGAGAACCGTCGCCGGACGACGGGACAGATTGGACCAACTCAGCGTCGAAACTGGCGTCCAACCTAGCGTCCAACCCAACCTCAGCCGAGGGGCCTGATGGCACACCAGCCATTCTTCGCTCAATTCGCATCACGACGTGTGTCTGATCATTACAGGATTCGAGAAACATACCTTCAAACTGCGAACTAATCCATCAGAGCACCGTTGGACGTCGCACCAGCAGGTGCGACACGGTACGTTGCTAACGTCGTGATCAGCGAATCATAATCTGGTTTCGGTGCCAACGCGCCAACGACGTGCAGCGCCGGAGCGTCAGACATCGGCGCATGGACCCGCACGCCCACCGCCCGACCAACACTCGAAGGGCGCTCGCCGGGGGTGCCGACGACGAAGATGCCCGTCCGGCGCGGGCGAAGTGCCGGGGCTAGGTCGGGCTAGGTCTGCGTCCGCTCGACGCGGGACCTCAACTCAGGATGAGCCCTGAGGTAGGGACGCCGTGACGAGCACGTGCTCCACGTCTGGCACCGGGTTGACGGACGTGCCACGAAGCTGGCGCACACCCTCTGCGATGCCGTTCATCTCATCCCGTGAATGGCACGCTGTGGGAGGCCACCGCCACCGACGAGGCCATCGGCTGGGCCGCCGCCGAGAGGGGAACGGCAACGGCCCAGCCGGTAGAGGGAAGCTAAACAGATTGCACCACGATCCGATCCAGCCGGATCACGGCATTGTCGCCGCGCACACCGACGCCACCGCCGTGCAGCGGCGCGCAGCCGATTCCGGTGTCGTTGGCCGACATCGAGTGGCCGTCGCGGCTGGCGGTGATCGCTACCGAACCGTCCGGCTGATCGGTGGCGCTGACCGTCACGTTCTGCCACTCGCCGAACGGGACGGGCGCATCCGGCTGGTAGGCGGTGAGGTCGTAATACGTGCCGCCGTTGTCGGAACCGCCCGCACACTTCTTCTTGATGATCATGGCGCCGTCCTCGCGGTCCACGCTCACCGCGTACAGCTCGTACTGGGACTGGTAGCGCACCCACACGTGCGCGCCGCTCCAGTCCGGACCCTTGCGTAGGTCGTCCACCGCCAGCGTGACGGTGACGGTCACGTCGTTGAATCCGCGGTCCGCGCTCACCATGCGGAACACCGGCGAGTCAGTGCGGGCGACACCATCCTCGAACGACAGTGACCCGCTGGTGATCTGCCACGCGTCGCTCGGGCCGCCGAAGTCGTCCACGAACCCACCGGTTGCGCCGGTGGCAGCGCAGGCGCACACACACAGCGTGCCGAGTGCGATCAGTCGTCGCATCATCGGCGGACTGCCAGGTTGCTGATGACCGACAGTGGAGCATCCGGTGAGCGGTGGCTGGTCAGTCCGATGCCGCCACCCACCCCGCGTGGCGCGGCTGCCCGTCCCTCTAGCTCGGGCGGCATGACAACCGGCATCATCTGGCCGTCGATCGAGATGAAGACCAGCTTGGGCGTGACGGTGATGTCCAGGTGGTACGCCTCCGCGTCGGGGAGGTCACCGAACGAAACATCCTGCTCCGAATTGCCGAAGGAGATCGAGTAATAACCACGGTTGACGGACGTGACCACTTCATGCCTGGTGTTGCCGACAAAGACGCAGATTCCCGTCGTGGTGCCGTGGTCGGCAAATTCCAGGTCAGCCGAGACGGTGTAGTTGTTCCACATCGTGGTTCGGACACGGGAATACTGCACCGAGGTCTGACCACTCGGCCCGGGGTCGATGATCATCCGGTTACCGTCGATGCGCAGTGCCTCGGTTGGCTTCTGGTCAGAATTGGTCCAGCCGTCGCGATCGCGCAGCGGATCGGCGCTGGCCGGGTCCAGCGGACTGGCCAGTTCGAGCTTGCGGACGAAATCCTCCAAGGACGTGTCCCAGGTGATGTCCATGCGCCGGATCAATCCGCGTGACACATCCTCGGTCGAGGTCACCTGGATCGACTTGGAGTCATCGAGCATCCCGCCGCCGCCGTACAGCGAGAGGACGGTCTGCTGGACGACGTCGGCCTCATGCGCCGAGAACGGGTAGGCGAAGAACCGGGGGGCAGCGAAGCCCTGCAGCCCGAGCTGGCGCTTGCACTCGGCCAGGTCGTTCGTCACTCGGCCGTGGAACTCGGTGGCCGTCTCCACCCGCCGCCGATCTGCCAGATACATCGGGGTAGTGAGGTACGGCCCGGTCCCGCCGTTGTCATCGGCGGGCACGTACACGTGTCCCAGGTGGGTGTGGGCCAGGATGTCCCAGCGGCCGGCGGCGTGCAGGTCGGTGATGTGGTCCCAGGTCATGTAGTACGGCGCGTGGGTCCCGACGAACCCGGTGATGATGAACGCCGCGGCGTGCATGTTGTAGCGGCGCAGCACCGGCTCGGCGTACCGCCACACTCCCGTGCAGCCGTCATCGAAGGTGATCAGCACGCTGCGCGACGGCAACGGCTCGCCCCGGTGCCACGCCTCTAGCCGGTCGGCGGTCAGGGTGATCCACCCCCCGTCGTGGAGCATCTTCATCTGGGCGGCGAAGGTCTCCGGCGTCACCGAGTACTGCGACTTGATGTGGCTGATGTCGTGGTACGTGAGGATTAGCGGCGCAGACTGGGCGCTAGTAGTAGTGCTGCCCAGGCGTGCGACCAACGCCGCGTCGACCGGCCCCGGCTCGACGTCGACCTGCGCGATCTCACGCCGCTTGATGCGGGCCTGGGCATGGTCCCACTGCCACAGGCCTGGTCCGGCCAGATACCCGCCGACCGCCGCCGCGCTCAGCGCACTGAGTCCGAGGTAACGCCGCCGGGTCAGCGCCTTCGGCGGCGGCTCGGCCGGACACCCGCAGTCCATGGCTGCGCCCATGCGATGCCTCCCCTGTTGCCCCTTCATCGTGTTCCCCACTTGGAATCTCGGATCGTCGCCATCGCGTACGGCATCTGCAGCACCAGGATGATCGTGTAGAACAGCGTGAAAAAGACGCCGTGGTACCAGCGTTTGACCGGATTGTTCAAGCGATAGAACAGGCCGTAGATAGCGGCAATCGCCGCCACCCCGCCGAAGTAGTAGAACGGCAGCGCGCCGATGAAGTGGGGTTGGATCACCATCGCGCGCAGCACCACCTGCGGTGCCATCAGCGGCAGGATGATCGAGAGCGTGAACATCGCAACCATCACGGGGTGTTTCCGCCGCACTGCGCGGGCGGCTCGCGGTACCTCGCGCAGCCAACTCTTCTTCCACCGCAACTGCTGGCGCAGGAACTGCCGCAAGTGCTCGGGCACGTTGGTGTACGCCTGTGCGTCGGGCGCGTACAGCACCCGCCAGCGCCGCAGCAGGAAGTTCGTCAGGCTGCGGTCGTCGCCGAACGTACTGGGCTGGCCGAGGAACGTCTGGTTGAGCCAGGCGTCCACCACCGGTGCCACCGCATCGCGGCGGTAGGCCGAGAAGCAGCCGGAGCAGCAGGTGACCGACCCGAACAGCGCCTCGGCGCTCTTGTAGATGCGGAACGCGATGTAATACTGCATCGCCTGCATCCTCGTCAGCAGGTTGTGCCCGATGTTGGTGACATCGGTGTGGCCGCACACCGCCCCCACGGCGGGGTCGGCGAGGTACTCAACGATGGTGGCCACCGCGTCGGGCATCACCTGCGAGTCCGAGTCGATGAATACGAAGACCTCGGCATCGCCGGCTGCCGCCATGCCGGTCGCCATCGCGGCGCGCTTGCCACCGTTCACTTCATGGCGCAGGGCGATAATCTCGGGGTGGTAGGCCCAGGTCTGGTAAATCCGGAACAGCGTGTCGTCGGTCGACTTGTCGTCCACCACCACCACCCGGATCAGGTCCTTCGGGTAGTCGACGTTTAGGCAGGCTTCCAGCGTCCGTTCGATGTCCGGCTCGTTGTAGGCCGGGACGATGATCGCCACCGTGGGCTGGTACCCGATCACCGCCGTGCGCCGTGGCCGGTAGAGGGCCGCCAGCAGGAACCGCATGGCGATGAACCCGGTGATGACGAACCCGTAGGTGGCCCACACCGGCTCGGCCTTGATGTTCTCGAAGCTGATGACCTTGAACGCCACCACAAGGGTCACGATCGCCACCAGCGCCGTGATGATCACCACCCGCAGGCTCCAGCCCGCCGCGGGTGGGCTGCGCCGTGCACTATCCAGCAACATCAGTCCGCCGGTAGGTTGTGTCGAGCACCAGGTGTCCGGTCAACCAGTCAAGCTCTACGCCAACGTGCTGGGTGTGCAGCAGCACTAGGTCCCAGGCGTCATCCTCCGGCGATGGGTGGCTGCTCAGTCGTCCGTGGGGGGTGTCCATGTGATCAACCCGCGGGTCGGCGTACTCGACAACAGCCCCTGCAGCGGCCAACCCGTCGATGATCTCGATGGCCGGTGACTCGCGCACGTCGGCCACGCCGGGCTTGTAGGTCACCCCGACCACCAGGACGCGTGCACCCCTGGTGGCACAACCCTTCTCGGCCAGCATCTGGCGGGCCAACGCCACCACGTTCCCCGGCCGCAGCGCAATCGCGGTCATGGCGGTCCTCGCCAGCGGCGCGTCGAATCGTTTGGCCCGCAGCTGCCACAGCAGGTAATGCGGGTCGCAGGGGATGCAGTGCCCGCCGACGCCGGGGCCGGGATAGAACGGCATGAAGCCGTAGGGCTTGGTGGCGGCGGCGGTGATCACCTCGATGACGTCCACGTCCAGCTCGTCGGCCGCGTCGGAGAACTCGTTGGCCAGCGCGATGTTGACCGCACGGAAGGTGTTCTCCACCAGCTTGGTCATCTCCGCAGCCTCTGGCGACGACACGGGGTGGATGGCCAACGCGGTGTGCTCCAACAGCTTGGTGGCCCGGGTAGTGCATGCCGCGGTCATGCCGCCCAGCACGCGCGGTGTGCAATCCGGTGCGTGCGCCTCCACGCCGGGGTCGATGCGCTCCGGGCTGAACGCCACGAACACGTCCTTGCCGACCTCGAGCCCCTTGTCCGCCAGAGGCTGCGCCAGGAACTCCCGCGTGCACCCGACGTAGGTGGTGGAGGTCAGCACGACGGTCTGACCAACGCGGGCATGCTCGACAACAGTGGCGCACGCCCCCCGCAGCGCATGGAGATCCGGCGACTGGTGGGCGTCGATGGGGGTGGGCACGCACACCACCACCGCGTCGGCCTTGGTCAGCATGCTCGGCTCCGTGGTCAGCTTCAATGCCTCGGCCCGCAGGTGCCGGGTCAGCCGTTGGCGGTCGCGGGCCGACATATCGACCCGGCCGTCCTTGACGTCGGCCAGCCGACCCTCGCTGACGTCGTAGCCGATGACGTGGGCTCCGTGGTCGGCCAGGCTCAGCGCGGTAGGCAGACCCACGTAGCCGAGCCCGACGACGGCGATCCCACGCCCCCCCAACGCGCTCATTCGACGCATCCGATCCAGCTGGACGACGAGTTCTCCTGGATCGGATGCGTGCCTACCGTCCAGACCGGCGACGCGCCGTCGACTGCGTAGACCCGCCACAGACCCGCGCCGTTCGCCAAGATGAGCAGCGCCTCGATGGCGCCGTTGACGGTGATGCGGTTGGCGACGATCGTCGCCGTACACCCCGCCGTCTCCAAGGCGGCGCGGGCGTAGCCGATCTGCGATATTCCGGCGACGACCTTGGCGACCAGCTCGGCGGTAATAACCTGCACTGACTGGGTGTCGTGTACCTGTGTCATGTTCCCCCCTATATGGAGTTGTTATTGTGTTGTGTTCTTGGAGCGCATCGGGGTACCGGCGGGCCACCTCCAGAGCGAAGGTGACGCGCCGTCCTGCTCCCCTGGGGGCAACGGAGGGGTTTGAGGCCGCTTGCCTTGGCACCAGGTTGGTTCCCCCCTTGCTCCAGCTTCGCCGTGTGGACACTGACGGGGTGCGTAGACATCGGCCAACGCCAGGCTGATCGGCGCAATGTCGAACATGCGGGCGTGGGCACTCAGGTACGGCTCGCCGGCAACCTTGGTTGCCGCATACGGCGAAAGGGGATCGACCGGGGCGCTTTCGCTGATTGGCAGGCAGGCTGGTGCGCCGTAGCGCGATCCGCCTGACGCGGCACAAACGATCCTTTGAACGCCCGATCGCCGGCTGGCTTCGCGGAGATTGATTGTGCCCAACACATTGCTGCGAGCCTCCACGAAGGTGCACCGCCGGGGGTTCACTGTGTTACGGCGAACCGCATACTCGAGGTTGGCCACAGCGCCCGTGCCGAGGTTGTCGATTCCAACTACATCGCGGCCGTCGGCCAAGACACGATCCACCGGTGTGGACCCGATGAACCCGGCAGCGCCGGTTACGAGAGCTCGCATCACGCGGCGCCGGTCTGACGTGGGCTCTGCGATCTAATCGCTTTGGGGCGACCACCCGCCCCGGATGGGGGCGGGAAGCCCTCGGCCTCTGATCTGATGACCTGCTCCCGGTTCATCGGATTACTCGACCGTCACTGACTTGGCGAGGTTTCGGGGTTTATCGACGTCGCAGTCAAAGGCCAGCGCGAGAGTTCGGGCGAGGATCTGCATCGGAATCACGCTCTCGAGCGGGCCCCATGGTGCGACCAGGTGGTCCAACACGGGGATTGTGCTGCCGCTCGATCCGATGCTGATGATGCGGCCACCGCGTGCCTCTACCTCGGCGATGTTGGTGGCCAGTTTGAGGTCGCCATTGTCAACGACCACAACAGGAGTCCCAGTCTCAATTAGCGCCAGGGGTCCGTGTTTGAGCTCACCTGCCGGGTAGTGCTCGGCCCATCGGTAGGTAAGTTCCTTGAGCTTCAGAGCGCCCTCGGCCGCATAGGGCAGCCCGGACCCCCTCGCGATGAAGATGAAGCCGCTATCCGTGGTCAGCTCCTCGGCGATCGGGGGCACCAGACACTCGGCGACAGTGCTGGCCGCGGTGAGCTGGTCCGGCAAGCGCCGAAGGTCGTCGACGAGTTGGGCCGCGGACATCATGGAGAGCCGCTTCGTAGCGATGAGCGCCGAAACCATCACCGCGACACCGGCAATGATCTGGCATATGAAGGTCTTGGTGGCTGCCACGCCGATCTCCGGGCCAGCGGCACACGCGATGAACGCGTCCGCGCGGCGGGCCAACGTGGAGTGCGCGTTGTTGGTGAGGGCCAGAACGGGCCCGTCAGTCTTTCGGGATGCGAGAGCGTGCAGTACGTCGGCGGTCTCGCCGGACTGGCTGATCGCCAGGCATAGGGTACGAGGTTCGACGATTTCGTGGGCGGCTTCGCTGGCCACAGTGAAACTCACCGGTACCCCGCCGAGGCGGCGTACCAAGTTGCCGATCACGTGGCCCGCGTTAAGGGAAGTGCCGCAACCGATCACCTGCAGCCGGTCGAATGGCGCCAACCCGAGATTGCTCCACAGCGTCCCGTTCGCGACTCCGCCACCGAACTCGTCGAGCACCCGCGCTGCGGCTGCGGGTTGCTCGTCGATTTCTTTGGCCATGTAGTCGACATAGCCGTTCAATTCGGCGTCACCGCCACGCCAAATGCACCGGGCCATCACTGGGGGCACAGCGCCAACGCCGTGATTGTGCCGGCCGTTGGCGGCGGTCAGCTCGACGACGTCACCGTCCTCGAGCACCCGGAATTCATCCACCCAATCGGCGACCGCGGCGATGTCACTTGCCGCGAAGTCGCCAAGGCTCGTGTGCGCGATGAGTAGTGGAGAGCGTTGAGCGGCGACCACGACCCGACCGGTTTGTTCCTCCAGCACCGCGAGAGCCCAGGAGCCTTCGAGCGGGGTGAGCGCGGCCTGCACTGCGTCGAACAGATCTCCAGAGATCTTCAGCTGATCTTCGATCAGGTGGCACACGACTTCGCTGTCCACGCAGGCGGTGAAGCGATGACCCGACGTTGTCAGTGCGTGCCGGAGCTTGTCGGCGTTCTCGATTATTCCGTTGTGGACGAGACTGATCCGGCCGGTGCAGTCGGTGTGCGGGTGTGCGTTGCTCTCGGTAGCCGGCCCGTGCGTTGCCCACCGGGTGTGACCGATGCCCACGCCATCGAGCTCGGGTCCGGTCCAGTCGCGCACTGCACGACCGAGTGCGCCGACCCGTCCCACCGTGCGCAGCCGC
>NZ_JAVROT010000022.1:0-28611 GCF_032162605.1 Mycobacterium sp. | reverse complement strand
AACTCACGGTTACAGCACGGCAGTCACGGGTAACTGCAGTGGTGGCGCGCAGCCCAGTCCCAACGCAATGAAGGATCTCCCATGGTTGAAACATTCGTGCAATCGACCGACGACGTCGTGAGATTTCTCGTAGAGCAGCACAACCTAATCAAGGACATGTTCGATGACGTCTTGTCCGCATCCACCGATGAAGCTCGCCAGAAGGCGTTCGTGGATCTGCGTCAACTACTGGCAGTGCACGAAACTGCCGAGGAGATGGTGGTTCATCCGCGCGCGCGGGGGGAGCTGAGCGATGGCGATGAGGTCGTCGATGCCCGACTGAAGGAGGAGCACGATGCCAAGACGCAGTTGCAAGAGCTGGAGAAGTTGGACATCGGCTCGAAAGAGTTCCTCAGCGGGCTCGAGCGATTTCAGCAGGCCGTCGTCGATCACGCAGACCACGAAGAGACCGAGGAATTCCCTCAGTTACAAGGTGAAGTCAGCGCCGACGACCTGAAGCGGATGGCGAGTGCCGTGCGCGCGGTCGAAGCTATCGCGCCGACGCGTCCTCACCCCGGCGTCGAGTCGGCGAAGGCCAATTATGCGGTGGGACCATTCGCGTCGATGCTCGACCGCGCGCGGGACGTCATCGAGAACGCTCTGCGGTAACGCTGCTCGCAGCTGCCGCCACGCTCTCCGAATGACGGTTGGATAGCGCCGTCAAGGCAGCCGTCTCGCGGGGAGTCGTCGCTGGGTGACGTCACGGTTCAGCTGCCCCAATATCGACCGTCGTCGCAACGGCGGGCTCTCACCGTGTGCACCGTCGCACACACCGTGGATCAAGTCGGCGAATGCCGCGGTAGAGGACCACATCGGGCGCCAGTCCAGTTCCTCGCGGGCCCTGGCACAGTCCAGCAGCGGGACACTGAAGGCCATGTCGATCCGACCACGGTCGATGGGTTGCAGTCGTGCGCGCCAGCTGATGTCGACCAGTACACCCATGACGCGGGCCGGCACGTGAATTGTCTTGGCGCCGAGCGCGTCAGCGATGTCGTCTCGACGGAGCGGCGGTCATCAACTCGCTGGCTGCGGATCGCTGGACGATCGCACCGGGTCGCATCCTGGCGATGGGCACGCCGGCGTTGCCGTGCTCGTGTTCGTAGGCGTCGAGCCGCGCCTCTACGGCGGACTTGTAGCGGCTGTACGAACACGACGGGATGCCGGTGGTAGGCCAGCGCTCGTCCACCCGTTGGCCGTACCGTCCGGCGGCGTAGGTGGCACTGGACGACATGTGCACCAACTGACCGACCGCGGCAACGTCCACCGCCTCGAGCACGGCGGAGTCCCGCCGCACCGACGCGGTTCAAGTAGTCCTCGTCGCGCGTGGGATTGAACGCCCATGCGAGGTGCACGACGGCGTCGGCGCGCTCGAATACGTGACGCAGGTTCTTCGCCGCGTCTATTTCGGCGAGGTCCATCTGGTGCCATCGCACGAGCTCGTACACGCCGATCGGCTTCGGTGGTCTGCGCATGACCCCGATCAACTCGTGGTGGATACCGGTGGCAACGAGCTTGCGCAGCAGTGCCGTTCCGACATTGCCCGAGGCTCCCGTGACGACGATCCGCATGTGCACACCTCCCGCGTCGCATCGATGTGCCAACGGGAGGCTGCGTCAGACGGCGTGCTGCCGCACCACCGAATTGCCGCTGCTCTGGAAGATCACCCGCCGTGCGATCTCCTCGGCGTGGTCGGCGAATCTGCCGTAGAACCTGCCGAGGAGCACGACGTCGCTCGCGGCGCCCGGTCCATGGGGCCACCGCGGGCTCATCACCGCTCCGAACAACTCGCGGTGCAATGTCTCCATCGCCTGCTCGTCCTGTCGGACCAAATGTGCCTGCGCGCAGTCTTGCGCGAGCAGGGCGGATCGGCAGCGCCCGGTTAGCTCGACCGCGATCCGCCCCATTTCGTGAAAGCTTCCGCGCATCTCCTCGGGTATCGCCGGCTCGGGGTGACGGCGCAGGCACAGCTTGGCGACATGCCAAGCAAGACCACCCATCCGGTCGGTATCCGCGGCAACGTGGATGGCGGTGACCACGGCGCGTAGGTCGCCGGCCACCGGTGCCTGTCTCGCCAAGATTCCGAGAGCGCGGCTCTCGACCGTGTTGTGAAGTAGCCGGAGCCGCTCGACGTCGACGACGACCTGACCTGCCGCTTCGGCGTCGGCATCCAGCAGTCCGCGCGTGGCGCGGCCCACGGCATCACCTGTCAGTTCGCACATGCCGCCCAAGTCCGCACGCAGTTGGTCGAGTTCATGACGAAATTGCGCGCGCATCTGGACTCCTGGACGATTGGCCTGCCGGCGGCCAATTACCCCGGACGCCCCGGTTCAAACGCCGTCCTCACAGTTGCCGAGGCGACTCGTGCCAGGTGGTCGCGACCACGAAGTTTGACCCGCCGGGCGGGGGGTACCGCCACACCATGTCCACGATCGACTACCCAGGCCACAGTTCTGCGATGCCCGAACAGCCCGCGGACGAGATGCGGGACTACGTGGGCCGGGGTCTCCTGTCCGGGAGGCGTGCGCTCATCACGGGCGGCGACTCGGGCATCGGTCGCGCCGTCGCCGCGGCGTTCGCGAAGGAGGGCGCCGACGTGGCCATCGCCTATCTTTCCGAACACGATGACGCCGCCCATACCGTCGACCTGATCAAGCGGGAAGGAAGAAGCGCGATCTCCCTGTCCGGTGATCTCGCCGAGGCCGGCCACTGCCGGAGCGTGGTGACCGAGGCGGCCGAGGTCTTGGGCGGCCTCGACCTACTGGTCAACAACGTGGCCTTTCAGAACCCCGTCGACGACTTCGCCGAACTCTCCGACGATCAGTGGCGGCGCACCTTCGCGGTAAACGTCGACAGCTTCTTCCACGTCACCAAGGCGGCACTGGCACATCTTCCCCGCGGCGCGGCGATCGTGAACACCGCGTCGATCAACGGTCTGCGGGGAAACAAGACGCTCATCGATTACTCGGCCACCAAGGGAGCGGTCATCGCGCTCACGTACTCACTGGCTCAGTCGCTTCAAGAACGCGGGATCAGAGTGAATTGCGTTGCGCCCGGCCCTGTCTGGACACCGCTCATACCCGCGACGATGCCAGCGGACAAAGTTGAGTCCTTCGGTGAGCAGGTGCCGATGGGCCGCCCGGCGCAACCCGACGAGATCGCCCCTTCCTACGTGTTCTTCGCTGCCGGCCGGTTGTCCTCGTACTACAGCGGTGAGGTGCTGGCACCCATCGGTGGCGAAACCCTTCCTGGTTAGCCTCAGGTTCACGCTCGGCATCCTCGGGGTCAGGACCCGAGTGGCCACCAGCACCACGCGATCGGACTCGACCACCCCACCGTCGGGCATCTCGATGCGCACCGGACCCTGCACCATCACCGGACCCGACGGGACCACTCGGACCGCCCGTGACCCCGTGTCGGTCACGACCTGTCCGCGCGTACGACGGCGAGACGCTCCATCCGCCTACCGGTGTCGAGCAGCCCTGCCCGTTCCAACCAGTGTGCCCGCGCCGTCAACACCGGGCCGAAAGGAATCCATTGTTCGGCAACGACTTCGGTGTGCAGCCCGGAGGCGCGTAGCCCCTCGACCGTCCGGTCGACGTCGGCGAACTCAGAGTGCACGATGAGGAGCGTGCCGCCGTGGGCCAGGACTTCTGGGGCTCGCTCGCACAGCGGGTCGAGCACGCGGCGCCCATCGGGGCCGGCGTTCCACGCAGTGTCGGGTCCTGCGTCCACGGGAATCGGCTCATCATCGGCGCCTTCGGCGAAGGGCACATAGGGAGGATTGCAGGTCACCACGTCGAACGGCCCGAATTCAATTGCCCGCAACCAGGATCCGCGATGCACGTGCACGTCGACTCCGGCCGCCGCCGCATTGGCCCTCGCGCAGGTGACCGCGCGCGGACTCATCTCGAACGCCGAGACTGCCGCCGCCCCCTGAGCCGCCGCGGCCAAGGCCACCGCACCGCTTCCCGAGCACAGATCGGCGACCCGGCTTCCCTTGGCGCGTCCAGTGGCACGAAGTGCCTCGATCAACAGCGCTGAGTCTTCCTGCGGCCGATATACGCCGTTCGGAACGTGGATCGACGCGGGTCGATCAATCAGCTCGTCGGTGAAGACAGTGGTCACAGCGGCGCTCCGTCGCGTGTCATGGGGTCGGTCGCGTGTCATGGGGTCGGTACTGCCACACATGCCCCGCAACACAACCGTTCAACCATCGACACGTGACTCGGCGTGGCTCGCGAGGGACGGAAGATTCACCGCGGCCGGTTGCGGGTAATGACTTGCGGTGGCAGAAGCGCGTGAGCTCGCCCTGGTAACCGGGGCCTCCAGCGGCATCGGATTCGAATTGGCGAAGCTGCTGGCCGAGAACGGCCACGATCTGGTCGTCGTCGCCGACGGTCCCGGCATCCACACCGCCGCCGCGCAGCTCGCGACAACTGGCGCCCGCGTCCGTCCCCTTCAAGTGGATCTCCGCAAGCCCCGCGACGTCGAGCGCCTCTACCGACACGTGAGCGAACAGCGGAAGCCGCTGAAGGTCGCGGCGCTCAACGCCGGAACCGGGCGTGCTGGACGGTTTCTCGACGGGGACTTGCAGGACGATCTGGACATCGTCGAGCTGAACGTACGGTCCACCGTGCACTTGGCCAAGTTGGTGCTGCGGGGCATGGTCGACCAGGGCACGGGCGGGGTGTTGTTCACTTCGTCGATCGTGGCCATGATGCCCGGCTCGTACCAGAGCGTGTACAACGCCTCCAAGTCGTTCGTGCAGTCCTTCGCCGAGGCGTTGCACGACGAACTGCGCGACACCGACGTCACGGTCACCGCGTTGATGCCCGGCCCGACCGACACCAACTTCTTTCGGCGCAGCGCCATGTTGGACACCGTGCTGGGCCGACTGCCGGGCAAGGACGATCCGGCCGAGGTGGCTCGGCAGGGCTTCGATGCCCTGATGCGCGGAAGGCGAAAGGTCGTCGCCGAGTCCGCCACCTCGAAGCTGATCGGTGTGGCCAGTCGGGTGCTGCCCGACTCGGTGAAGGCAACCGCGAACCGGCTCATCGCAAGGCCCGTCGGTCGCCAGTGATCCCGGTGTCGCCGAACCGTCAAGAAAGGACGAAGCCATGAAATCCTCCTCCCCTGAAGCCGCCAGTGCGTTGACCGCGATCCAAGACACCACTGCAACCCGCCAGCAGGTGTGGGACCAGATCGCCGACGGCTGGACCTACTCCCAGTGGGTGGTCGGCAACAGCCGAATGCGCGCGGTCGACCCCAACTGGCCCGCCCCGGACAGCACCATCCGGCACTCGATCGGGGTCTGGCCGCTGTTACTCGACGACGAGACGGTGGTGGCGGAGGGTGAACCGCAACGCAAGATCGTTCTGATCGCCAAGGGACGCCCGTTCGGTGCCGCGCGCGTCACGTTGCAGCTCACCGACATCGACGGCGGCTGCCGCATCGACATGTCCGAGGTACCGATCAGCGCCCCGCTCAAGTGGTTGCCCGCTCGGGTCGCGCTGGCCGCCGCGTGGCCGCGAAACCGGGAATGCATCAGGCGGTTGGCCGCATTGGCGGAGCGCCTCACGCCCCAGGAAGTCGACGATGAGCGGCGGTGACGCCGTCGACGCGGTCGTGATCGGCGCCGGCCACAACGGTCTGGTCGCGGCCGCGTTGCTGGCAGACGCGGGCTGGGACGTGCTGGTTCTGGAAGCGCAGGATCAACCGGGCGGCGCGGTGAAGAGCGCGGAGTTGACACCGGGTTACGTCAGCGACCTCTACAGCGCCTTCTATCCGCTGTCGGTGGCATCGCCTGCGCTTCGCGAGTTGCATTTGGAGGACTGCGGGCTGCGGTGGACGCACGCGCCGTCCGTCGTCGGTCACGCGCGGTCGGCCGCCGACGAGGACGCGCCCGTCATCTACCGCGACCTCGAGCACACCGCGAGCGAGCTGGATCGACACCATCCGGGCGACGGGAAGCGTTGGCGGCAGCTGTTCGACCAGTGGCTGCAGATCAAGGATTCCTTGTTGAGCATCTTGTTCTCCCCGTTCCCGCCGTTGCGCGGCCCGGTCTCGTTGTTGCGAACCCTGGGTACCGGTGAGGCGCTGAACCTGGCACAGCTGATCTTGTCCCCCGCCGGAGTGATGTCGCAACGGCTCTTCGATGGCGACGCGGCACGGTTGTTGCTTCTCGGCAATGCCATGCACGCCGACGTGCCCATCGACGCGCCCGGCAGCGGCGTCATGGGCTACCTGCTGATCATGATGGCCCAGGACGGTGGTTTCCCCGTTCCGGTCGGCGGTGCGGGTCAGCTGACCGCCGCTTTGGTCAACCGCGCGAGCGCCGCCGGAACGCGAATCGACTGCAACCGACCGGTGGACGACATCGAGGTTCGCGGTGGGCGCGCGGTGGCGGTCCACACCGCCGACGGCGCCACCGTGCGGGTGCGACGGGCGGTCATCGCCGACACCTCGGCGCCTCAGCTGTATGAACGCCTGCTGCCGGCGGATGCACTTCCTGCCGCGCTTTTACAACGCTTGGAACACTTCGTCTGGGACACACCGGTCCTCAAGGTGAACTATGCGCTGGACGCTCCGATCCCCTGGCGGTCGCGAACGCTCGCCGGGGCCGGCACTGTCCATCTAGGCGCCGACCACGACGGCCTCATCCGGTGGATGGCGGACCTCAACACCAGAACCGTCCCCGACCGGCCGTTCCTGTTGTTCGGGCAGATGACCACTGCTGATGCCAGCCGATCCCCCGACGGTACCGAAAGTGCTTGGGCCTACACCCATCTACCGCGCGGGGTCGCCAATAACGCTGCGGCGCAGACACTGTCGGAGGCAGTTGATCGTGTGCTCGAGGAGCACGCACCCGGTTTCGCCGACCACGTCGTCGAAAAACACATCCAGCGTCCCTCCGATCTGGAGGCCAGTGATGCAAATCTGCACTGCGGCGCCGTCAACGGTGGTACCTCCCAGCTGAACCAGCAGCTGATCTTTCGGCCCACGCCAGGTCTTGGGCGGGCGGAGACTCCGGTTGAAAACCTGTATCTGGGCAGCGCCGGCGCACATCCCGGTGGCGGAGTGCACGGGGTGTGCGGCCGCAACGCGGCACGGGCGGCGCTGGCCAGTGACGGCGTCCGCGGCTGGCCCCGACGCCGGCTCAACCGCACCGTGCTGTCCCTGCTGAACCGCTGAGCCGCGGCAAATCGGCCCGCCCGCACCGCTCATCACTGCCACCGGTCGATCCGCCGGGGGCAGGCGCGGTCCGATCTCGACGTCTTCCTCGACTGCGCCCGGCGGATGGGCTTCCGGGACAAGGACGGGAATCCGTTGCCCTCATGGACCGATGCCGAGACGGCGTTCGAGGCGTGGAAGAAGTGCAGCTCCGGACGGCCCTGCGACTACACCGGTTTGGCCTATGGCAGGTGGCGTGCCTCCGGCGGCGTCCAATGGCCCTGCAACGATGAGCACCCCGAGGGCACCGAGCGCCTTTACGCCGACGGACGGGTTCTGGGCGCAGCCGGACTACTGCGAGTCCTACGGCAAGGATCTGCTCACGGGCGCACCGCTGGAACCGACCGGGTACCGCTCGCTGAATCCGACGGGCAAGACCGTCATCAAAGCGGCGGAATACGTCCCGCGCCATGACGGCCCAGACGCAGACCACCCCTTCGCGCTGATCACGGGACGCACCCTCTATCACATGCACACCCGCACCAAGACCGGTCGCGCGCCGCAACTGCAGGCGGCTCAGCGTTGTCACCCCCAAACGTTGCGCCAGATGCGGTGGGCCGATGCGATGCTCAAGGAGCTGTCCGCTCAGGTACTCACCTTTTGACCAGGACGGTGCCGCTGACCATGAGCTGACACCGACCGATCCGATGGTGATCGAACTCGATGATCTACAGAAGAGCCGATCAGGAAGGTCACGCACGTCGCTCAAAGCGTGATCGAGACCAGATAGCCCTTGCGGGCACGTCGCAGGAGGGGCGCCTTGAAGAACGACTGCACGGCGGCCCTCACGGTTCGCCTCGCCTACGACGGCGACCAGCTGGTCGCCGGACGGTGATGGTCGCGCTGCCGGCGCACCACCGCGCGATTGCGCGGGCCTCGCGCCATTACTCCTGGCTCGGATGCAGCAGGAACTCGACCAACACGTCGGTCATCGCCGGAATCGCCTCGCGGGAAATCACTTCGTAGCCGTGAGTGCTCAGCGTCGGCAGGCACAGCAGGCCCGCCCGGGCCGACAGCCCATTGGCCTTGGCATTCGACGCGTCGGACTCGAAGGTGCCCAGCACCGCCGCCTGCGGCGACAGGCCAAGGTCGGTAGCGATGCCCATCAATCGGTCGGCAACGTCCTTGTCATACACGCACAGCGCATCACTGAAGGCCACGATCGGACCGCCGCTAACCCGTGTCCCGTACTCCTCCTCGGTCGGACCCACCTCCAGGGCGATCGTGAGATCGCCTGGAAGCGTGCGACTGGCATAGGAGCCCCCGACGCCGCCGATCTCCTCGTTGGTGGTGAACACCAGGAAGACGTCGTTCAAGGGGCGCTCACCACCCTCCCGAAGCAACCGTGCCGACTGCAAAAGGGCAAGGACCGGTCCTCGGTCGTCCATGAAATAGCACCCGAGGTAGTCGCTGATCTCCACCAAGGAGCGTTTGCTGCGTTCGACGCATACACGGGTGCCCGGTCGTATCCCCGCGGACGTCAACTCTTCGAGCGTGCGCCCGGTGAAGACGTAGACGTGCATCCAATCCAAGGCCTTGTCGCCCTGGTCGGGTTTCGTCTCCCAGATGCGCGGACTCTCCTTGGTGGTGTGCTCCGAACCCAACGACAGCACCCCGATCAGAGTCTCGCGGTCGCCGAGCACCGCGACCGGACCCAAACCGAAGTTTCCCGGATACATCGTGCCCAGCGGCGTCAGATGCAGGGTGCCGTCTGGCTCGCAGCGCTTGACCACCATCGACAGCTCGTCCAGGTGTGCCGTCACGCGGGTCGCCCGAGTGCCCTCACCGTCGCGGTTTCGTTCGCCCGCGCGGCCGCCACGGCCTCGAATGAAGCCGATCAAGTTGCCGGCACGATCAATCCACGTCTCGTCGACATGGGGTTCGAGTTCGCGGCGGCAGACATCGCGCACCGCTTCCTCCTGACCGCACGGACCGTAGGTCCACAACAACTCCTGCAGCAGATCGTGGCGTGACTCGTGATGTGGACTGGGCACCGCACTTCCTTCCGATCGTCGGAGCGTCAACAGGAGTGCTGAAGACGTCGGGTCACGGCCCCCGGATAGCCGACTCAGCCGCATTTCACACTTGGCATGCGGTTCACGGCCCGCTCGACCAAACCGGCACGGGTGGCCACGCTGACCCATAAGCCATCTCGCCCGGTGGGCATCGCAACCGCGCCGCGTTCGCGGCCATCATCGCGACCGCAAGCAGGTCGGGAACCAGCTCGCTGGGCATCGACCTAGCGCCGTATCGCACCTCGGCTCCGTCGGAGCGTGGGTGCCTGCAGATGCCTGCGCCACCACGGGGCTGACGGACAAGTTCCCCATGGGTGTGATCATGAACAAGGCACTCACGCTGCCGCGTCAAGAATCGGAGCCGCTCTCACGCGCGTGCAAAAGCCGCCGCATCGCCGCGAGCCAGCAGGCCGAGATGTCGTAGATCGGTGGGGGTACTTGTCGAACAGCGGCTCACTCAGATGGGGCACGTCGTCGGTGTCGCCCACCCTCGCGGACTGCACCGCCGCGCGGAAGTTCTCCGCAGGCATGCGTAATCCTTCGCTCGGCGAGGCCGAACGTGCGTAAGCATTCAGCAGTGGCACCAGCGAGTGCTTGCGCTGCTCGTCGGGCAGCGCCTTCAACGCCCTCTCGAATTCACCGAGCCAGTCGTCGTATAGATCGACGCGGCGGATGTCCTTGCCGTCGGCGATGAGCCAGTCCACGAAGGTATCCAAGGAGGTATCATCGTCATGGGTGTTGAGGACGTTGAAGGTGCTAAAGCCCTCGGCGATTTCAGTGCCCAATGAGGTGATGGCCTCGGCGGTGAAATCCGCTGGGAGAACTTCGTAATGGGCGCGTTGCGGATTCCCGCCGGCGTCGAGCTGATAAGACGAACTCGGCGCGATACCGGTGGTGACCAGGCTCAGGATCAGCCGCGTGAACATGTCGGTCACATTGACCTGACCGCGGTAGCGGCCCTTCAACGTGCTGACGAGGTCGTCGGCCGCATCGTTGCCAAGGGCATGCTCGGCGAGATCCGTTGGCGTGCCCGGGTAGTCGAAACCCTCGAGGACGTGCTGTACATCCCTTACTTGATATCCCATGGTGGCGAGGCAACCCGCAGAATTCCGGCCAAACAAGAATTATGTGGGGAAATCGGCTCGTGGGTGCTGAGCATCAAGCGGTCAAGAAGTTCTGTGCCCCTTGGTAGCCCAGGCGCTCTCATGCGCTCAGCGTCAAGGCCGAACGACCTCTGGCAGCCATCCATGCGTCGCGACAAGCGTTCCGAGTCGATGATGAAGATTGCGTCGCGCTCGACTCGTCTTCACCTTGCCGTCGACCATGGCGTAGAGGCAGTCGAGCGCATCACCGTTGGTGAAGATCGTCTCCCCCCGGATCGAAGACGGCCATCGCATCCTCGGGCCCGCTCAGCAGCGTTCTCCGACTGGGTGGCGCAACGGTGGGCGTTGCACGTTCAGTCCTGCTTCGCGAACCGACCCAGATCGTTCGCTCGGCGGCCGAGTCAGTCCGCAATGGGTTGACCGGCGACGAGGGGGGGTAATTCACCATCCAGCGCCTTCGAGTAAGGGCGGCCGAAAGGTGGACTGACACATGGCGACACGCATTGTGGTAACCGGCGCCACCGGCAACGTCGGAACCGCGTTATTGCCCCGGGTGGGCGTCGCCGGCACGGTCGCCGTGTTGAAGGCCGCTCACGACGCCGACGTCGACCACTTGGTGCACATGTCTTCGGTTGGCACCTACGCCGCGGGGGCCTACGGCAGGCGGGTGGACGAATCGTGGTCGGCGGCGGGCATCGCCTCCTCCGTGTACAGCCGGACCAAGTCAGCAGCCGAAGCCCTGCTCGACGACCTTCCCCGAACGGCTTCTCCCGACCCTTCAGAAGCAATTCGGGTACGGCGGATTGCACGAAGAACGCGAGGTGCGGCAGTCCCCGACGCCGAGCAGGTCGGCGACGACGGTGTGTGACCGTGCCAGCGCGGGCATGACGTTGCGCCACGGCTTGGGTAAGCCACTTGGCGAAGTCCTGCCGGGCACGCTGGCCGGAATGCGAAGCACTCACCATCGCGCGAAGCCCCTCGGGACCCCTTTAAATTGTTATTCCACAGGGATTCTCGGTCCGTTGCGGCGAAATTCACCACTGCTGTGCGCCTCCCCGCGGCGGGATAGGTTGATTACACGTCGCTTGAATGCCCAGCCCCGATGCGGTGCGCGGCCAGCACGGTCCCGGAGCGCTCGAACACGTTCACGTCTACTGATCGGCCCTGGCACGAGCAGCGCAAGGCAGTCCATCTCGCATCGGCTACGTCGTTGAATGCAGTGGTGCATGGGTACGAGCCCAGATCCGCGGTGTCGCCAAAGTCGTTGCGGTCACCGGACGCCTCGACGAGGCGAACGTCGAACCCGTGACGGTGCACCTGTGCCGATTCACCAAGCTGAACGGCCCGCCGATCGTCGACGTCAGCAGCTCTGCGATCTTCGCGCTTTACGGTTCCACTGTCACAACGACTCCCGCGCCCGTAAGGCCCCCAACGCGCGAGCCATTCGATCGCTCGATGCTACGCCCGTGACCTGAGTCCGCCATCGTGGCGCCGTCGGGGCCTGCGCCCGCGCTCGGGCACCGCAAGCCGCTCTTGCCAAGTATGTCACCGCAACAACGATGCCGCCCCTGCCATGCGCTTCGCAGACATGCGCGTACACCGCCCGTCACGGCATCGACGACACCGACTCTCCACCACATGACCGGAAACGGGGCGACCGCCTCCGACACCGCGGGCGATTAGCAACACAGCGTGACGTGGGGACTCTGGCCGTAGGTCCCGCGGTAGAGCACCGCGAACCTTCCGGTGTGCGCGAAGCCCCATCGAGAGGCGGTCGCCGTCACGGTCGTGCTACCCCTGTCCCCCGCAATCAGGTCGCGGTGAACATGATCGAGGCGTACCCGTCGAAGGTAGCCCATCGGGGTGCTGTCGAGGTGGCGCCGAAACATGTACTGCAGCGCTCTCGGTGTCACGTATACCGCGCTCGCGACGTCTGCCACGCCGATGTCCTGGGCGGCGTGGTCCTCGATGTAGGCCATCGCACGTCGTAGGAGCACGGGGTTATGGTCGTTGCGGTCATGGGGTCCCTCGACGAGGCCTGCACTGTTGGGAAATGCGGACAGGACGGCAGCGGCGAGCAGTCGACCCGCCGCCGCGAGAACCAGTGGGGCGGCGCCGTCGTCGGCGAGAACCGTCTCTTCGACGTAGCGGAGGGCCGCGAACAGCGCGCGGGCGGCTTCCGGGCTGACGGGCTGAAGGCCGGTGAAGCGCACGTACGTCGGTATCTCCGGAACCAGATCAGCCGCCGCCTTCGTCAGAAGAGCAAGTTCGATCACAGCGCTCTTCAGTGTCACGTCAAAGGTTCTCACCCGGACCGGAGCCGCAGCGGTCGAGCCGAGCACGATCTCTCCATGGCGCGCGACGCCATCCTGGTCTTGAACGTGGCTCTCGACGCGCCCATTGGTCGGCCAGAGGATGACGACGCCCGAAGTAGCCTCTCCTCGAGTTTCGACGTCCCCGTCATGCCTGACGTCCTCCAGCACGAATCCGCCACCGCCGTCGACCCTGCTGTGTTGCAGCCCGAGGCGATCGCCGTGACGGTGCCCCAACAGCTCGAGGTGCATGTTGGCGCCATAGATTCGACTGAGGTAGGACGTGATCTCGGCGTGGTCCGTGCTACGGACTTCCTGCCGCTGGAATTGTCTGATTCGGGACATCACCGGCTCCAAGGCTGCATGGCCGAGCTGAATCTGAACCCGTTTGGGGTTGACGATACCCCAAAACGAGGTTCGCAATCAGGACTGGTCGTCGGCCGATAGCGCAGGGGACTGAAGCCCGATGGGCTCGTGAGCCGTGAGCAGTACGTGATCGACGTACGCGCGGATTTGGGCCGCCGGGAATTGCTCGACCAGCCGGTCGACGAACTGCTCGGCGATCGTCCGCAGCTTCACGTTGGTCTGCTGCGACCGCCACGTGAGCACGTCGAACGCGCGCTCCTCCGAGACTCCGTAGGTCATTCTGATGATGCCGATCGCTTGGTTGATGAGCGCGCGCCGCTCCTCGACCGCGGCAACGGCCTGGGTGACCGACTTCTGCAAGTCGGCTTCGAAGTCGTCGGTGATGTCGACGTAGAAGCCCGCGGTCCCGACGACCTCATTCGCTTCCCCTAGCAGCTGGTCGCCGACCACGACGACCACGTGCTCGTCGCCCACCGTGTCGATGATCCGATGTCTGCTGCTGAAGGCCGCGCCGTGGCGCAAGACGTGGTCGATGATCTCGGACACCGCGGGCTGATCATCGGGATGCTTGTGCGACAGGATCAGCTCCGTCGTTGGAACGACCGTCCCGGGTTCGTAGCCGTGCATCCGCGCCACGGCGTCCGACCATTCCCAGCGGTCCGGCGCCTTCAGATAACGAAAGCTGCCCACCCGGTCGAAACCGGATTCAGAAGGGTGAGCTGGCTCGTCGACCACGCTGGAAGAATTACCACATTTCCCGTGGGCTTACGCCATACGGACCCAAGGCGTCGCCGCGTCAAGTGCATGTGACGAAAGAGCGAAGTCAGTTCGCGAAGTATCGGCACGCCTGGGAAGTCAGTGGACGTCAGGACAAGGCGGACGCCGAAAAGGGGCACCGTCAAGAAGGAAGGCGAGGCCGAGGCCGCCCGCGGTTGGGGGGTGTGAGCGGCTGAGAAGCGGGAAGAATCGCATCAGTGATCGCATGACCGGGAAAGGACCCGGTCGTTGCGGCTGGGCCTTCCTCGCGTCGGAACGGCGACGTCGACGATCGTTTCGTCCTCGGTCCGCTGGTTCGACGACTCAGCCCAGCCCGCGCCGCAGTGACGACCGCCCGGCCTTCCAGCTGTCCATCAGATGTTCGGCCAAGCGGCTCTCGACGACGTTGAACGCCCTCATCCCGAACACGACGTCGGGCTCGAGGTGCGGTTCCCTCGAGACGATATCGCCGACGACGTCGGTGCGAACCACTTGTTCATGCACCGCGTCGGCTTCGACGTGCTCACGGTAGAAGTGCAGACAAGCCTCCGGGGCCTTCATTCGAGACAAGGCGTCCAGCAGCCTGCGCGAACCAGGCGATGAGGTGATCTCGGTCGCGGCGAAGTGTCCGACGGCGGCACCGCGAAGCCCGCGATGCAGGCCGAAAAGCGACATCAGGTTGACTGCCGCCAGCGCCTCGGCGGGCACGTCGTCGAGGTAGTGCAGATAGGTGGCGTTCAGACCGGCGGCGGTCATCAGGTCGCCGTATAGCGTCTGATGAACCCGGTCAGCACGGCCGCCACCGAACTCGTCGAACTCGACCGCGACGAACGCCGCCTTGGCCGCACCGGACAGCCGCGGTATCGCCCACGCGTGTGGATCACCCTCCTTGAGGTGATAGACCGACCGGTGCGCAAAGTACTCCCGCATCTGGTCCCAGGTGCCCTCGTCGCGCAGGTAATGCGAAGGGCCCGAACCGTTCACCGGCTCAGTTGAGAGCTCGGCCATCACGTCCGACGCCGATGCATCGACACCGTCGATCTGGTTGCGCACTGCGGATAGGAACGCCTCCTCCAGCCGGTTTCGGAGTTGCAGCACGCCCGGGTCCCATTCCCAGCGGGGGTCGACGCCGAGGAATCCTCGGTAGTGCAGCTCGTAGCAGACGTACAACGCGAGGTGGAAGTCACGACCAAGGGGGTCGGAGTCGCCCACCGGCGCCTCGACGGGTGTGTAGAAGCGGCGAGGCGGGCGGCAGGTCAAGTGGTCCAGAATGGCAGCCGAAAGTGGGCCACCGGCCGGCGGCGGGGCCGGTTCGAGATGCGTAACGACGTCGGGCACATACTTGAAATACCCGGGTGCAGAGCCACCAAACGGTGAGGGCGGTGACGCGACTAAAACCCCGTGGGCCGACCGTTTCCCGAGTACCGCAGCCCCGCGCCTTCGATGACGCCCGGGTCGAGGATATTCCTGGTGTCGAGCACCACCGCGTCGGGAGACTGCTCACCGATGGCGACCCAGTCGAGGTTGCCGAACTCGGGCCACTCGGTGAGGACGAGGATCGCGTCGGCCGCCTTGCTGGCACGGTACGGATCATCGACGGCCGTCACTCGAGCGCCTAGAAGGACACCGGGGTCGATGGCCGCCAACTGCGGGTCATAACCCTGAATCTGGGCGCCCGTCGCGGCGAGGTGCGCACACACCGCCAACGCAGGCGAATCGCGAGTGTCGCTGGTGTCGGCCTTGAAGGTCAAGCCCAGTGCCGTGACGCGTGCCGACGTCATGGGCAGCCGAATCATGCGTGCCAGCGTTGCCGCAATCCGCGCGGCCTGAGTCGAATTCGTCGTGCGGCACGCCTCGACTTCGGCCAACGAGACCCCATGCTGCCGAGCGGTGTGCACCAGGGCCGCGGTGTCCTTGGGCAGGCAAGAGCCTCCCCATCCCGGGCCGGGCTTCAAGAAGGCAGAACCGATGCGCTGGTCTGCACCCATGCACCTGGTGACGTCGGTGACGTCGGCGCCGATGGCGGCACACAGTTGCGCAAGCGAGTTGGCATAGGACAACTTTACGGCGAGGAACGCGTTGCTGGCATACTTGGCCAGCTCCGCACTCTCGGGGCTCATGCGCAGGACGGGGCCCGAATCCGGTCCATAGGCGCGACACACAGCGTCCCCCGCGACGTCGTCGAACGCGCCGACGACGAGTCGGTCCGGCTGCCGGAAGTCCTGAACGGCATGGCCCTCGCGAAGGAACTCTGGCGTCGATACGGCGTGAATCCCCCTGTGCTGCAGTCGTTTCGACGTGCGTCTAGTGGTTCCGACCGGCACCGTCGACTTGAGCGCCACCACGGCGTCCTGGCGCAGCACCGCGCAGAGCCGGTCGATGACCGAGTCGACCGCGCCAAGGTCGGCGGCTCCGTCGGCTGCGCTCGGCGTCCCCACACACACGAAGACGACGTCGCGGTCGGCAAGCTCGGCGTCGTCTGCCGTGAAACGCAGAGTGCCGGAGGACAGTCCCCCTCGCAGCGCCTCCTGCAACCCGGGCTCGTCGATCGTGGCGAAACCTGCTTTGAGACGGTCGATCTTGGCCAGATCCACGTCCACCGAGACGGTGTCCACTCCGCGTTCGGCCAGGCAGACCGCCGTGGTGAGACCCACGTATCCGGCGCCAACCACGCCCACCCGGATGTCGGCGGCCGACGCCCTGCTCATGCGCAACGTCCGAGCATGGAGCGGGTTGCGTCGAGCACGTCCGACGCCGTCAGCAAGAGTAGGCCGGCGTGCGGTCGGTCACCGTGCGGATCCCCGACGTCGCCGGCCCACAGGGCGAGATGGCGGCCACTGTCCCGCGGTCCCCACCGGCTCGGTGGTGTGGGACCGAACAGCAGAACCGACGGCGTCGCCGTCGCCGTCGCGACGTGTCCGACGCCGGTGTCGCCGCAGATCAGCAGTTCGCAGTCACTGATCAACGCGACGAGTGCCAGCAGGTCGAGTGTCCCTGCCAGCACGGCGGATTCGGCGAGGCCCGCCGCTGCGGCCACCTCCAGCGCCAGACCACGTTCCGCCGTCGAGCCAGTGACGACCACCTCGTGGCCGTCGTCGTGCAGCGCCGCCGCGATCTCGGCGAACCGTTTGGCCGGCCAGCGCCGCGCCGAGGCGGCGGCTCCGGGATGCACCACGACGACGCCGCGACGATCAGGATGGCCGTCAGGTCGATCGATGAACAGATCGTCGGGATCGCTGGCGATTCCAGCCCAGTCGAGCAGGATGCACCACCGGTCCACCTCGTGCAGGTCGGGCCGCCAGGGTGGCCCGGCGAGGTTCGCGTGCAGCGGATGTCGATGACTGAGCAGCGCGGTCGGCGCCAGGCGCAGCAGATGGTCCATGCTTTGCGGTCCGCTGCCATGGAGGTTGACGGCCAGCGCCGGGAAACGGTCCAACTGACGGACGTCCCCCAGCTGTGCGGTCGGTGCGAGTTCGTCGACGGCGCCGGTGAACAGGGCCAGCCCTCGATACTGGCTCGGTGCGGCGAGGACGATGCGACAGTCGGGAAAGTGCCGCCGGAGCCCTCGGAGTGCGGGTACGGCGGTCAGCAGATCACCGAGGCCCAGCGCCCGCAACACGTAGACCACGTCGCGCGGCGCGTCTACGGCCACGAAGACTCCGTCGATGCGCATACGACCAGCTCGCGGATCTCGCACCCTTGCGGTTGGGAGAGCGCGAACACCACGGTTTCGGCGACGTCCTCGGGCTGGTTCAGCTTCGCGTCGGGCGGTGGCTTGTACTGTTCCGTGCGTCCGTCGAAGAACGGGGTGTGCATGCCGCCCGGAATCAGAAGGGTCACACCGACTTCCCCCGCAAGCTCAGCGGCCAGGGCTCTGGTGAAGCCGACCACCCCGAACTTGGAGGCGCAGTATGCGGTGGCGTCGCTGACCGCCTTGATGCCCAGTGTGGACGCCACCGTCACGATACGGCCTCCGCCCGCACGCAGGTAGGGCAGCGCGGACCGGACGACGGCAGCGGTCCCGAGGAGGTTGACCACGATGACCTGCTCCCACTCCTTGGCGGGAACCTGTTCCAAGGTGCCGCACGAATCGATGCCCGCAGCGGTGAAGAGGCCGGTGATCGGGCCGTCGGCGCGCTCGGCCAGGCTGTCCACCGCGGCTTGAACTGCATCGGTGTCGGCGAGGTCGGCGAACGCGTGGGTGACGAGGGCGTTGGGGTCCGAGGGTGGCCTCTTGTCGATCACCAGCGGCGTGCCACCGTGACGCGTCACCGCCTCGACGGCGGCTGCGCCCAGTCCGGAGGCGCCACCGGTGATGATGACGTTGCCGAGAGCGGAATTGGTTCTGATAGTGGAATTGGTTACGGGACGGGTCATCTCACGTTCCTCCGCTTCGTTCGATCCGACCGCGCCGTTGCGATCAGCTGGGATGACGAGTAGCCGCTGATGGTGGGCACGATGACCACTTCCCCACCGTGCCGCTGCACGACGTCGGCTTCTGGGAGGTCGACGGCGGCGTAGTCGCCGCCCTTGACCCAGACGTCGGGACGGACATCCTGCAGGAGACGCTCCGGTGTGGGATCGTCGAACACGCCGACGACATCGACGCACGCCAGAGCCGCAAGTATTCTGGCCCGGTCAGCGGCGGGCATGATCGGGCGGTCGGGACCCTTCAGGGCGCGTACCGACTCGTCGGAGTTGATCAAGACGATCAGGGCATCGCCGAGCTGACGCGCCTGTCGCAGCAGCTTGACATGACCGGTGTGCAGCAGGTCGAAGCACCCACCCGTCGCCACCACGGTGCGGCCTTCGGCATGCCATCGGTAAGCAAGGGCTGCCACGTCGGCACACACGGAATCATCCAAAGCCGTTGCGCCACACAAGGAACCGATCCGGCCCGACGCAGAAGCCGGAGTCGATACGCTCGCCGCACCGCCCGCGGCGACGAAGCGCGCGGCAGCCTCCACCGCGAGCACCACCGCAGCCCTGGGATCGGCACCCTCGGCCAGTGCCACCGCGGCGGCCACTGCGAAGCGGTCTCCCGCCCCGCACACGTCCGGCCGCGCCGCCCCGACCGCCTCGATGATCGGTACACCGACCTGACAATGCGGCCCGCCTCGAAGGGACAACCGCGCGCCACGAGCACCCAGCGTCACGCAGATCGCCTCGGCCCTCCACTTCTGGCGAAGCTCGTCGACCGAGCTGGCGGCGCAGAAGTGCCGAGCCTCATCCTCGTTCGGCGTGACGAGCGCGCAACCGGGTACCGGCGTGCAACCGCGCGGATGTGGATCCCACAAGACAGGAGTAGCCGTCGCGGCGTGCGTCAACGCATCACGGATCAGCGGAAGCATCGTCAACCCGCGGCCGTAGTCGGCGACGCAGATCGAACGTGCCGTCGACAGTGCGTCGATGGCCTCGGCGGGCAGCGGCTGCGAGACATGGGTGGCGTCGCCCTGGTCGATGCGGAGCACCGACTGGCCACGGGCGCGCACCCGGGTCTTGGTGACGGTGCCGCCCACCATCGGCAGCGCAATGACACCAACGCCACACGCCTGCAACAGTTCGCGGAGCAGAGCGCCGCCTTCGTCGCTTGCCAGGCCTGTGATCAGCACCACGTCGTCCTCGTGCCTCGCGGCCAACAATGCGGCGAGTCCCGCCCCACCGGGACGATGCCAGACCCGCTCGGCATCGATCACCGGTACCGGCGCCTCCGGACTCAGCCGCGTCGCCGATCCCTCCAGGTCGACGTCGAGCATCGAGTCGCCGACGATGACCAGGGGACCGCGCGTCACGACTGCCCCGGCCCGAGCAGCACCTCGTCGATGGCCATGCACAGCGCGTGGACGAGCATCAGATGAACCTCCTGCACGGTGGCGGTCGTGGGGGCGTCGACGCAGATCGCGTCATGGCACGTTCCTGCGAGCGGATTCGGCGCCGCCCCGGTCAATGCCCACGTCGTCATGCCGACATCGTGGCCTGCCTTGACGGCGGCGAGCACGTTGGGGCTGGTGCCACTTGTGGACAGCGCCACCAGGATGTCTCCGCGCCGGCCGTGCGCCCGTACGCCGCGCGCGAACATCTCGTCGGTGCCGTAATCGTTGGCGATCGCCGTGAGCGCCGAGGTGTCGGCGTGCAACGAGATCGCCGACAGCGGAACCCGTTCGGCGCGGAAGCGCCCGACGAGTTCGGAAGTCAAATGTTGTGCCTCTGCGGCACTTCCCCCATTCCCGCACGCCAGTAGTCGTCCGCCACCGACGAACACCTCCGCGAGGTGACGGCCCCATGAGGCAACCCGGTCGATGTCGGCGGTAGTCCTGCCGATGGCGGTGACCAGCGCGTCGAAATGCGTCGTGATCATCATTCTCCCTTCGTGTGACGTGCCGCGCGCACCGCGGCAAGCAGATCCTCGTCGGTGATGCCGTCCAGACATGGATGGCCGGGCACCGGGCACTCGCGGGCCCGCGTCGCCCGGCACGGCGCGTCCTGATCGCCAAGCACGGTGACGGCGGCGCCGTAGGGACTCCACTGCGACACGGGCACAACGGGCGCGAACAATGACACCGTGGAAGCGCCGACGGCAGCGGCCAGATGCCCTGGCCCGGTGTTGGGCACGACCACGACCTGTGCAGCGGCGAATATCCCCGCAAGTGCTGCCAGGTCGGTGTGACCACCCAGATCGACTGCGCGGCCACCGGCGACCTGCGCCGTCAGCATCCGCTCCGAGTCGGACCCGGTCACCACCACGCGGTGACCGGCCTCGACCAGCGCGGCGACCATGGCAGCGCTGCGCGAGGCGCTGGGCATCCGGGCGGGCACCGCCGCCCCTGGATGGAAGACGACATACGGCATGTCGCCGATGCGCCGGGCCACGTCCTCGGGAACATCGGGAACCGACCGAAGCCGCAGGCTTCCGTCGTCGCCGTCGGGCAGCGCACATCCGCCCGCCTCGGCCAGCGACAGTGCGCGCAACGGTTCCGGAATCCCCGGCTCGACGTGGTGGCGCAGATCCAGCAGCGTGCCGGGGTAGTCCTCGCAGATGGCGCCGACCCAGGGCACGCCGGCCATCCGGCACACCAGTGCCAGCGGCAACGGCGACTGGTGGAACGACGTGAAGACGTACACATGGTCGGCACCGATGTCATGCAGCTGTTTCACCAGCGCCGCGACGTGATCCGCGGTCAGGTCCGGTGAGTCGAAGTCGACCCACGGCGCTTGCCATTCCACGATCTCGTCGACGCCTGGCAGTAGGTCGGCGGCGGCCCGCCCCCGCGGTCCGGCGAGGAAGAGAACCTTGTCGTGCGCCGCGGCGATCGCGCGGACCGCGGGACCGGTGATCAGTACATCGCCTGCGCTGTCCAGTCGGGCCACCACCGCGGTGCTCATCTCGACTCCCGCAGTACCATCGCCACCGCATCGGTGAGGCTCGCCGCCACCCGCGCGCGCACCCTGGCGTGATCGATCTCCACGCCAAGCGTCCTCGGCGTCGGCACCAGCACAGCGCGGGCGTTGGCCGCCAGGGCGGCGTTCACGTCGCCACCGGTGTCACCGATCATCACGCACCGCTCCGGCGGGACTCCCAAGGCGGTCGCGGCAGCGAGCACCATGCCGGGACTCGGCTTGCGGCACGCGCACCCGTCGCCGTCGTCGTGCACGCACACCTGCCACGCGTCGAAGGGGCCGAGGACCGCGTCGACCTTGGCGTTGACCGCGTTCAACTGTTCGGCGGTGATCAGTCCCAGGGCCACACCCGATTGATTGGTGACGATAGCCAACCGCAGACCTCGGTTGCGCAACTTCTCCAGCGCGTCCGCCGCGCCGGGCAGGGGCCGAACGCCGTTGGGATCGTTGAGGTACGGGCCGTCCGCGATGATGGTGTCGTCGCGATCGAGAAGCACGGCGAGCACCGGATTCGCCACGGCGCGACGATGCGTCCACTGCCCTGCCAGCCGGTGCCAGACCGCCACCTCGGGGATGAGCGCCGAGGTCATGGCGACGCGGATGGCCTCGGCACGTGTGTGCGGCCCCGGCAGGAAGCGCCGGACCGCGAACTCGAGCACGAGCCCCAGCCACGCGGCGGCGGCTGCGAGTCCGAGACTGCGACGCCTCAGCAGGACGGCGGCGACCGCCACTACCGCCGACGCCGTGGTCGCCGCATGCGCCGGCATCCGGCCCGGCCCTTCGCCGACGGCCCTGCGCCAGCCGCGGCCGAATTTGCGTCGCATCAATGCGTTGTCGCGGTTGCCGATCTGTGCGCGCACGCTGCTCATCGAGGTCGACGGAGCCACCGGATGCTCAGCCCGACGACGTCCTGACAGGATGCGACACCGGGTGGAGACGATCCGCAATGCCAGGTCCGAGTCCTCGCGGTACGCGCGGGGGAACCGCTCGTCGAAGCCGCCGACCGCCACCAGGGCGTCGCGTCGATAGACCATGTCGGCGGTGATCCAGTGCGCCGTCGCCAGTCGATGGGTGCGCCGCTCGTCGTCGGTCGCGGACCGCCCTACCGCCACGGGCACCTCCAGGACTCCCTGCGACCCCACGGCGCGCGCGGCCTCCGCGGCGTTCAGGTCGTCGGCGAGCCACGCGAGCCAGCCCGGCTGCGGCAGGACGTCGTCGTCGAGGAAGCCGACCCACCGACTCCCCGACGCGCGCCAGCCCATGTTTCGGGCAGCGGCCGGCCCGTGGCCGTTGCTACGAAGGATGACCAGCGGATGATGCGAGTTCAGTGTCAGATCCGGCGCGGCATCCGGGCGATCGTCGACGATCACGATCTCGTTGGGCCGCGGATCCGGCGTCTCGTCGAGCGCATCGAGCAGGCGCTGCAACGACTCCCGGCCTATCGTCGGGATCACGATGGAGCAGTCCAGAGTCATCGCCATCGGGGTCGCCGAACGACGAAGGGACCGATCGCGAGCAGGTCGATGGGTGAGCTGCCGAAGCACTCCAGCGCATCGCGCGGGCTGTCGACCATCGGGCGTCCTGCAGTGTTGAAGCTGGTGTTCACGACGACTGGTACGCCCGTCCGCTCGGCGAACCGGGAGATGGTGTCGTACAGCGGCTTCTGCGACGGCTCAATCGTCTGAATCCGCGCGGTGCCGTCGACGTGGGTGACCGCAGGGATGCGGTCACGCCACTGCTCGGCAACGTCGTGGACGAACAGCATGTAGGGGCTCGGCAGCGGCCCACGGGAGAAGATCTCGGCGGCGCGTTCGGCGAGCACCATTGGAGCTACGGGACGGAACTGCTCGCGTCCCTTGACCGCGTTGAGCCGCTCCAGGTTGCCGACGTGGCGTGGATCGACGAGCAACGACCGCCCGCCGAGCGCGCGCGGCCCGAACTCCGCGCGCCCCTGAAACCAACCCACCAACTGGTTGTCCGCCAACGCATCTCCCACGGTCGCGGCGAAGTCTGCAGGACGCTCGTAACGGACGCCGGCCGTGTCCAGTGCCGCGGCGATCTGATCGTCACTCCAGCCGCGGCCCAGCTGGGCCGACGGCATCGGAGCGATCGGTTCGCCGAGCTCGGCGGCCACCGCGAGCGCCGCGCCCAGCGCGGTCCCGGAGTCACCTGCGGCAGGCTGCACCCACACGTCGCGGAAGCCGCTCTCGGCGTAAATGCGCGTGTTCGCGACGCAGTTGAGCGCCACTCCGCCGGCGAGACAGAGCCGGTCGGTGTCGACACGACCACGCAACCACGACACCAGGTCCAGCAGTACCTCCTCGACGACGAGCTGCACGCTGCACGCCAAGTCCGCGTACTCCGGTTCGGGTCGGGCGAACGCGGAGGCCCGCTCGGGCGGAGTCGACGGCCACGGCGGCGCCAACGCCATCCAGTCGACGCGTTCGGTGCGGAATCCCCCGTCGGCGCACGCGAATACCCGCTGGCGCAGGTAGTCGGCGAAGCGGGGCTCACCGTAGGAGCCCATCGCCATCACCTTGTACTCGTCGCTGGAACGGGTGAAGCCGAGATGCTCGGTCAGGCCTTCATACAGCAGACCGAGCGAGTGCGGCAGTGACTGTGAGGCGAGGACGTCGAGCTTGAGGTCGCGGTATACGCCGGCCAACATCGACGACCGCTCACCCCGGCCGTCGACCACCAGCACCGCCGCCTCGGGGTCCGGCGACGCCAGCGCAGTCGACGCAGCATGCGCGACGTGGTGTCGCACGTGCCGCACGACGGCCGGATCGAGGCCGGGAAGCGCGGTCGCGAGGAAGCCGGGCGCCTTCTGAGCGAAGAGTGTGCGCAGATACTCCCACTTGTTGTCCAGACCGTCGAGTTCGTCGCTCTGGCCGTCCATCAGCGACGGATCGTAGGAGTACCCGACAGCGTCGATGTCCGACGGTTCGAGGCCGGCCTCGACGAGACACCAGCGCGCTGCCGCCGTCGGAAGTTCCCAAGTCGAGAATGGCACCGCCTGCTTGCCGTGCTTGCGCCGACTGAACCGCTCCTCCTCCGCGGCCGCCACCACGCGCCCGTCGATCACGAGCGCAGCAGCCGGATCGTGGAAGACCGCATTGATGCCAAGGACTTTCACGCGTGCCCTCTCGACGAAGCAATGGGAAGACCATCTACGTTCGCGCGGAACCAATCGACAGTGGCGGCCAAGCCGTCGGCGTAGTCGACCGCAGGCTCCCACGCCAGCAGCTCCCGGGCGACCGCGATTTCGGGACACCGACGCTGAGGGTCGTCGGCCACGGCGGCCACGAATTCGATGGGCGATGCACTACCCGCCATGTCCCGGATGAGTTCGGCAATCCGCAGCACCGTGAGTTCATCCGGATTGCCGATGTTCACCGGCCCGGCGAAGTCGCTGAGGGCCAGTGCCAGCAGGCCCGCGACGGTGTCGTCGACGAAGCTCAGGGAGCGGGTCTGAGTGCCGTTCCCCGACACCGTGATCGGTTCACCGTCGAGTGCCTGGCGGCAGAACGTGGGTACCGCGCGGCCGTCATCGGCTCGCATGCGCGGCCCGTAGGTGTTGAAGATCCTGGCCACCCCGATCGACAATCCACGTTCGCGAAGGTAGGCGAAGGTCAAGGCCTCGGCATAGCGCTTCGCCTCGTCGTACACGCTGCGAGGACCGATGGGATTGACGTTGCCCCAATATCCCTCCCGCTGCGGATGTTCCAGCGGGTCGCCATAGACTTCGCTGGTCGAGGCCAGCACGAACCGGGCGCCGCAGCGCTCGGCGATTCCCAGAGCGACCTCCGTGCCGCGGGAGCCGGCACGCATGGTCGCCGTCGGCATTCTCAGGTAGTCGACCGGTGACGCGGGAGACGCGAGGTGGAAGACGGTGTCGAAGAAGCTGTGCCCGTACTCCAGGGGAAGCGGCTCGCTGACGTCGTGTTCGAGGAACCGGTAGCCAGGCCGTCCCGACAGCCGAAGCTGGGCATTCGGGGCGCTGGTCGACAGGTCGTCCACACAGACGACTTCCACACCGCGGTCCAGAAGGGCTTCACAGAGATGGCCGCCGACGAAACCCGCTCCCCCGGTGACCAGTACTCGGGACAGTCCGGTTTGACGGGCCGGACTGCGGGTAGAGGCATCGCTCATGGCCATGAAATCACGCACCTCGTTCGTCATCGCCAGCCGAGACCGCTCGCCCGAGTTGGCGGTGGTCGTCGAGCGGCTGTTGGATACGACCAGCTGCCCGATCATCCTCGTGGACAACGCCTCCGAGGACGACTCGGTCGACGTGGCGGGTCGACTCGCGGCGCGGTCGGCTGGCCGGGTGAAGGTCATTGCACTGACCGAGAACCGCGGGGCGGTCGGCCGCAACGTGGGGGTCGAGAGTTGCACCACGCCGTTCGTCGCCTTCTGCGATGACGACTCCTGGTGGAATGCCGACGCAACGTCGATCGCCGAGGAGGTCTTCGACAAGCACCCCACCGTCGCGCTACTGGCCGCGCGGACCGTGGTGTGGCCGCAGCAACGCGACGACCCCGTGGTCGAGCTGCTCGCCGCGAGCCCGCTCGGCCACGATCCGGCCCTGCCAGGACCGTCGATCCTTGGCTTCCTGGCCTGCTCGGCGATGGTCCGCAAGGACGCGTTCGAGGCGGTCGGCGGATTCAGTCCGGTCTTGCACTTCCGCGGTGAAGAGCGCTTGCTGTCGTGGGATCTGGCGGCAAACGGGTGGGACCTGTGCTTCTGTCCCCAGTTGGTGTCACACCACCATCCATCGATCGTCCGCGCGACCAGCTCCTCGCAGAGGGCGCGCAGCACCCGCAACGACGCACTGACGGCATGGCTGCGACGTCCCGTCCGCGAGTGCGTGACCGCCGGAGCGGCATTGGTCAGAGCGGCAGCGGCCGATGCAGCGCACGCCCGTGCCCTCGGTGAGGCGCTGCGGCTATTGCCCGCGGTGCTCCGCGAGCGCCGAAGACTGCCCCCCGACGTCGAGGCGTCGCTCGCCCTGTTCGAGATCCCATGAGCGCGAATCGTCATCGGGCTGCCTGCACATCGGCCAGCGGGGCTGTCGCCAAGCGCCGGTAGACGGCCGTGATGTCGTCGGCGACGCGACTCCAGGTGTATCGCTCGCAGACTCGCTGCCTGCCGTCTTCGCCGAGCATCTGACGAAAGCGCGGCTGCGACAGAATGGGACCGATCGCGTCGGCAAGCGCCCTGGAATTGCGTGGCGGCACCAACCTACCGGTCACGTCGTTCTCGACGGTGTCGAGCATTCCACCGACAGCGGACGCGACCACAGGCACACCGCAGGCCATCGCCTCGAGCGGCACGATGCCGAATGGTTCGTACCAGGGCGTCGCGGCGACCACGTCGGCCGATCGCAACAGCATCGGCATCTCTTCGCGAAGCACCGACCCGTACAGGTGCACGCGGTCGGCGACGCCCAGCTGACCGGCCAGGCGCTGCAGTCTCGTCGCCTCCACGTCGGCGTCGAGTTCGGACTTGTCGGGACCACCGACGATGACGAGCTCGGTGTCGGAGAGATGTCGCATCGCACGGATCATGGTCTCGAAACCCTTGCGCGGCACCAGTCTTCCGACGGCGACGATGCGGTGCTTGCGGCCCCGCGACGCCGTTGGACCGTGCGGAGTGAACTCGTCGACGTCGACGCCGCACGGGATGACCGAGATCGCAGAACGGGGCCGACCCATCCGCACCAGTTCGCCGACCTCGTCGGAACAGGTAGCCGCCACCCAGTCGATGTTGCGCGCGACGATGGTCTCCAGTCGGATCCGGTCGGCGGGACTGGTGTCCTGCGGACCCTGGTGCAACCTCTTGACCACACCCAACGCATGGAAGGTCTGCACCGCGGGCACGTGCTGTACCGCGGCGGCTCGCATGGTAGCCAGACCCGACATCCAGAAGTGGGCGTGCGCGACGTCGGGTCGCCAGTCATTCCACGAGCGGCTCAGCGATTCACCGAAGGCGCCGATGTGTTGGAGCAGTTCGTCCTTGGGCACGTGCTCGGCGGGCCCCGCGGCCACGTGGACCACGGCGAAGCCCTTATCGGTGTCAACGCGTTCGGGCATGTCCGGGTCGTCTTGCCTGGTGTAGACGACGACTTCGTGTCCATTTCGGGCAAGAGCCGCCGACAACTCGGCGACGGCCACGTTCTGCCCGCCGGCGTCCACACCACCGAGATGCGCCAGCGGGCTGGCGTGTTCGGAGATCATCGCGATCCTAAGCGGAGCCGATGTCGTCATCTGCACACCTCCTCGATCAATCGATCCCACTCGGCAAGGAACCGGTCTATGCCGAAGTGACTCGTCGCGTGTTCTCGTGCCGCCTTGCCCGCCGTGACTGCGGAGCCGTGATCAGCGATGAAATCCGCTGCCGCCCAGCCGAGTGTGTCGACGTCGGCGCTGACCACTCCGGCCTCGGGCGGAACCGCCAGAGGCACCATGGTCGATGCGACGGCCACGATGGGCATACCCAGGAACATCGCCTCGACGAGCGAAAGGCCGAGCGACGTCCACCGTGCCGTGTGCAGGTATACACGCCTTCTCGCGACCTCGGCCATCAAGCGTGCAGCCGGTAGGTCACCGCGTCCCGTCACGCGCGAGCCACGCAACTCCCCGATGTCGAGTTCGTCGGTGCCGATGCCCCAGACGTCGATCGGCACGTGTCGACTCAGCGGTTCGAGGAGGTCGGCGCCGACCGTCCGCCACCGTCGCACCGGCTCATTGATCATCGTTGCGGCGGAGGCGATCTCACCGCTGTACAACGCTCCCGGATCATGGACGCCATGGTCGATGACCCGAGTCGGAGCCGACCCGTTGTCCCACATCAGCCGGTTGAAGTCCGTGACGTGGACCAGCGGCACGTCACTACGCTCCGCAATGGGATGCAGGCTGTCGACGGCGCTGGGACGAGGGGCGTTGTGCTCCAAGTAGACCGCGGGTACGTCCACGCCGGGACGGCGCCCGAGCCATCGCTCGGTCAGCTCGATCTCCTCGGGCCGCTGGAGCACCACCAGATCGATGTGTTGGGCTGCCAGGTCCTGGGTCGTGACCTCGGCGGCACTCGGCCAGTCCCGCCCGCAGAGACCGCGAGCCAGGTCGTCTCCCGAGAAGGGGACGAGATACCGGTGCGGTCCGGCGACGAACGACTTCATCCACGAGCCGTGAACGTGCCACACGAGTACGTTACGAGTCGCACTGAGCTGAGCCATGGCGAGGCGAATACCCTTCGACTAGTTGTCCAAACGTGATTGACGACGAGCAGAGTTGACGCAAGATGATCTCGCTGAAACTGCAGTTAGGCAGCAACTTTCGACTGATCGTCGGCGGACCGCGCAAAACCCGCGAGTTGTGTGCCGTCCTGTCG
>NZ_JAVROT010000021.1:0-2902 GCF_032162605.1 Mycobacterium sp. | reverse complement strand
GACCCGACAGCGGGTTGTTCTGGTCCATGAACTGCGACAGCTGGCTGGTGCCGAAGAACTCCTTGATCGCCGCCACGACGGGACGGATGTTGATCAGGGTCTGCGGCGTGATCGCCTCGACGTCCTGGGTGGTCATGCGCTCACGCACGACACGCTCCATGCGGGACAGGCCCACGCGGATCTGGTTCTGAATCAGCTCGCCGACGGTACGCAGACGACGGTTGCCGAAGTGGTCGATGTCGTCCACCTCGACGGGGACCTCGACGCCGCCGGGGGCGGTCATCGTGGTCTGGCCCTCGTGCAGGCGCACCAGGTACTCGATGGTGGCGACGATGTCCTCTTCGTTCAGCGTCGAGGACGTGATCGGCTGACCCACGTTCAGGCCCAGCTTCTTGTTGACCTTGTAGCGGCCGACGCGAGCCAGGTCGTAGCGCTTCTCCTTGAAGAACAGGTTCTCCAGCAGGGTCTGCGCGGACTCCTTGGTCGGCGGCTCGCCCGGGCGCAGCTTCCGGTAGATGTCCAGCAGAGCCTCGTCGGGACCGGCGGTGCTGTCCTTCTCGAGGGTCGACATCATGATCTCGGAGAAGCCGAAGCGCTCGGTGATCTTCTCACTGGTCCAGCCCAGTGCCTTCAGCAGCACGGTGACCGGCTGACGTCGCTTGCGGTCGATGCGCACGCCGACGGTAGCGCGCTTGTCGACGTCGAACTCGAGCCAGGCACCGCGACCGGGGATGACCTTGACGCTGGTCAGATCGTTCTCGGTGGCCTTGTCCTTCGACTTGTCGAAGTAGACGCCTGGCGAGCGGACGAGCTGGGACACCACGACACGCTCGGTGCCGTTGATGATGAAGGTGCCCTTCTCCGTCATCATCGGGAAGTCACCCATGAAGACGGTCTGGCTCTTGATCTCGCCGGTGGTGTTGTTGATGAACTCGGCGGTGACGAACAGCGGCGCCGCGTAGGTCTGATCCTTTTCCTTGCAGTCGTCGACGGGTGCCTTGACCTCGTCGAAGCGCGGATCGGAGAAGCTCAGCGACAGCGTGCCCGCGAAGTCCTCGATCGGCGACAACTCAGTGAGCACCTCTTCGAGGCCACCGACCGGGCTGACCTCGCCGCGCTCGAGTGCCTTCTCACGCCATCCATCGGAGCCGATCAGCCACTCGAAGGAGTCCGTTTGCACGTCAAGCAAGCCGGGAACCTCTAGAGGCTCACGGAGCTTGGCGAACGAAACTCGGTTGGGTGCTCCTGGAACGGAGTTGTTGGGGTTTTCTACTGACTTGCTCTGGCGAGAGACTGCCAAGATGCATCCTTCCAGCACCGGATGCGACTACGGGTGACCGGCCGAAGACCGGACCCTTGCCGCGTTATCTGCGTTAGGTTCGGCTGGCGTTCTCAAGCCCGAACTCTCCGCCACGCGGCACGCGTCTAGGTCACTGAGCGGGGCTCAGACCAGTGGTCGTGTCAGAGTGCAGGTGAGGGTGGGCAGGATGCAGCCAGCGCAACGTCCAACACTAGCGCAGAACGGCGCATTCCTCAACATCCGCATGATAGGGCTCCCGGCGCTGGCTGGCGACCTCAACCCGTAAATGCATGCTGACCAACAGACTGGCCCGTTTGAGCCGTTCCGTCAAGGGTTCGCGCCGCGTTTCGTGTGGACAGTTCTGGCGGTTCGCCGGTCTGCCCTCGCCAGTTGCGACTCGGGTCACCGACTCGAGTCGCTCGGATGCCCATACGCGCCACCGCTAACTCTCGACCGTTCCGCGCCGCTGCCAAGCCGGTGCCGCGACGGCGTTGCCGGCGAGGCGGCGTTGGTCCATCCAACCGCGAGGTCATGAGCGCCCCGGCGTTCTCGGGACGGTGGAAACGGACTCCTCCCACCGCGTCTTGAATCACGTTGTGTCTCATCGGCTTTTGACGGCCGACGAGGGCGGCGTCAACGCCGAGACATCACGGCGTCAGGCCCGCATCCGCTCACCGTCTGTGAGGTCGCGGAACTGTCCACGCCCACCGCAAGACCGTCGACCCCATGACTCGCTGGGCGCGTGTGCGATTCACTGCAGCGCGGTCAACCGGTCAGGCCGACCGGGAGAGGTCAATCGCTGGCGACCGGAATCGTCGCCGTGGGGGTTTCTTCTTCGGCGTTGCGGTGCCGGGCGGTCGGATCGTCGTCGCTGTTGCTGTTGCTGTTGCTGTTGCTGTTGGTGTTGGCCATGCTGGACGTCGGGCGCTGGTTGTGGCCGTCGAGGTCCTTCCGGATGGCTTCCTGCGCCGCGGGCGGCAGGGTGTGCATGATCTCGCGCACCCGGGCCTGACGGCGGTGCACGGCCTGGCGATCGGGCATACCCGGGGTGGCGTTGACCTGAGGCGGCACGCCCTCGACCTCCTCGGTACCACCATCGTGGTGACCGGCGTCGATGAGCGCCTGCTCCTCGGCCATCGTCGACTCGTCCTTCTCCTCGGACATGCCGATCGGACCGATGCGGCGACCGTTGAGGAATTGCTTGACGACGGGCTCGTCGCTGGTCAGCAGGACCTCACGCGGACCGAACATCACCAGGTGCTTGCGGAACAACATGCCCATGTTGTCCGGCACCGTGCGGGCGATGTTGATGTTGTGCGTCACGATCAGAATGGTGCAGTCGATCTGGGCGTTGATGTCGATCAGCAACTGCGACAGGTACGCCGTACGCACCGGGTCCAGACCGGAGTCCGGCTCGTCGCACAGGATTATCTGCGGGTCCAGCACCAGCGAGCGGGCCAGCCCGGCGCGCTTGCGCATACCGCCGGAGATCTCACCGGGGAACTTGGTCTCATCCCCGGTCAGGCCGACCAGGTCGAGCTTCTCCATCACGATCTGACGGATCTCGGATTCCTTCTTCTTCGTGTGCTCACGAAGCGGGAA
>NZ_JAVROT010000020.1:0-6181 GCF_032162605.1 Mycobacterium sp. | reverse complement strand
AACGCTTCGTAGTGGCGTGCGGGGCAGTCAATACCGCCGCGCTGCTCCTTCGTTCCCAGTCGTCGGCGCATCCACGGGGTCTGGCCAACTCGTCGGATCAGGTCGGTCGGAACTACATGGCGCACGTGACGACGTTCTTCCTCGCCATCGATCCGCGGCACCAGAACGACGCCGTCTACCAGAAGACGATCGGCATCAACGACTGGTACACCGCCGGACCCACCAATCGGTACCCGCTGGGCAATGTTCAGGGCCTCGGGAAGCTGCGCGGCCCGCAGGCGAAGTTGGGGACTCCGCGCTTACCGCTCGCGCTACTCGACGAGGCGACGAAGTTCACCCTCGATCTATTCATCCAGAGCGAGGATCTTCCCCTGCCCGACAACCGCGTCACTGTCGACGCTCGGGGACGGATAGTGCTCAACCGACGCGCCACCAACGCGAGCACTCATCACGAACTCGTCAAACGGATGAAGTCAGTAGTCCGCAAGGCGGGCTTCCCGGTGGTGTTGACCCGCAGCCTCAGCGTGGAGGCGACCTCCCACCAGTGCGGGACCGCGCGCATGGGACACGACCCGTCCACCAGTGTGGTCGACGCCGATCTGCGTGCCCACGACCTCGACAACCTCTGGATCGTCGACAGCTCGCCGTTCCCGTCGTCGGCCGCTGTCAACCCCGCTCTGACCGTCGCGGCGTTGGCCCTGCGACTCGCCGACTCCGGCGCCCTGGCGGCGTGATCCCGTAGCCCGCACGCCCACGTGCTTGGACCAACACCGTTCTGCCCATCAACGCTGACGAAAGGCCCGTGCCATGACCACATCGACGTCGACAGCCGCGACCCTGGCGCCACTGTTCGATCCGATCACACTCGGCAAGGTCGAAATCCGCAATCGGATAGTCATGACCGGGCACGGCACCGGCATGGCCAAGGACTATCTGCCCACCGACCAACACGTGGCGTACTACCGTGAGCGTGCGATGGGCGGCGTCGGCCTGATCGGTATGGCGTTCCCGCAGATTCATCCCACCTCTCAGGACGTCCCCGGTGAGCCGCGGGCCTGGTTGCCCGAGATCGTTCCTGGGCTGAAGAGGATCACGAGTGCGGTGCACAAACATGGTGCTCGGATCGTCATGCAACTGGGACACGGTGGCAGACAAGGTCGTTCGACGTTCACCGAACGCGCGCTATGGGGTCCTTCGAACACGCCATGTCCGTTCAACCTCGAGATGCCGAAGCAAATGGAAGTCGAGGACATCGACGAGATCGTCGAGGCACACGCCATTGGGGCTCGTCACGCCAAACAAGGTGGCATGGACGGCGTCGAAATCCACTCGGGTTATGGCGGTTATCTCCTGGCCTCCTTTCTCTCACCATTCTCCAATCACCGTGCCGATGAGTACGGCGGCTCGCTCGAGAATCGGATGCGCATAGTCCTGCGGGTCATCGATGCCGTTCGCGCGGAGGCCGGATCCGACTTCCTGGTGGGAATGAACCTGCAGGGGCACGACTTCAGTCCCGGTGGGCTCCAGACGACCGATGCCCAGCAGATTGCCCAAATCATCGCGGGGACGGGCAAGATCGACTACATCTGCGTCAAGGCGGCGACCTACAACGAAGCCCACCAGAACGTGCCCGACATGCAGCACCCCAAGCGCATCTGGGAAGACCTCGCCGCGGCAGTCAAATCGGTGGTCAACATCCCCGTGATCGCCGTCGGCCGCATCAACGATCCTTTCGATGCCGCGGACATCCTCCACCTCGGCCACGCAGACATGGTGGCGATGACGCGCCAACAGATCGCCGATCCCGAGACCGTCAACAAGATGCGCGAAGACCGCATCCACGAGATCCGACGGTGCATCGGATGCAACCAGGGGTGCATCGATCGGCTGTTTGCAGTTACGCACTCCTCTTGCGTGCACAACCCCGCCGCAGGCTACGAGCAGGAGCTCGGCGCGGGCACGTTGGAGACGGCGACTATTCGACGGCGCGTAGTGGTGGTCGGCGCGGGGCCAGCAGGGATGAAGGCCGCGGAGATCGCGGCCCGACAGGGCCACGAAGTGACCCTGATCGAACGGCGCGAACGTACCGGCGGTCAACTGCGCATTGCCGACAAGATCAAGGGTCGCAACGAAATCGGGGGAGTGATCGACCACCTCGACGTCATGATGACGACGTACGGCGTGGATTTGCGGCTGGGGTGGGCGCCGAGCGCTGAGGAGATCTTGGCGCTCGAGCCGGATCACATCATCGTTGCCACTGGCTCGGCTCCCGGACCCGACATCGTCGGAAATCTCGCGCAGGGGATCCGCTTCACTCCCGGGTTGGACCAAGACCACGTGCTTTCGGTCTGGGACGTCCTCGAAGAGGGCAAGTCCGTGGGCTCGCACGTGGTGATCGTCGACGACGGCGAAGGCGGGTGGAAGAGCATCGGCCTGGCCCTGGAGCTCCAGGAGGCGGGACACCGCGTCGAGATGGTGACGCCGCTGCCGTACGTCGGGGCCAAGCTCGGGCCGTTCAGCGCCAACCTGGCGGTCTCGCGGGTACACGCCTCGGGGATGACCACCCGGCCGTTCACCACCGTCACCGCGGTCAACGGATCCACCGTCGAGATCATCGCGGCCGGGCGCCCCGACACCATCGCCGATGTCGACACCGTCGTTCGCGCGGGCTGGCACCGCCCGGTCAACGAACTGTACTTCGCACTCAAGGGTCGCGGTGTTCCCGTGGAACGCGTGGGCGACGCGATTGCCAGCCGCACCATCATGGAGGCCGTCCACGAAGGAGAGCGGGCGGCCCGCAGAATCGGTGTCACGGCGGACGACAACCCGTTCGTATCCTTGTCCGGCGTGCTGGCGTCGATGCCGGCCGTCGCACAACGGGGATGAATTGAGCGAAATTCACTGCTCTGCGCGCCGTCGTGCGACGGCGCGCCGTGACGACGGTGTCGCGTGGCCGGCCGTCCACGCCGTCTTCAGGACATCGCCCGTGACGTATCGTCGCGCGAGTCATCTTGAGGCGAATCAACGGAAGCCAGGACCATGACCCGGTCGTCGCTCCAAGTACGCGCGATGGTGCGGGCCCGCATAGCCGTGTTCGGGCTCTTCGCGTCGTTCGGCATCGTGCTGTCCACGTGGGCAGTACATTTGCCGACGCTGAAACAGGCCGTCGGGATGTCCAACGCCACGACGGGGACGGTGCTGCTGGTCCTCGGTATCGGGTCGCTGGTCGGCATGCAGATCAGCGGGGCCGTGGTCGATCGCATCGGGAGCGAACGCGTGGCTACGATCGGCGGTGCTGCCCTGGCGGCATCGATCATGCTGCCGCTGAACGCAACGACGCTCGTGCAAGCCGTCGCCGGGGCGTTCGCGTTGGGGGTCGCGGCGGGGTGCTCCGACGTCGGAATGAATGCGGCCGCCGTCAGCGTGGAGCGTGACCATGGCCGGCCGATCATGGGCTCCTTCCATGGCGTGTTCTCCATCGGAACTGTCGTCGGATCCTTGCTCGGGGCGGCCGGTTTCGCCCTGCGGCTCGGGAGCTTGACGATGACGGCCGCAATCACGGCGATCTGTCTGATACTCATTGGATCTGCCTTCGTGCTCCTGCGACACCGTCAGGCCGGCGCTGGTCACGAACAGGAAGTGCCACCACCTGTACCGAATGAGGCCGGGGGCCGCCGCGTCCGCGTCGTGCTCTTGGGGACGCTGGCTTTCCTCCTGCTGCTGTCGGAGGGATCGGCGATGGATTGGAGCAGCCTGCACGCTCAGCAGCATCTGGGGGCATCGTCCTCGATGGCGGCGCTCGCGGCGGGATCGTTCATGGTCGCCATGACGGTGTCTCGCTTCCTTGCCGACCGCGTTGCCGCCGTGACGGGTCCGGTCTGGATGCTAAGGGGCGGCGCCGTGCTCGCAATGGGCGGCATCCTCACGGTCATCGTGGCCCCCGCTCTGCCGGTAGCACTGGTCGGTTGGGCCATATTCGGGACCGGGGTGGCAGGCGGGTTACCTCAAGTCTTCACCGCGGCCGGGAATCTCGGCGGCACCGCGTCGGGGCGTACGCTTTCACGAGTCGTTGGAATGGGCTACGTGGCGATCATGGGTGGACCCGCATTGATTGGCTGGATTGTGGAACTGGTGTCGTGGACAGGAGCGTTCCTGGTGCCGTTTTGCGCCATGCTGGTGTGCAGTCTCGCCGCACCGGTCGTGGCGCGCAGCGCCGAACGCTAGCCATCCCGTCCGGCATTGCCCGACAGGGGTGCCTAGTTCGTCATCGCATCGAAGACGAACTAGTGATCCTCTTCTCCGGCGAGCCCGGACACTCCGACGGCACCGATGGGCGAGACCCGTACTCGCGGCGGAACCGCGTCGCCGGTCTGGATCATTGCCGTTCCTTTGGTGATTCACCGAACTAACACCTCGAGGTTGACGTCCGCCACATCAATGCGGGATACGCAGACTGCGCACCACAACGACCTGCCCATGCCCGAATTGAGTGCGTTGCAGCGAGGCGGCGGAACCCGCCAAGTGGAGTTCGCCTAGGGGGAGGCGGGAGCAGGCCCCGTCGTCGAGCGAACGATCAACTCGGTGGGCTTGACTGATCGTCGCCGCGTTCGGCCCGCGATCAGGTCGAGCAGGATGGTGGCCGCGGTCCGGCCCTTGTCGCAGAGAGGTTGGCGAATCGTCGTGAGATCCATCAGTTCGGCGATCGGCGCATCGTCGAAGCCGATCACCGACACCTGGCCCGGTACCGAGATGCCCTTGGCCTTGAGAACTTTCAGCGCTGCAACGGCGTGGACGTCCGAGGTGGTCAAGATGGCGGACGGCGCGACATCGGCGATCAGGCTGCCGACCGCGGCCATGCCACTAGCGGCATCGATGTCGGCCGCCTCGATCAGCGTCACCTCCACGTCCGGGTCGCCGGCGCGCGCGATCGCGTCCCGGTAGCCGGCGAGCCGATCGCGTAGATACATCTCCGTGACGTCGTCGACGGTGGTCAGTGGTCGTGCGTACGGGATGAAAGCCTCGCCGAGGCGATCGGAGACCACACCGATTCTCTTGTGGCCCTGGCTCAGAACATGGTTCATCTGCGTGGCGCCGGCGCTGCGGTGATCGATGGTGACGTACGGCAACCCGGGCAGGCGTGGCGAGTCGATGGCTACCGCCGGTATGCCACGAGCAAGTAGTGCGCTCACGATGGGGTGATCGCTGGGGACGCAGTGCATCACTACTCCGTCGACGAGACCCCTAAGTGCGCTTGGCATTACGGGATGGCGCTGATGCGATGCTTGCATTGACCGCTGAACGGGCAGCAGCGTCAGCGCGACGTCGGCGAGTTCGCCGACCTCGACGATGCCCTTCAGAAGCAACGCCGTGGATGGATCCTCGACGGCCGCAGCAAGTGAACCCGGCACCAGGACGCCGACGGTGCCGATCTTGCCGAGGCGAAGGGTGCTTGCGGCGATGTTGGGTCCGGTGTAGCCCAGCCGGGCGGCCGCGGCGAAGATCGCTTCGCGCTGAGCCTCGGATACGCGTCCCGACCCGCTGTAGGTGTAGGAGACCGACGCCTGGGAGACGCCTGCGGCCTTGGCGACGTCCCTCATCGTGACGATGTCGGTGTCCTTTCATCGGTGCCCACTCCACGTGCGCGTGACGAAGAGTAGCCCTCGCCGCGGTTCGAGGACCGCAGGCGGGGGCTACTCGGTGACGCGTGGTGCTCGGGTCAAGACTTGACGATGAAGCCGGCGTCGATCACCAAGGGGGTGGCGGTTATGTAGCGGCCCGGATCGGTCACCAGGTAGAGGATTGCATTGCTGACATCCTGGGGTTGGATCCACGGCACTGGCAGGATGTGCGTCCCGGAGAAGGTATCGATGACGTCGTCGCGTGTGGGCTTGTCGAGGTCGGGTCGAAACAGGCCGTAGACGAAGTCGTTGTTGATCATGTGTGTATCCACGCAGGTCGGGTTCACCGAGTTCACCCTGATGTTGTACTGACCGAGTTCACGGGCCAGCGAGGTCATCAGCCCGGTCACGCCGTGCTTGGAAGCGGCGTAGGACGAGATGTTCTCCGCGCCCTTCAGTGCCTCCGTCGAGCCGGTGAAGACGATCGAGCCGCCCTCGTTCTGGGCGATCATCGTCGGTATCGCGACCTGGACGGTATGGAACACGCCGTTGAGGTTGATGTC
>NZ_JAVROT010000019.1:0-3677 GCF_032162605.1 Mycobacterium sp. | reverse complement strand
AACACTTCCCACCACCCCTCCGGGGACATGCCCGATCTGACGGTACAGGACTTCGCGCTGGCTCTCGGCCTGACGACGTGAACGGGCGTACCACTCGTAGATCTGATCAAGAACCGGCGTTGGCGCGGGTGAATCGGCCTACTACAACGACATCGTCGGCTGGCGATGGACCGAATTGCCCGGCGTATCCGATGCACTGATCTTCCGGGTCGCAACCTACGGAGAACTCCACGATGCGCTCGAGGCCGCTGCCGCGGCAGAGGACCGACTCGTGCTCATCGAGGCGGTAGGGCCCCAGATGGATATCCCGCCGCTGTTGACCGAGTTGGCGCAATCGGCGTCGGCGGCCAACGCAGGCACGCCGTCGCGGATACGGTCATCCCGTTAGGGCGCTGGATCAGGACCGGCCGGTCGTCACGTGACATAACGGCGCCCCGGTGCATCCCCGCTCCATGACCCCCATGGCATTGGTCGGAGGGGGCTGGCTCGGGCATCCGAAAAAATGACACGAATTTGAGACAAAGCCTCGATGACATCCTGCTCACTGCAATTTCCGGGCCGCGCGGTTCGGGGATGGGGCGGCGTATTGCGGGTCACTGGTTCTGACGGATCACCGCTGGGGCCGGGCTAGCTGGCTCAGGACGCGGCGGCCGGGGCTGGCGTGGCTGATGGAAACGGTTCGGACTACTGAATGCCGACTGGGCGCTGGTCGGCGCGAACGGCGAGGTAAAAATGTAGGTCAGCGGTCGGGGACCCCGTGGGGCGGCGCCACAGGTGCATCAGCGCCATCGAAACTGCTGATCAACCTGTCGTAGGTTGCCGACAGGTGGCTCCGGATTGCCTTTTCGCAGGCTTCGACGTTTCGACCTGCGATGACCTGCAGCAGCTCGTCGTGCTCGGCGATGACAGCGTCCCGGTAGTACTCGTTGGATGCGTGCCTCTTTGTCAGCAACGAAAGCAGCACCTGTGATCGGATCGAGCTCCATGAGTTCCACAAGCGCTCATGGTGCGCACTTCGGTAGAGCGCGTCGTGAAACTGGATGTCGAGTCGGATCAGGACAAAATCGTTCTCATCGACCAAGGCTTTGGACATGGCCTTAACCGCAGCGGCGAGGGTGTCCAAATCGGCTTGGGTCGCGGTAACAGCGGCCTCCCTGATCGCGAACACTTCCAACACGGTCCGCAGGCTTCCAAGCTCTCGGAAGTCCGTCGCCGACAGTTTCACGACGAAGGCGCCGCGATGCCAATCCATCGTGACGATGCCCTCTTGCTTGAGCTGCACCAGGGCCTCCCGGACGGGACCGCGGCTCACCTGTAGGCGGTCCGCGATGTCGACCTCGTTCAGGCGTTCACCTAGCCGGAGCGAATCGTCGAAGATCGCCTGCCGGATGTTCTCCGCCACTTCGTCGGTCAAACCCCTTCGCCGGGCCGGTTGCATGTCACCCCCTGCTTGCCACTTCGCAGCTGTTTACAAATTGTTGACATCCAGAAAGTTAGCAATCTAACGTGGGTCTTGTCTATCCCGTTCGAGACCATGAATGCCTGCTGGAGTTTGCTGGCCGTGAGCATCGAGCAGGAGACCAACAACGTCATGGTCGGTATGTGCCCCAGCGATGCCGCCCCCAAGAGTTCCCTCGCGTTCGCTTCGGTGCGAGACCCGGCACAGGAGGTACGAAGTGGCCCATCACTTTCTGGAGCCCCGCCCGGGCACGGTGCACGACTACTTCAGCCGTGCTCGCCCCCCAGTGCTGTACGTCGATTCCGGCGACACCGTCACGGTTGCATCACTCGATGCCCGTGGCTATCTGGAGGAGCCCGCGGTCCCCGGCAAATTCGGTGAGACCTTCCTTCCCGACGCCCGTGGCCACGCCTTGTGCGGACCCATCTTCGTCCGATCCGCTGTGCCCGGCACCGCGCTCGCCATCAATCTCGTAAACCTAACGACGGGCGACTGGGGTTGGACCATCGGTGGTGACCGGAACGAGAGGTTGATGGAGTATCTGGACACCTCGACCGCGCCGATGGTCGCATTGCAGTGGCGGTTGGATTCGCAGATGCAGGTAGCCACCAACAATCTCGGTTTCAGCGTCGATATGCGTCCGTTTCTCGGCATAATCGGTCTAGCGCCCGCAGAAGACGGTGAGTTCTCCACTACTCCACCGCGGTATTGCGGCGGCAACCTTGACTGCAAGGACCTTGTTCGGGGCAGCGTTCTCTACCTTCCGGTCTCCGTCGAGGGGGCGCTGCTGTCCGTAGGCGATGGCCACGCACGCCAAGGCGATGGTGAGGTCTCCGGCAGCGCCATCGAGTGCCCCACCACCGCCGAACTTGAGTTGACCGTCGTAGCCGCGCCAGTCTTGACGACGCCCTACGCGAAGACGCCGAGCAGCCGAATCACCTTCGGTTTCGACCGCGACCTCAATAGCGCATCTGCCGCGGCGCTGGACGCGATGCTTACCTGGATGGAAGGACTGTTCGCAGTCACGCGCAGTGAGGCGCTCGCGTTGGCGAGCACAGTGGTTGATCTTCGGATCACGCAGGTGGCGAACGGCGTGTGGGGCGTGCACGCCGTTCTCGACGATGACGCGCTGCGAAGAACTGCTGGGCAGCGCCTGACGACCTAGCGCCAGCCGACGTCAGACGTCGGCATGGCACTCCCCGACGCGGCGGTGCTCAGAGGGTGTCGAGCACGGCTTCGATGCGGTCGAGCCCTTCCTCGAGGTTCTCCATGCTCGCCGCGAAGGAAAGGCGGAAGTGGCCCTGACCCGATGGGCCGAATTCTGCTCCCGACCGTACGGCTACGCCGCCAGCGAGCAGACGCTCTGAGACCACGCTGGCGGGTAGGGCACTCGCATAACGCGCGAAGTAGTAAAACGCGCCATCGGGCCGGTTGGCGTCGAGCCGCTCCATCTTCGAGATGCGAGCCGTCAGGTAGTCGCGTCGGTCTTGGTAGGCGGCCAGCATCGGAGCGGCAAGGTCCGGTCCGAGCCGGATCGCCGCCAAAGCTGCCCGCTGTACTGCCGCGTTCACCGAGCTGTTCATGGTGCGGTGCACGCGCCGGATCGACGCCGCGATCGGTTCGGCTGAGACTACATAGCCAATGCGCCAACCGGTCATTGCATACGTCTTGGACAGCGTCTGAACGTAGATCAGCCGTTCACGCAAGGACTGCACGGCCAGCGTCGAGGTGAAGGGACGTGCGTCGTAGACGATGTCGGCGTAGGCCTCATCGGCAAGTAGGAGGGTGTCTGTGCCGACTAGGCATTCTCCTAGGCGTTCGAGTTCGGTGGCACCGAAGACAGCGCCTGTGGGGTTGACGGGATTGCACAGGACGAGCATCCGGGCTTGACCTAACGCGGCTTCCAGGCGATCGAAATCCAAATGATGATCGGGCCGGCTGGGAACGAACACGGGTTGAGCGCCCGCGAGTTCCACTGCGTCTGGATAGAGGGAATATGTGGGCTCCGGGATCACGACGCGGTCCCCAGGATCAACGGTTGCCAAAATTGCTGCGGTAATCGCTGCCGCGCCGCCATGGGTGACGAGGACAGCCTCGCCCGAATATGGCGTGCGCGATATGCGGGTGGCGGTCTCCGCAATCGCCTCGCGCAACTCCGGGTCACCGTTCATGTCGCCGTAGCGCGTGTACCCGTCGCGAACCGCCTGGTCTAACGCAT
>NZ_JAVROT010000018.1:0-2774 GCF_032162605.1 Mycobacterium sp. | reverse complement strand
GGAAGATTCCGGCCTTGACCACGATCTCCCGATTGGGCCGATCGTCGATGACACCGTCCGGGTGCTCCGGAGGCTCCGCTTGTCGTCGCAGCCCATCACGCTCCGGTGCCTCCGAACCGTTGCATGCAGCGGTGCCGGTTGATTGCCTGGTGTCCTGATGGTGCTTCATCTTCGGGACGGCTGGCCGTTGCGCATGAAGCAGGGACGAGTCGGACCCGTGGCGCGATATCCGGTCCATATCCATCACTGTTGGGTCAGTCGGCATCTGGATTCTCCGATCAGGCGGGGAGACCCGCTTCGTTTGTCATCTCAATCTCGGGTGCGCGGCGATACGTCTGCCACCATTCCGGTTCAGCAGGCCTAAGTCGCCGCTGCTGACACCCATCGAAGATTCCTGCTAGCCGGAATCAGGTGCCTACTCGCGGCGGATACGCTGGTTTTGGAATGTCTGGCTCCAGTCACTGTTCGGTGGAGGTTCCGATGGGTCGTGCCCCGATATCGAAGTTGACGGCAAAGGGCCGCGCGACCAGGGAGCGCATCGTCCGTGCGGCCTCTGCGTTGATGCTCGAGCACGGTGTCGCTCGGACCACGATTGAGGATATTCAGGAAGCGGCCAACGTGAGTCCGTCGCAGATGTATCACTACTTCAGCGCCAAGGGAGACCTTGTCGCCGCCGTCATCGATCTGCAGAGCAACCAGTGCTCGGCGGCCAGCAACTGGAGCTTCACCGAGTCGACAGCATCGCGGCTTGGTCCGTTGGCGCAATGCCCAGGTCTACCTCATGCGCGGTCGTGCCTGCGTTGGCGGTTGCCCGATCGGGTCGCTGGCCAGCGAACTATCGGACACCGACCCGCTGGCACGTGCTCGGCTGACCCGCGCGTTCGCGCAATGGGAAGACCTGATCCGAGACGGTCTGAAGGCAATCGCCGCACGGGGTGAACTGCCGTCGGGGCTCGATGTCGATCGACTGGCGCTGGCCATGCTTGCCGGGGTGCAGGGCGGCGTGCTGCTCAGTCAGGTTCGGCGCGACACCGGACCGTTGGAGGCGGCGGTGGACGCCATGATCGACACCTCCGCAGCATGGGGATGCGCTAGAGAGCCACCGGTTATTTTGGAGTGGACACGCCAGTTTGCAAGCGGCAGCCTTCGAGTGGTACTGATCATCAGTCGGCTCGAAGGCGTTGCGCCCCAAGCCGGGTTCGTAGCGCAGCCGCACGCGGGTCTCGGACGGATTCCCGGCGCGGCGGGTGCTCCGTCTGGTTCAGCGAAGGCCGGCGACGTGCTGCTCGATGCCGAGCTGATTGACGTACAGGGTGTTTCGGTGACGCTGGACGAGTCTCGGGCCGGCAGGCCGTGATCCTGCTGTACCGCGGCACCTGGTGCGCCTACTGCAATCTTGCCCTGCGCACCTACCAGCAGGATCTGGTGCCCGCTCTCGAGCAACGCGCGCACGGAGGTCATCGACATCATCTCTCGGCACCCACCACCCTCGGCGGACAGGTCTGAGAACATCACCGAGCAAACGGGGCCCGTCGGTCGCACCAGTCGAGCTGTAGAATTTCGTCGTGGGTGACCCGCAGGGCTTCGATCTCGACAAATCGGCAGCCAGTTCATTTTGGATGGAGAACCTGTTCGATCTTTCGCCCGACCTGATGTGCATCGCGACTGCCGGCGGCTACTTCAAGTGGGTCAATCTGGCGTTCGAGCGGACCCTTGGCTATACGACCGAGCAGTTCGTTTCCCGGCCGATCCTCGATTTCGTGCACCCCGAGGATCGGGAGCGCACACGCACGGCATCGGGGGTTCTCGCCGGCGGCAGCGCACTCCGTCAGTTCGAAAACCGTTACATCTGCCGCGACGGTTCTGTTCGCTGGTTGCAATGGAATACGCGACCGGCGACCACCTTGGGTCTTGTTGCTGCCGCCGCGCGGGACATCACCGACAGCATGCGACGAAGAGACCAGGCGGCACTTCGGCGGGTCGCGACCGTGGTGGCGCGCGGCGCCGCCCCGAGCGACGTGTTCACCACGGTAGCTGCCGAGATAGCGGATCTGCTGAACGCCGATTTGACCCTGATCGGCCGATACGAGACCGACGCGACATTCAGCTACCTCGCAGCGGGCGGCCCCATGCAGACGTCGTCTCCGCTGGGCGATCGGCTGAAGCTCGGCGGCGACAACCTCGCCTCGAACATACTGCGCAGCGGTCAACCGGAGTCGATGAGCTACGACGATAATGGGTCAGGCCCCATCGCGGTGTTCGCCCGCAGACTTGCGCTCCGCAGCGCCGTCGGAACGCCCATCCTGGTCGACGGCCGGATCTGGGGCGCCATGTTCGCCGGCTGGCCCCAACCGCGGGAGATCTCGTCGCAGACCATGGAGCGCCTGTGCCAGATCACCGACCTGGTCGCCGCCGCTATCGCGAACGCCGAGAGTCGTAGTGCCCTAATCGAATCCCGTGCCCGTGTGGTCGCGGCCGGTGACGACAGTCGGCGCCGGATCGAGCGTGACCTTCACGACGGCGCGCAGCAGCGGCTGGTGACACTGGCGCTGAGGCTGCGATCGCACGAAGCGGCGATTCCGGCCGGGCTGAGGGAGGTATTCAACGATGTGGCCTCTGGGCTCGACGAGGCTCTGAACGACATTCGTGAGCTGTCCCGAGGTATCCACCCCACCGTGCTCTCGAGATCCGGTCTCGGGCCGGCGCTGAGGGAGCTTGGGCGCCGTGCGCCGCTTCCGACCGATGTCGCGGTGCGCATTCCCGCACGTCCAGCG
>NZ_JAVROT010000017.1:0-2533 GCF_032162605.1 Mycobacterium sp. | reverse complement strand
GAACGGCCAAGCGAGGCAAGACCGTGTCTCGCCGCTCGTGAAGATGATAATCGTTCGCGTCCCCTTCAGATTGGCCGGGTGACTTACGAAATGATGGAGGCAGCGTGGCGGCCGCCGGCGCGGGTGGGGCTGGGGACGGGAGCGAGGCCTGATTGGATGGAGCCCTTCGCCCGGACGATCGACGCGGCAAAGAAGTACGTCGTGTCCAGCACCCTGGACCGGGTCGATTGGAACGCCCAGCTCGTGCCCAGGGAGCCAGGGGGCGATCTGGCGAAGGCCGTTGAGCAACTCAAACAGGAGCCGGGCAAGGGACTGTTCGTGGGAGGCGTGAAGCTTCCGATGGCGTTGGCGGAGCTCGGATTGATCGACGAGTACGAGTTCGTCGTGCAGCCCAGGCTGGTGGGCCATGGGCCGACGTTGTTCGCGGGGCTGTCGAAGCATGTCGACTTAAAACCCGTGGGCCGGCTGGAGTTCGGCTCCGGGGCGGTAGCTCTGCGGTATGAGCCGAGAAGGTAGCTTGTCACGACAGATGCTGGATTCGGCTCCGTGACGTGTCCACATCGGCTAATCGTCAAGGGCGTTGCACGAGAGCATCGGCGGCTTGCTGTAATCGACGCTGAGTTGTTGCTTGGTTTGCAGCGCGGCGCCACCATGTGCCCGAGGTGCCCGGCGCTTCCACAACTCGAACGGCTGCCGGCCATTTGGATGCCTCACGGCTAACGTGAAGTGGCTCAAAACGTAAGCACGCGTCGACCCGTCCCACTCCGGAAACGTCGGTGGGGAAAACCGTAGGAGCAGGTAATCGGCGTGCTTCATTTGTTCGACATTGGCTTCCTGCCAACATTTGTCGGCGACGAACCCGTCCGGGTAGAAGTTCACGCGGTTGTCCCAAGTGGTGTTTTGGGTCAGGGCGACGCCGCGTCCGTCGACGTATGACGGGCAGCGGGGGCTCGGCGCGGTGTAGACGCCGGCCATCAGGGACAGGCTGATCGTGTCGGAGTAGACGCAACTGCCGTTGGCAATGGCGGAAGTGGCGGCGCGCAGGTCCTCTTGGCCCCGAAGATCGCTGAGTCGAACGCCGGTGCCGATCACGAAAGCGGCGGCGAATGCTATGGCGATCAGAGCGCCGCTTCGTACGTCGAGGGCGCGGCTGACCAAGAGAGCGACTGCGGGACCGAGAAATTCGCCGTAGTGCGTGAAGTAAGTCGGTGACGTCGCGAACGCCAGGGCGGTGATCACGAGCACTGACACCCACAGCCCGACTTGCGGGTCGAAACGCCGGAAACTGATGACCACGAGCAGCACGATCAGCACCAGGGCGAGTGGGATCGTGATGTCTGCGAGCCCCATCATGTCGACGACACGGTCGAGGCCGACGGGCACGAACGAGTTGCGCGCGCGGCTGAGCTGTGTGACCACGATGTCGTGCCAGGCACGGGCGGGAGCTGAGACGACGAACGGCGCGATGCCCACCGCCATGGCAAGGAGTCCGCCGCCAGCCAGCGGTCGCAGCCATCCGGGCCGTCGTGTCCACAGAAGGTACCCGACGACGACGACTACATAGGCGAGTGCGAATAGCTTCAGCGATACACCGGCGACGAGGAACATGCCGCAGGTAACGAGGTCGAAGCGGGTGGGTTGGTCCTGGCGTAGGAGGAACCAGACCGCTGTGAGGCATGCACAGGTAGCGAGCGGCTCGAGCAGGATCGTCTGCCCGGCCACGATCGCGTTGGGCATGACGGCGTACAGGGTGGCCGCGACGAGCGCACGTCGGCGGCGAGTCACCGGGTCGCCGGGGAGGAGTGCGGCGAGCCGGTACACGAGCACGATGTTGAGCGCTACGACCAGCTGGATCTCGACCCGGCCGGCGACCATTCCGATCGGGTCGCCGAGGAGGTACCCGAAGACGGCCGCGGGCAGCAGGACAAGCGACACCCCTGGCGGGTGGACGATCGAGAAGCCGGAGTAGGGCAGGTAGCCATCGAGCAGCAGTCGCGCCGCCGCGTAGTAGACGCCGTCGTCGTACTCGAGCACGCCGAACAGGTTGTGCGACGGCCACCACACCAATGTGCGGAGTGCCACGCCGACCACGACCACTGCCGCCAGTGGCAATGCGACTTGAAGCATTCGCGCGGACCGGACTGCCGCTACAGATCGAATTTTTCGTTGACCTGTTTGGTTCGGAAGTGCTCGAGGATGACGCCTAGTAGCGGGATCGCGCCAGCCGGCAGCGTGCCGATCGTGGTCCAGACGGGCCAGCGGACTTTGATTGCGAGGCTGAGTGTCGCGAGCAGGTATCGGCTCGTCCATCTCCCTTGCACCATGCGACCGTAGCGAGTGGGTGCGGGATTCGTGGTGCAATCATGTGCAAAGGGTGAGGTATGTGACCTCCGAGCACGCCTCGATCTTTCGGGTCAGTGCGTGACGCTCCATGGTTCGCGGGCGAAGATCTGCTCGACCATCGGGCGGAAGAACTCAAGCGGACGGTGCTCGAATTGCGTGTCGAAACAGTTCTGGTCGTACTTCTCGCAGA
>NZ_JAVROT010000016.1:0-25099 GCF_032162605.1 Mycobacterium sp. | reverse complement strand
GCAGCGTGACCTCGCGGCGCGACCCGTTCATGAACTCCACGGCGCGGACGGTGTCGTCGACCTTGTGCGAGAAAGAGCCGTCACCCCAGTCGCCCTCGGAATGACCCAGACCGAGGTTGTCGAAGCGGAGCATGCCGATGCCCTCGCTGGCGAGTTGCCTGCAGATCCGGCTCGCCGCGGGAGAGTCCTTGCCGAGGGTGAATCCGTGGGCGAACACACCCCATCCGCGCACCTCGCCGTGCGGCACGTCGATGATGCCGGCCAAGGTGGGGCCGGTGGTGCTAGGGAAGGACACTCGCTCTGCCACGCGGCTCATCCTGTCACTACGACGAGCTCACGGTGGTCGGGATGCGACGGCGAGCTACTCGGATCGGGAGATGAACGCCGCCATCGAGGTCAACATGCCGAACTATGCCACTGCCGTCGTCAGCACTGAGGAAGTCGTAGCCGTGACCTCCGTCGCGGAGTAACCGGTCGGGAATGGCAGCAATTGCCCGCCGGATGGCCGAAAACGACTGTCGTGTCGAGACGGAACGCCCCTACGATCGGCGCATGGCCATCCGATCCGACACCAAGAACTGGACGTGGGTGTTGCGACGCGAGTGCCCCGAGTGCGGCTTCGATGCCTCGGCGGTCTCCGCCCGCGACGTTGCCACCTTGCTCAAGGAGAACGCCGCAGCTTGGCCGGCGGTGTTGCGACGCCACGACGTGGCGAGGCGCCCCGACGCCACCACGTGGTCGGCTCTCGAATACGGGGCACACGTGCGCGACGTCGTCCGCATCTTCGCGGTACGCCTGGCTCTGATGCTCGACGTCGACGAACCCCGGTTCGACGATTGGGACCAGGACGCAACCGCGGTGGCTGCGCGCTACCGCGAACAGGACCCGCCAACCGTCGCAGCGGAGCTGACGACGGCGGCTGACAGTCTCGCGGCCGCCTTCGAATCCGTGCCGGACGATGCGTGGGAGAGGAAGGGATTCCGTAGCGACGGAAGCGAATTCACTATCGAGACGCTGGCACGGTACTTCATCCACGACCCGGTGCACCACCTTCACGACGTCACGACGTCGTCAGGATGACGAGTTGTCGGGTAGCCCGCGTCATCGCGACATAACGGTCGACCGCGCCCTCGACACCCTCGCCGAACGCCTCGGGGTCGACGAGGACGACCAGATCGAACTCGAGACCCTTCGACGACTCCGGGGTCAGCGACCAAGCCGAAGCGCCGCAGAGAGCGCAAGCGAGCGGTCAGGCGGTGTATTTCCATGTCCCGTTCCATCGCGGCCTGCGCTGCGCCGCCGGGAGACCTGCGTTCCTCATCGAGGCGGGCGGACAGGTCGGCGATGGACCGCCCGAGGCTCGCCGCGATGGCGGCGAAGTGTTGCTCGTCGCCGGCGATCAGTGCCGGGTCTGCCTTGGCCGCGAGGTGGTCGGGAAGGTCGAACGCGCTCGTAGTAAGTGGGTTCAAGTCTTCGGCTCCAATCTGGGGTAGACCGCAATTCACCGACGCATCTTGGCGAGTTGTGGCTTCGGCCAGCCAGTTTGGGGGGAGACCCGGGTCTTGCCGCAAGCGCCCCGGTGCGCTATGAATTGAGAGTGGAAAGACGTGGATACGTCTTCCCACTCTCGCGTCAGAGGCGAGCGTCGGTGTGGTGTGCCAGTGCATCGGCAGCGCATGCCATCGCCACCGAGTCACGCCCGTTCTGCTCGTCGACCTTTCGCTGGTGCCCGCGCTCGCGTATCCATGCCACCTGATCCGACATCATGCGACGCAGCAGATCGCAGTACAACGGCATCTTCTCCAGGCCATCCCAGCGAAGGTCGAACCGTTGATAGGCGTCGTGGTCGTGTCCGTGCGAGTAGAACGCCCGATCGCGCGGGCCGTACGTGGTCGACACGTCGATCCGTGCGCCAGGAAGTATTTCGCTCAGTTCGCGCGTCTGCGACTCATTGGCCACCGCGTGGATGCGGATGCTGGTTGGCACCCAACCCTGCAGCAGTAGGTCGCCGCGTTCGAACACCAGTCGGAGCTCTTGGCGATCCAACCGCCCTGGCTGATGAAAGCCGTGATAGAAGTTGAACAGCGATCCGCCGGGGTAGCGCACCGTGCATTGCACCTGGTCTTCGCACCCGTCGGGTCTTGAACTGGCATGTGCGGCAACGACTTCACCGTCACCGAGCCAGCCGCTCAGCATGTCGAAGAAGTGAACTCCGTGTTCGATGAAGATTCCGCCACTCTTGCTGGCATCCCAGAACCAGTGCTGTGGCGGAAGATTCTCGTCCGAGGCGTAGTTCTCGAAATAGCCGTGCAGGAACTCGCCGAGCGGCCGGCGGTCGATGATCTGGCCGACGATGTCGTACAGCGGGTTGTATCGCTGCATCAGGTTCGCGACGAGGAGCAGGTCCTGTCGCCGTGCGAGCCCGACCAGTTCGTCCGCCTGCTCGACCGTCAGCGCGAGGGGCTTCTCACAGATGACGTGTTTGCCTGCTGCGAGGGCCAGCTTGGACTGCTCATAGTGCAGAAACGGCGGTGTGGCGATGTAGACCAGGTCCACGGTCGGCAATTCGAGCAGGCGAGCGACGTCGACGACGTCGACGAGCCCGTACCGCTGGGCCGCCGCCACGGATGCCGGCCGCGCCGTGCCTGCCATCGCGGCCAACCGCACCCCTGGCACCTGGGCGAACTGCTGCAGCGCGAACAGCCCGAAGCCGCCACACCCGATGACGCCGATACCGATCTGGTCGTTCATGACATCGAATCCCCTTGTCGCGCTGAGTTGGATCTTCTAGGCCGATATCCCTCGGTGAGGCAACCGACGCTGACCACTCAACTGACGCTCGAGGCGACGAGCTTCTCGGAATCGATGACCCGAGTAAACACCACTTCCGATCGCCCTGGCGCCGCAGGCACGTCGTAACCGGGGGGCTGGTGCCACCTGCGTCGCAGGCGGGCCAGCTGATCGACGGATTGGCGGATTCAGCGCGTGAACGAGGTGACGCCGCTCGGGGAAGGCGTTAGCCTTTAGCCCGGAGTCGGGTCCGGCGCTCCTCGGAGTGTCACAAGAGAGGACAACCAGGTTCATGATCGAACGTCAGAGTGCCACTCGGTTCGCCAACGCCGCGAGGCTCGCGGTCGCGGGGTTGTTCATCACCGGCGGCGCACTGGCCATGGCAGGCCACGCCGCAGCGGATCCGGAACCATTCCCGCCGGCCCCCGGCGAGCCCGTCGCGGATGCACCGGTGGGTCCGCCTGCCCCCCCGCCCCCTGGCCCACCGATGGTGCCAGAGATCGCCAACCAGTCGTACGGCTCGGGTTCCGGCCCGTTGGGCTTTCTCAGGGACGCTTGGCACCAGGCCCAAGACCCGTATGGAACAGCCGATACGCCGGACGGGATGCCCGCAGCCGGCGTCCCGCCACCAGGAGCCGGTCCCGCCCCGAAACTGCCGCCCGGGTACACGTCACTGACGGACCCGTCGTCCTCGACTCCCGCGCTACCGAAGGACCCGAACGCGGTGGGCCCGGCGCTTCCTCCCGGGTACTACCCGCTCAACGGGCCGCCGCCGCCCGGATACGCGCCGCCTGCGGCGCCTGCTTACCCTGCCGCGGCGCCAGCGGCGCCTGCTGACCCTGCCGCGGCGCCAGCGGACGCGCCGGTTCCGCCGCCGACGCCCTAAGCCGTTGCGAACCGGCTGATCAGCATCAGGCCGGGTAGCTTCCGGCTTCGAGATCGTCGAGCAGGCTCGGATGGGTGGGCTGCCACCCAAACCCTTCGCGGGTGAGTGCGCTCGAGGAGGGTTGGTCGACCCCGAAGACGCTGCCGAGGAACCCGAAGTTCTCTGCAGGGACGGCGTCGACGGGCAGGTCGAGTTGGTGGCCGATGACCTCGGCGAGGGCGCGCATCGCGTCGCCTTCATCGGCGACGGCGTGCGCCACCGTGCCAGGAGCGGCTTGTTCGAGAGTCAGCCGGAAGAGTCGGGCGGCGTCGATTCGGTGCACTGCTGGCCATCGCTGGGTGCCGTCGCCGACATAGCCAGAGACTCCGGTGCGGCGGGCAGCTTCGATGAGCAGTCCGGCAAATCCGTAGGGACCGCCGCGGTCGTGAACCGACCGGGGGAGTCGGACAACGGCTGAGCGAACACCCTTGGTCGCCAGGGCGACGACGGCCTGAGCGTTGCGACCGCGACCGCCGACGGGGCCGTCCGTCGGCATCGCGTCCTGCTCTGTCGAGGCGCGTCCGGGGGTGGCGGGTGTGCCGGAGGCGATGACCAGCGGCTTGCCGCTACCTTCGAGAGCGGCACCTAGTGCCTCGACGGCGAAAGTCTCCTCGGCCACGCACTTCTCGAAGTTTCTGAAGTCGTTGCCGAAGGCGAGGTGGATGACGCCATCCGAATGTGCCGCGCAGGTGCCCAGGCTCTCGCGATCGTTGAGATCACCGCGGAGCACGGAGGCTCCCATTGCGCTGACGGCTTGAGCCGAGGCGTCGGAGCGAACCAGGCCCACGACTTCGTGGCCCGCGGCGATCAGCTCGGGAACGACCACGGAACCGATTCCGCCGGCAGCACCGGTGACGAAGACGCGCACGAGGGACTCCTTCTAGTGATGCGACTGATGTCCCATTACCGTAGCAGGGTGACGCGATAAAGGTCCCATCAGTAGGATGACGCGATGCCCCGATGGGAACCCGATGCGCGCGAGCGGCTCGTCGCGGCCGCGCTCCATCTCTTTTCCGAGCGGGGTTACGACGACACCACCGTCGCCCAGATCGCCGACCGCGCCGGCCTGACGAAGAGCACCTTCTTTCGGCACTTCCCCGACAAGCGGGAAGTACTGGCCGCTGGTCAGGAGACCCTGTCGCGGCTCTTCGTCGAAGGCATCTCTGCAGCGCCCGCCGATGCCGGCCCCATGATCGCCGTCGCCGCCGGGCTGGAGCAGGCCACTGCGGCGATGACGCCGTTCAATCGCGAGCTTGGGCCTCGGTTGCGTGCCGTCATCGCCACCAGCACGGAACTGCAAGAGCGGGACGCGCTCAAACAGGTCGGCCTCGCGGCGGCCATGGCGGGTGCGTTGCGCGCTCGTGGCGTCCAAGACCTGGTGGCGACCCTCGCGGCAGAGTTGGGCGTTCTCGCCTTCAAGGAGGCATATGCATCGTGGGTCGCGGAGGACAACCAACAGGAGCTGGGCGAACTCGCGCGTGGAGCCTTGACCCGGTTGCGCGCCACGGTCGCCGAACTCGGCTGACCATTCACCCCTGGCTGGCGCGCCACCGGTCCAGGAGTCGCCGGTCCCGTTTGGTGGGCCGCCCGGCACCGCGATCGCGGACCGCCACCGCAAGGGCGGAAGTCGACGGCGGTGCGGGCGTTCGATCGAGATAGCAGGTCACGGCGTCGGCTGCACCGACCCTCTTCTGGATCACCCGAACCACCTCGACGATCCGCGTTACGTCACCCACCAGGGCGCGCACCTCGTCACCAGGGGACACGGTCGTCGCCGGCTTGGCCGGCCGATCGTTGACGCGTACATGCCCGCCTCGGCAGGCCGAGGCGGCGTCCGGCCGGGTCTTGGTCAGACGGACCGCCCACAACCAGCGGTCCACGCGGGTCGATTCCATGACCTCCATCATGAACCGTCGAGTCACTGTTGACACGCCACATTCGATTGGGTCGTGTTCGGTTGTCATGCAGGTTGGCGAAGCGACACTTGGTGTCCGAAGCGTTTGGCCATCGCGTAGGGTGGTTATTCCTGCTAAGTAGCCGGATGTCGTCTCAACGCTGGAGTCATACGCATGACCTTGATCAAGCCCACCCTGTCTGCCGTTGCAGTGGCGGCCGGACTCACCGCAGCCATCCTGGGCCTGGGCGCCACTTCGGCGAGCGCCGATCCGGTTCCGCCGCCGGTGCCGGTCATGGGTGAGATACCACCGCCGAATGCACCGCCCAAGCCCGCCGAGTTCTGGAATGGGGAGCCGGTGATCTGGATCTCGGGATGGGGCGGGCGCTGGGGCGTGTGGAAGAACGGCTACTTCATCACGCTGTCGTCGAACATCAACACCGGTGGCGGCTAGAACCGCTGAACGAATGACCGCGGCGCGACCGGCCTCTTGCGATCCGGCGGCCGTCAGCCCCAAAAAGCGAATCTGCATGTGGGCCGCGGTTCACTCTTGAAGCCAGCAACTTACCGTCCATGACGATGCTGCAGATGAGTTCTGTGTCGCCGCCGTCGGCGGCGACCGAGGACTCAATCTCGTTGTACACGGGATACTGCTTCTCCCATGGCAGCGTTGCATTTGCCTCGGATTGTTCTGCGCCACCATTGATCTGTACCTGATGGTCACCGGGCCAACACCACCGACGCTCACCTGCATCGTGGCGGTACCGATGGGCGGCCCGGAGGCTCCGACCTAGGGGCTGCTCGACGTCGTCGCAACCGGGGACGTCTCCGAGCTAGTCGTTGCGGCCGTAGCTGCTGCCGAAGGCCGCAGGGATCGAGTTGGACCCGAATCGATTGCGGCCCTTGACGTTTCTGGCTCTATCTGATCGGGTGGCCTACTGAAAGCTGAGAAGTAATCGCTCAATCCCGGAGTCTGTTGCAAGGCAATGGACCACGGTTAAAGGATGAAATTTGCGTCGGCGTCAGTCTCAAGGTGTTGCCAACGCGGCCGATGTGGCTGACCTGCGGACGGCGATGGGGATCGACTCCTGGCATGTGTACGGCGTCTCCTACGGCACGGACCTGGCGTTGCAGTTGATGCGCGATCATCCCGAGGGCGTCAGCAGTGTCGTCCTCGACTCCGTAGCGCCGCCCCAGAACAATCTGCTGACCCACCTGTGGGGGAGCGCTGCCGGTGGGTATCAAGCGGTGTTCGACGCCTGCGCCGCACAGCCCACCTGTGCGCAGGCCTATCCCGACCTCGCGAATGAATTCACCGCCACCGTTGCGCGGTTGGCGGAAACGCCGATGACCGTTGATGTTCCGGCATCCGCTGATGGATCGGCGCAGAAGGTGGTTGTCGACGGCTACAAGTTCTCCAACGTCGTGGTGCTTAGAAGCTCGGATGCAACTTTGTACGCCTCGCTGCCTCAGATGATTCACGCGACAGCGAGCGGTGACGGCCGTGCTGCTGCCGAGGCGGTGCAGGCGTCGGTTCCTTCCGTCGATCTGATGAGCTACGGCCTCAGGTATGGCGTGATGTGCAGGGAAGCTGCGGCGTTCACGACATCCGATGCAATTGCGGCCGCGACTCACAAAGTTCTTCCCGGCTTTCCCGCTGAGGTTCTGGCGATTCAACCGCAATTCGCTCGACTAATGGATGAATGCCCGGTGTGGAACGTCGGTCGTGCCGACCCGAGCGTGAATACTCCCGTGCAGAGCGATATTCCAGTACTTCTGCTCGCCGGCACGTTCGATGCGATCACGCAGCCGAGCCAAGCGGACGACGCCGCAGCGACGCTGACCAACAGCAGAGTCGTCCGGTTCCCGGCCATCGGGCATGACGTGTACTCGCAATCGGAATGCGGACGCGCAGTCGTTGCCGACTTCCTGAGCCGACCCGACGGCTATGACACCGGCTGTGTAGGGGCGATGCGGGTCCCCGTGTTCGTCACCTGATCGCGCGGCTCAGATCGTCGCAGCTCAACTCGAAGTGCCGAGGATCTTGATCGCGAAGACGAGCGAATCACCCTTCTGGATCCCAGCACTGGGCTGACCGTTCGGGTAGCCGTCGGCAGGGTTCATTGCGACGGCGACCGTGGAGCCGACCTTCTGTCCTGCGATGGCCTTCTGAAACCCCGGCACGACTCCGTCGAGCGGGAAGTCGGCCGCAGCACCGCGTTCATAGCTGCTGTCGAACACAGCCCCGTCACGTCCATTGACGCCCATGTAGCAGACAGAAACCGTCGCCGTGTCCGCGACGACCGGCCCATCACCCGCCTGCAGCGTGTGTACCTGAGTCTCAGTCACGCTGAATGGTCCGTCCACCTTGACGTACGGCGCCGTCGTATCCGTGGATCCGGTTACCGCGACGCTGCCGCTCGCCCCAGGGAGCGTCCATTCGGGTGTGCCACCGGCTACCGGGGCCGCCGTGGGGCACGCACCGGCTGCGGTTGCGGTTTCGGAGGAGCCGCATGCGGAGAGAGTCATGACGAACGACGCGGCACAGGCCACGAACGCGACGGCAGAAGACGTACGAGAGGAGTTCACGGTCGTCACGCTACAGTCGCCCATCACGCAGCCTTGCCGGTAGCCCGGAGATGGCGGCGATGGGCCCGTGGGCAAGACATCACACGGCCAAGGGGTGTCCGGTCTCATCCCCGCCCGCAAACGCGGCAACCACACGGTGGTGGGACCGGCAGCCCTACCCGTCGGCATTTGCCCGAGCGCCGACCTGGGCCGTAGCGCGCGCCTATCGTGGAGTGACCGGACCGGAAGTCGCCGTCACTGCACGTGCAGGCGCTTGTCGGCGACGACGTCAGGGTCACCTCAAGATTACGGAGGCGCCATGGCCGAAGGTTTGCGTGACCGTCTCATCGGTGCGTGGAAGCTGGTGTCGTATCAGGAGATTCCGGCGGACGGCTCCGACCCGTTCGAGCCGCTGGGCCACGGGCCGCGCGGCCTGGACGAGCACGACTCGCATCCGGACGGCATCCGGGCTGTCTGAGAAACGCAGGGTCACCTCGATACCGTCGGGAAGTTCGCCAGGTGTCTCGGAGGTCGGTATTCGCCCCCTCGCTGGCGGTTCGGGCGCACAATTGGGATGTCCGCCTGAAACCTAGGGAGCCGCGATGAGCGAGCAACTGTACGACTTTTTTGGCGAGATCTTTCAGCGGTACTTCAGGCCCGCCATCGACGCGTATCCGCGAATGGGTGGAGCACTCGTCGAAAGGTTGTTCACGCTGACTGACGACGTCCCGGATCGATTGGCACAGAGCCGGTGCGCCGCAATGGCATGGGGTAAAGCCGAAACCCCGAACGCCAGGATCACCTCGGAACGCTTCGTCATCACCCAACACGGACTGATGTATGCCGCCGGGTTGAACGAGTCGCGCCGGGCGTTGTATTACCTGGCCACGCCGCTCGCGTTGTTCGATCCGTTCGTCGATCAGGTCGACACCGCCGAACTGCGTGACGGCGCGGTAGTCGCTGTGGACTGCCGGTTCGGCCGCGACCTCGCGTCCGCGCGTCCGATGGACGCCGCGCTGCGCCAAATACTCGATGAGCACTTGGCGCTGCGGGTGGATCTACACCAGCTTGGGGTATGACCATTCTGGGCGGGATGAAAGTCGAGGTAGCGAACTGGACTGGCCCGGCTGAGCACGTCCGGCAGCCCGTGGGCGGCCGGCTAGGAGGGCTTCTTGACGTCGAGCAGCTCGACCTGTTGTTGCCCTTGAGGGGTCATGTAGGTCACCGTGTCCCCCGGCCGGTGCCCGATTAGGGCCAGCCCCAACGGGCTGTCCGCGGTGAGCGTGTCCTCTTCCCTGCCCGCGGGGGTCTCCTCCTGGATCAGCACCACCTGCAGCCGGACGGCGTCCGGGCTGTCTGAAAATCGCAAGGTGAGCTCGGTACCGTCGGGTAGTTCGCCCGCTGTCTCGGACGTCGGTTTACCACCTTCCAGGATTCGTGTGAGCTCGGCGATTCGATCGCTGAGCACCGCTCCTTCGTCAGCACGCTGGATGGCGTCAGCCGCGTCCCCGGAATCGCCAACCGTGTCACGGTCGCCTTCGAAGTCGGCTGTCATGCGATCCCGGCGTTGCCTCAGCTCGGTCAGTTCCACCTCGATGCGTCGTTGCGCATCGACGGGGAACGCGGTGTCCTTGTCGTCGCTCACACTGACCTCCGGTTGTCAACGCCGCACGTACGACGCCGTGTCGGCGCTCTGCTGCGCGACTACATCTCGACGGTAGACCCAATATCGCAAGGGGCGACGGGCATTCGTGCAGCAGGTGGTGGCACAGGACTCACGAGGTCACGGTGCGGCCGGTATTGGTGAGGTACTGACCTGCCAACGCCACCGCGATGGCGCCCTCGCCCATTGCTGCTGCGACACGTCTAGTGGCTCCACTCCTGACGTCGCCGGCTGCGAAGAGCCCCGGCACACTCGTCTCCAGAATGGAGCGCGGACCGTTCTCCGAGCCCGGGACGGGGACGGACTGCAGATCCGCCCCGGTGTAAATGAATCCGTGCTTGTCCAGTTCGGCGAGCCCGGAAAGCCACGCCGTCTGCGGCTGCGCGCCGATGAAGACGAACAACGTTCGCACCGCCAATGTCTTCTGTGCGCCAGTAGCGTTGTTGCGCACCTCGATAGAGGTCAGGTATCGGTCGTCACCGAGTAGTTCATGAACTTCGGTGTCGGTAACGACGACGATGCGGTGGTTGCCATCGATCTGCTCCACCAGGTAGCGGGACATCTTGGCGCCGAGCTCGTGGTCGCGAACGATCAGATACACCTTCGGTATCGTATGGGCGAGGAACACCGCTGCCTGGCCGGCGGAATTACCGCCACCGACGACAGCCACCGGGTCGACACCGCACGCCTGCCGCTCCGGGATTGTCGCCTCATAGTGCACGTTTGCGGTTTCGAAGCGGTCAAGCCCCGGCAAATCGAGGCGCCGGTACCGGGCGCCGGACGCGACGAGGACGGTGCGGGCGGTCACGTCGTCGTACCCGTCGAACGTGGCCCGGAAGTGGTCACTGACATTTACCAGCGTGATCAGATTCGCGGGGACCACGAGGCGTGCGCCGAATCGCCGCGCCTGGACGGCAGCACGTTCGGTCAGTTCCGCTCCGGAGATGCCGGCGGGAAATCCGAGGTAGTTCTCGATCCGCGACGTGGTGCTGGCTTGACCTCCGACCGCGACCGAGTCCACCGTGGTGACGTCGAGTCCGTCTGAGGCGCCGTAGACGCTGGCCGCCAGGCCCGCCGGTCCCGCACCGACGACCAGCAGGTCGCATCCCTGGCTATCCGGCAACCCTGCGCGCAGGTGCAGTTCGTCGGCCAGCGCGGCGGTCGACGGGTTCTTCAAGACTCGTCCGTTGGCGAGCACGACTACCGGCGTGTCTTCGGGCGCCACGTTCATCCGCTGCAGAAACGCATCGACCTCCGGTGACTTCTCTACATCGATCCACCGGTGTGGCAATCGGTTTCGTGTACAGAACTCCAGCAGGCGGCGCGTGTCCGCTGAGTAACACGAACCGACGATGCGCATGCCCGCGCCAGCATCGATCAGATCCGCCCGACGGATCAGATATGCACGCAGAATCGTTTCGCCGAGCACTGAATCCTGCAACGCCACGTCCTTGAGATGGCCTACGGGGACGCCGACGATCTCGCTGGCGTCGAGTACCTGGGCGCTGAACATGGCCGGCTGCCCTTCCAGCATCCCCAACTCGCCGATCAATTGGCGCTCACCGTGCACCTGAGCAACCTCCTCGGCGTCGTGGTTCTGCCGCAGCATGGCCACCCGCCCGGTCGCCACCACGAACAGGTCGGTGACGACGTCGCCCGCCCGGAACAACTCCTCCCCAGCGACCGCAGACCGTCGCTGACCCCATTGCGTGAGCACCGCCATCTGGTCGACCGTGAGCTGCGGAAATGCCTCGTTGCTGTCCCGGGATGGCGTGCGCAACCTCAGTGATGGGGGATCGTCGGCGGCCATGGACTGACTGTAGGCTTCACGCTTCCCTCACCGGTGCATTCGATTCCCGCGATGGGCGGTGATCGGTTTCGATGCCGATCATCACCCGGCTGGGTTGTGCGACCGTCACGTGAATGTCGCGGTCGACTTCAGCCCAATCGTCCCGCGACAAAAAACATCCGATCACCTCCCAACTATGTTGTGGTACAACATATTCAGAGCCCGATACCACGCGGCGGCAACCCGACGGATCAGTGCTCAAGCTGGCACGGCTCCACTCAAGTTTCTTGAGCCAAAGCCCCTGCTGAATTAGTTCTCGGGCAATACGAAGACTACTGCGACGTCGAGGGCGTGGCCGACGACTCGAGCACCGACACCGTCGTCGCCGACCGGCTGTGGATCGAGACCAGTTTGTCATTCTCTGGCAGGAGACGGTGAAATCGAGATCGCGATGACAGTCAAAGAGCCCGGACCCACGGCACACGGCCAGTCTCGGCCGCACGGATTCTGGCGGTAATCGATGATGACCCAGCACCATTCGACAACCCCCAGAGCTTGCGCGCATACGCGGGCACGGCACCGGTCACCATCGCGTCCGGGCGCCCCCTGGTCTAGCCGCGACCAGTTCCCGATTCTGGATGTCTGATCGTCTCTCTCCTGAGCCGACGGTTCTTCATTGGCTCACGCGCTGACAGGTGGCGGTCAATCTGACTGATCAGTTCGCGCTTGGCTTCGCCGAGGGCGCGCGTCAGGTCTTGCTCGGCGGCGTTTGCCACCAGCGGGGGAAATCCCGGAAGTGTCGTGCGCAGCGTGACGCTCTGTTCCTTGCCGCCGCGGTCATGCACGGAGACTTCCACGTCGACGTCGTCGGGATTCCATCTGCCCAAGTGCGGCCCGAGCCCCGACAACGTCTCGAGGACGTGGGGATGCTCGCGTTCGGTGAAACCGGCACCCACATGTATTGCGCGCGTATCGAATTCGTCTTGTCGCTCGTTGTCGGCTTTGCTCATTTGGCCTCATCTCCCACGCTCGCGCCTTCGACGGTAGACCCCTTCGGCGACGGTGTGTGTCGAAATCCTGAAGAGTGACCCGCCCGGGCGGCGAACCGCGCATATCAGGCCCGTAATCTGGGTCCTGCCTGGCAAATCGGGGATCAAGGGTTATGTGGCGCCGCCTACGCGCCTACTCTGAGCCTTGACAACGCCCTCTCACGGATGGAGCGTCCCCATGCCAGCTGTGACAGCCGATTATCTGAGCGTCCCGCGCCTCGACCACCCGAGGGCCGATGCCCGGGAGCGGTACGTGATGAGCGTGACAACAGCACCGACCGGCTTGGAAGGTGAGGGCTTCCCCGTGCACCGGGCCTTCGCCGGAGTCGCACGCGCCCACCTCGATCCGTTCGTCCACATGGACCAGATGGGCGCGGTGGAGTACGCGCCCGGCGAGCCCAAGGGCACGCCGTGGCACCCGCACCGCGGATTCGAAACCGTAACCTACATGATCGACGGCCGCTTCCAGCACCAGGATTCGCACGGAGGCGGCGGAATGATCGAGGATGGCGCCACCCAATGGATGACCGCCGGAGCCGGAATCCTGCACATCGAGACACCGCCCGAGGACTTGGTGGTGTCGGGTGGGTTGTTCCACGGGGTGCAACTGTGGGTAAATCTCCCTGCGAAAAGCAAGATGATCGCCCCGGCGTACCAGAGCATTGAAGCAGCGGCGGTGACATTGATCGCATCCGCCGATGCGGGCGCGCTGGTGCGGGTCATTGCCGGAGAATTGGGCGGACACCGCGGGCCCGGGTCGACGCACACGCCCATCACCCTGGTCCACGCGACGATCTCACCCGGGGCGCAGCTCCAACTGCCCTGGAGCCCGTCCTTCAACGCACTCATCTACGTCTTGGCAGGTTCCGGTCGCGTCGGCACCGAAGGGCGCCCGATCCGCAGCGGTCAGCTGGTCGTGCTCGGGGCCGGCGACTGGTTCGAGGTGCGCGGCGACGACCACCAGGACTCCCGCAGCCCCACCCTCGAGCTGCTCGTGCTGGGCGGTCAACCCATCGGTGAACATGTCGAGGCCTACGGACCATTCGTCATGAACACCAAAGCCGAACTCGGACAAGCCCTCGAGGACTTTCAGGCTGGCCTGTTCGGCGAGATCCCGCCGAACGCGCTCATGCCCCATGTGCCCGATCCCAGTCCGGTGCGCACCGAAAACACCGGGATCTGAAAACCGCGTCGAGTCGTGTTCAGCGAAACCAGTCAGCGGTGTGCGCACGGGGCGACCGGCGCACCGATCAGGGGACGGCCGGAGCGAGGCACGATGCAACGATGAGTGTGGCTGCCGAGCCGCCGTTGTTGCTCGCCATGGATTTGACCGCGACGTTCGCCAGTCCGATCTCGCACGTCAAGGCGCGGACGAATCCAGCATGAATGTGAAACATGGGCGTTAGGTGGTGTCCGTGAAGAGTTCGGCGAGGTGGTGGGTCTGGCGCCGCATGGACGTCTTGGGTGGCAGGCTTCCTCGCAACGGGATTGGGAGCCGCCGGATGGCTAAGCGACCGGCCGCCAACCGAGACGGGCATTAACGTGTATGCCGCCAACGGGACCGAGCGCAGCGCCCTCGCCGGCCGCTCAGGCATTCACTGATCGCGCGCCGTTGCCCGGGGCCATGTTGACAACGGTGACGACTGGGTACCCGTGAGCCGGTTACCGCGTGATGGATGCCGACGGTTCCCGGCACGATTGCAGAGGACGGGTGCGATGGCGACTGGTTTCGTCTCAGTGCCGGACCTGGTGCGGGTGCTCGATCTGACGGGGGTGTTCGCCAACGCCCTGCTCGGCGGCGCGGTCGCGCGCCGCCACGGATTCGACCCGGTCGGTTTTGCTGCGTTGGCGATCGTGTCGGGTCTCGGTGGCGGCATCATCCGGGACACTCTGTTGCAGCGCGGGACGCCGGTGGCGTTGACGAATTACGCGTACCTGACGACGGCGTTGATCGGCGCGGCGGTCGCGTTTGCGGTGCGGTTCGAGGGGCGCGTCTGGGATCGGCTGTTTCCGTTGGTGGATGCGCTTGCGTTGGGTTGCTGGGCCGCGGTCGGCGCACAGAAAACCCTCACGCTCGGGTTGGGTTGGCTACCGGCGATTCTGTTGGGCACGGTGACCGCGGTCGGCGGTGGCGCCGTGCGGGACATCGCAGTGGGCAGTATTCCCACGATCTTCGGTGGGAACACGTTGTATGCCACGTGCGCGGTGATCGCCAGTGGGACACTGGTGCTCGTCCAGTTTTGGGGATACCCGCAGGCGGGTCTGCTCGTATCGACGGGGGTGGGCGCGGCGTTGTGCCTGCTTGCGCGCTGGCGGGGCTGGATACTGCCGGAGCGTGTCGACTGGCGGCGGCCCGATCGTTTCTTGACCCGCCGACGAAAAGAGAAGTAATGAGCACGAATTCGCGTAGCGCAGCCGTGCTGGCCGGCCTGGACGGCGTCCGAGGCTGGGAGGAAGAGTTCTACCGGGACCTGCACCAGCATCCGGAACTGTCCCACCAGGAACACCGCACGGCGGCGCGGGTCGCCGAGCGGTTGCGCGGGACCGGCTTTTCGGTGCACGAGGGCGTCGGGGGAACCGGGGTTGTCGCGGTCATGCGCAACGGGGACGGCCCGACCGTGCTGTTGCGAGCGGACATGGACGCCCTACCGGTCAAGGAGGCGACGGGTCTGGCCTACGCCAGCACGACCACCGTGACCGATGCGGCCGGAGCCGAGATCCCGGTGATGCATGCCTGCGGCCATGACGTCCACGTCACCTGCCTACTCGGTGCCGCGCAGCTGCTCTCTGACGGCGTCGCGAACTGGAGCGGTACCGCCGTGGCTTTGTTCCAGCCGGCCGAAGAGGTCGGCGACGGCGCCCGTGCGATGGTCGAGGATCATCTGAGCGAACTCATCCCGAAAGTCGATGTCGCCCTGGCCCAGCACGTGCTGCCAACCCCAGCCGGGGTGGTCGGCACCCACTCCGGACCGGTCCTTTCCGTGGCCGACAGTATGCGAATCACCGTTCACGGCCGCGGCGGGCATGGATCGATGCCACAGTCGACGGTCGACCCGGTGGTGCTGGCCGCGATGATCGTCGTTCGGCTGCAGACCGTCATCTCCCGGGAGACGGCACCCGGTGAGACCGCGGTTCTCACCGTCGGCAGCATCGCCGCCGGCACCAAGAGCAATGTCATCTCAGATCACGCCGTGCTTCAGCTCAACGTCAGGACCTACAGTGACGCCGTCCGCACGGCAATCCTGGATGCCATCCACCGAATCGTCGTCGGTGAATGTCACGCATCGGGATCACCGAAAGACCCGGAGTTCGAATTGTTCGACCATTTCCCGTTGACCGACAACGATCCTGACACCACCGCACGTGTCGCGGCCGCCTTCGCCGCGCACTTCGGCGACCGCAACACGACGATGCCGATCTGGACCGCCAGCGAGGACTTCAGCGACATCCCGACCGCGCTCGGCGTGCCGTACACCTACTGGGGCTTCGGCGGTATCGATCCGGACACGTACCGCAAAGCCGAGCAAGCCGGGCGAGTGTCCCAAGACATTCCCGTCAACCACTCGGCCGCCTTCGCCCCGGTCCTCCAGCCCACGCTCGACACCGGAACCGAGGCACTCGTCGTCGCCGCACTCGCGTGGCTATGACGACGGAGGATCGAGAACGACGATTTCACTTGATCAACGCCGAACGCCTTGACGCCTTTGAGATGATCGACGACTACGGAAAGAGCTCGCCATGGAGAAGATGTCGTTGACGGCGCTGGCTCGCGAACACCTCGCGGCCGCCGAACGAGCGTCCAGCGGGCGCAGCGCCCACACCGTGTACGGAGGCCACGAACACGTCCTGCGCCAAACACTGATCGTGCTCAACGCGGGTCAGACACTCCAAGAACACGAGAACCCCGGCGAAGCCACCCTCCACGTTCTGCACGGACGGGTCCGGCTGACCGCAGGCGGCAACGCCTGGGAAGGCTCCGCCGGAGATCTGATCATCGTCCCCAATTCACGCCATGCTCTCGAAGCCATCGAAACATCATCGGTTTTGCTGACGGTAGCGAAACTACCTGCGCCATAAGCTATGTCGGCCGAGGGTGAAAAGCTGGCTCCAGTGTGGCAACCGGCCGGTCAGTAATCCCAAACGGCCGGTACAAATCGGAAGGCATCGCCGGCGACCGCCACGTGGCAGACGGACGGAAACGGCAGGTGAGTGGCCACGAGTTGCTCGCCGCTCGCCGCCAGCTCCTTCAAGAGGCGGACCCGGACGCGGGCTGATTCCTCGGGGTCGTGTTCGAAGCCGTTGTGCCACTGGGGGTTGTCGAACCCGGGCTGGAACACGGCGTCACCGGCGAACGTCAATGCCTCGCCGCCGGACTCGATGCGGACGATGCTGTGGCCGGGCGTGTGACCGCCGGTACGGCGGAGCAGCACGCCGGGTGCCACCTCATACTCGGTCTCGAACGGCCGCAGCTGGCTGCGGTACACGTCCAGAAACTGCGCGGCGGTCCGCCGAAGCACGTCCGGAATCGGCGCCGGCATGACCGTACGGGTGAAGTCGGGCGCTTCCCAGAACTCGGCCTCGGCCGATGCCAGGTGGACACGCAGGTCCGGCCGCAACTGATTCCTCAGCCCGTCGACGAGCAGCCCGCCGATGTGGTCCATGTGCAGGTGGGTGAGCACCACGTCGGTCACGGAGGACGGATCGATCCCGGCGGCGACGAGTCGCATGGCCAACTGCCCGGCCCGCGGGAAATCGAGGAACTCCGTCCCCAGTCCGGAATCGATGAGGATGGTCTTGCCGCCGCTGCGCACCACGGCCACATTCAACGGCCAGTCGAGCACCTCCGGCGGCAGGTACATGTCCTTGAGCCACGCCGAGAGGTCGGCAGGCGCGGCGTTGGTGGCTATGGTGACGGCGGTTATCGGCAGTACCCCGTCGCTGATCACCAGCACGTCGATGTCGCCGACCCGCAGCGCGTAGCGCGACGGAACCAACTCGTCAAACCCCGGCCCACCGGGGCGTGAGATGTCGACCAAGCTCATGTTCTTCTCCTCCTGAGCGCCTTACCCGAAGACATTGTGGAAATCACCTGTCTTCCTCGTAGAACGCCGTCCGACGGCGGGACTCATCCAGCGATCGAGTTTCAAGCGGTACTTCTTTTTCAGCCATTCGATTGGCAGCAGGATCATTTGGCGCGACGTCACACCGGAAGGAACCGTCCCAGCGGTTTTGGCGGCTCGACCAAACACTGCCGGGTGCGTCTACAGCACGAAGGTGGCAGACGCAGACGAATGTCCGGTATCACCGTTGTTCAGTTCCGTGCTCATCGCCCCACCATCGCGTCTGTGAGGCCGGCGGCCCCGCTACCCGAACCCGCCGGATCCCGGCGGAGTATCAGGGCCGCGACGCCGAGCACGATCAGTGTGAGCACCAGCATCAGCGTGGACATCGCCGCAATCTCCGGCCGCAGCGACGCTTTCAGCGACGCGAAGATGTACACCGGCCACGGTGTCGAGCCGGCGACCGAGACGAACGACGAGACGACCGTGTTGTCGAGGCTGAGGGTGAAGGCGAGCAGCGCACCCGAGATGACGGCGGGGCGGATGAGCGGCAGCGTGATGTCGGTGAACCGCCGAAAGGGCGGAGCGTACAGGTCGCCGGCAGCCTCTTCGAGGGACTCGTTCATCCCGATCATCCGGGCCCGCACGATGAAAGTGACGACTGCGCTTGCGAAGAGGGAGTTGGCAATGATGAGGCGCACCTGACCGATGTTGAAGCCGGTGAGCCCCCAGTCGACGCCGAGGGTGACGAACCAGGGGAGCAGCGAGATTGCGCTGACGATCTCCGGAGTCACCATCACGAGGCCCAACAGCACGAGCAGTCCAGGCGCCCACCAGCCGGGCCGACGGGTCAGTGCGATTCCGGCGAAGGTGCCGAGCAGGGTGGCTACGACGGCGGTGCCGGCGGCGGTGATCAACGAGACGGTGATCGAGTTGGTGATCGCCGGATTGGACATGGCCGCGAGGTAGGGCTCGATGCCGAATCCCTCGAAGGTCTGCAGGGTGCGCCCGTTGTTGAACGAGAACACCACGATGACGCCGATCGGGAAGAAGAGGAACACTAGACCAAGCACTCCCCAGACGTTCAGGAAGGCGTCGGCGGGACGGATCCTGCGCCGACGACGGGGACCCGCCACCTGTGCTGCGACGGTCATGAGGGCTCCTTCACCGGGAGTTTCAGGGACGTCATGGCGGTGGCGATGCGACCGACCACCTTGAGAACGCCGCCGACCACGGCGCTCGTGCCAAAGATGGCCAGCATGAGCAACACGGCCATCGCCGCGCCAAGCGCCCAGTTTTGTGCGCTCTGGAACTGGGCGGCCACCATCTGACCGACCATGCTGCCGCTGGCCCCACCGAGAACGGTTGGGGTGATGTAGTCGCCCATCAGGGGGACGAAGACCAGCAGTAATCCAGCGGTCACCCCCGGCGCGGCCAACGGAACGGTGATGCGCCAGAGCGTGTTCCACGCCGTTCCGCCGAGGTCGCGGCTGGCCTCGAGCAGCTTGGGGTCGAGACGCTCCAGCGCCACGTACAAGGGAAGGATCATCAGCGGCAGATAGTTGTAGACCACGCCGAGCTGAACCGCAGCCGAGGTGTAGAGCACGTGTAGCGGACCTTCGGTCAAATTGGCCCATTGCAGCGTCTTTGACACGAAACCCGTTGGACTCAGTGAGATTTGCCAACCGATGGTGCGAACGAGAAAGTTGGTCCAGTACGGGATGAGGACCAGGGCGAGCACGACACCGCGCCATTTCGAGGCCAGCTTGACAGCCATCCAGTACGCCATCGGAAATGCGATCGCCAGGCAGAGTACGGTCCCCACCCCGGCGATTTTCAGCGTGCGAACGAAGATCGCGAAGAACGCGGGCGAGGCAGCCTCACCGTATCGGTCCAACGAGAGGATGTCGTTGGCGTGGGTTACGTAGATGCCCGGTTTGTAGCCGAAGCTGTACCAAACCACGAGGCCGAACGGCAGGATGAAGAACAGCAGTATCCACACGCTGATCGGCAGGGCGCCGAGTCCTCCTGGCAACCGCAGCCGCGGGGGCTGCGTGTCCGCCGCGCTGTGCATCCGCACCGTTCGTCCCGCTCGCCCCTCCAAGGCGGTCACTTGCCCGCCGCGGCCTTTAGCTCGTCGTAGATGCCGATGATCGTGCCGTCGGCCGAATTCATTTGGCTGTAGACCAGCTTCTTCATGATGTCGTCGCTGATGAAGACCAGGTCAGGCCGCTTGATATCGGCTTTTCTGGCCGCTTCCTCGACTCCTTCGATACCGGTGTTGTAACCGATGTAGGTGAGTTCCTTGAGGGAGACGGCCGGGTCGAGCACGTAGTTGATGAATTCGTACGCAGCGTCTTCGTGTGGTGCACCCTTGACGATGGCCCAGTTGTCCTGCCAGAGGTTCGCGCCCTCCGACGGCCAGACCCACTTGTACCTGTCGGGTTCGGCGTTCGCGAGTATGCCCAGGCGGGCGTCTCCGTTCCAGCAGTGAATCAGGGTGCGGGCGGAGGAGGAGATGGAGGCGTTGGTCGACGACTCGAAGGCCTGCACGTGCGCAGCGATGTTGTCCAGGATGAAGGAGCGATAGGCCGCGATGAGACCGGGGTCGGTCGTGTTCTCGTCGATCCCGTTGGCCCAGAAGTAGGTGTATGCGACCTCGTTCTGGTCTTCGAGGAGCGACAGGCTTCCGGATGCCTCTTTCTGTGCGGCGTCGAGAAAGTCCACCCACGATGTCAGCTCGCGCTTGATGACGGTGGTGTCGTAGACGTAGCCGGTCGAGCCCCAGTCCTTGCAGACGCTGTACTTGTTGCCGGGGTCGAACGGGGTGTTGACGACTTTCGCGGTGAGGTTCTTCATGTTCGGCAGCTTGGCGAGGTCGAGTTCGGTGAGCAGTCCGCCGGTCGCCATCTGTTGGACCGACGAGTGGGTGGGCACGCAGATGTCGTAGCCCGTGGTGCCTTTCGCCGCACTGAGTTTGGCGATCATCTCGGGGTTCGAGCCGTAGGAGTCGAGTGTGATCTTGGGACCCTTGGCCGAGCTGAAGTCCGTTAGCACGGCGGGGTCGTCGTACTCGCCCCAGGTGTAGACGTTCAGGCCGCCGGATGAGGAGCCGCTGCTGCCCGACGGACTGGAGCACGCGGCGAGAAACGCGGTGACCCCGAGTGCTGCGGTGCCGCCGAGGAAGGTTCGGCGGGTGAGAGAGTTCTTCATCGCTTCGGGAACGAGAGCGCGAACGGGTTGGTGCTGATTCATGGCGTGCCTTCCAGGTCGGACGGGGAGACGGTGCAGGGGAGCAAGCGGCTACGAGGTGAAGATCCGCACGTCGTCGGCTGACCACGAACAAACCACGGGCGAACCGAGTTCTGTGGGCGGGTTGGCAGCTCGGGGGAGACGGGCCAGAATCTGGTCGTCGCTCGGCGTGTGGATCACCAACTGCAGGCTGTGGCCGAGTTCTGAGACCCCGAGCAGCGTCCCGGTGACGGAGTTGACCGGGGTGCCTGACGCAGGACCCGGGGAACCGGGCGCCGTCGCAGACGTGACCGTAACCGACTCCGGCCTGATCGCTGCGGTGACCTCTGCGCCGCTCGAGGCAGGCAGGCTTCCCTTGGTCGGGCGCGAGGAATGGAGCGAGAGGCCGGCGGTGTGCACGCTCACCCCGGCGCTATCGAAGGACGTGATCGTGCCAGGGAAGGAATTCTGCCTGCCGATGAACCCTGCCACGAAGGCCGACTCCGGCGAATCGTAAACGCTTGAGGCCGTGCCGATCTGCTCGATCCGTCCGTCCTTCATCACCGCGACCCGATCGCTCATCGACAGCGCTTCCTCCTGGTCGTGCGTGACGAAGATGAACGTCGTACCGAGTTCGTGCTGCAGCAGCTTCAGCTCGACCTGCATCTCCTCCCGCAGTTTTCGGTCCAAGGCGCTCATCGGCTCATCCAGCAGCAGAACAGCTGGCCGATTCACCAGTGCCCTCGCCAAAGCGATGCGCTGCTGCTGGCCACCCGAGAGCTGCGCTGGCTTTCGGGTAGCGAAAGCGGTCATTCTCACCATGTCGAGGGCACGGCTCACCCGATCGGCCATCTCCGCCTTCGGCACGCGCGAGCGGCGCAGTCCGTAGGCGACGTTGTCGGCGACCTTCATGTGCGGGAACAGCGCATAAGCCTGAAAGACGGTGTTCACCGGGCGCTTGTGCGGCGGCAGGTCCTCGACGTTGCGGCCCGAGATCTGGATGGAGCCGTCGTCGGGAAACTCGAATCCACCGATCATCCGAAGCGTCGTCGTCTTGCCGCACCCGCTCGGCCCCAGCAGGCTGAGGAACTCGCCGGCATGCACGTCGACAGTCACGTTGTCCACGGCAACGGCTGCCCCGTAGCTCTTGGTGAGCGAGCGCAGTTCAACCGAGCCGGGCGCGGAGGTGGGAGGCGCGGTGGCTTCGGTGGTCAGATCCATGATGCTCATGCCGATACCAGGGTCGAGGTTGCGTGGTAGACGATCTCGCCGCCGATGATCGTGTAAACGACGGTGGCTGAACCGATCTCGGCCACCGGGGCGGCGAAGATGTCGCGGTCGAGTATCACGATGTCCCCGACCTTGCCGACTTCGATGCTTCCCGAACGCTGCTCGTCGTGGTTGAGGTAGGCCGTGCCGAGGCTGTGTGCGATCAGCGCGTCGGCGAGGGAGAGAGCCTGCTCGCCGAGGAAGGGCAGAGCGGTCGGGCCGGTCGCTCCCGCGGGGGCCCGGTTGACGGTGGTGTGGATGATCTCCAGTGGATTCGCCGTGCTCACGGGCCAGTCGCTTCCCGAAGCCAATGGTGCCCCGGCCCTCTGGAGTGAACCGAACGGGTACTGCCACGCGGCCCGGCGGGTGCCGAGGAACGGGACCGTCAGAAGATCCATCTGATCCTCGTGCCTTGCCCAGAGCGGTTGCATGTTCGCGACCACCTTGAGTTCGGCGAACCGGGCGATGTCATCGGGATGAATCACCTGAATGTGTGCCAGCGTGTGACGGAGGTCGTTGTCTCCGTTGGCCGTTCGGGCGGCCTCGACGGCATCGAGCGACTCGCGCACCGCCCGGTCGCCGAGGGCATGGAAGTGCAGCTGGAAGCCCAGGGCGTCGAGCCGAACCGAGATCTCCTTGAGGGTGGTCGGATCGACGAAGCTCTTGCCCATGTTCTCCCCGGGGCAGCCGCACGCGTCGAGATAGGGTTCGAGCATCCCGGCTGTGAAGTTCTCGGCGACACCGTCCTGCATGATCTTGACCGTGGTGGCCGCGAACCCGGCCGCCAGAGCACGCTCACGCTTCTCGACGAGTTCGGAAATCTGCTCGAGTCCGCGGTTGCGGTCCCACCACAGTGCGCCGACGACGTGCGCCTTCAGGACGCCGGATGTCGTTGCGCGCAAGTATGAGTCGAGGGGGTCGGGGGTGTTGTTCGTGGCGCCGACGATTGCGTCTTGCCAGCCGGTCACTCCCCAGGCGAACAGTTGCTGCTGAGCGATTTTCAATGCTTCGTCCATGTCGTCCTGGCTCGGCAGTGGCATGTGCCGTGCGACGAGGTCCATGGCTCCTTCCTGCAGCGTCCCGATCGCGCGGCCGTCGGCGTCACGCTCGATGCGACCGTCGAACGGGTCGGGTGTCGCATCGTCGATGCCGCTGATCTCCAGGGCTTTCGTGTTCACCCAGGCGCCGTGACCGTCGCGGTTGGGAAAGAACGCCGGCCGGTGGGGAACGATGGCGTCCAGCGCGGCCGCCGTCGGCAGCCCGCCAGGGAACGAGTCCATCGACCAGCCTCCGCCGGTGATCCACGACAGCTCGGGATTGGCCACCGCGTACTCGGCGATGCGAGTGAGGTAGCCGTCGGCGGTGTCGTACGGAGTCAGGTCGCAGGCAATCATGTCGAGACCGGCGTGATACGGGTGGATGTGGCTGTCTTGAAAGCCGGGGGAGACCAGCCCCCCGGCCGCGTCGATCTCGACGGCACCGGGTGTGGTGAGCGCGTCCGCACCGATCGCGGTGGTGATGCCGTCCTCGATGAGAACGGGCTCTTCGACGATTCCGGCGGGCGTGAAGACGTGGCCTCCAGTGATCAGCAGGCGGTCGCGAGTGGCCATGGTGTCAGTCCTTAATCTGGTGTGCGGGTATCGCGCTCAGCGGATTCGTGTCGATCGGCGGGGTGAAATGCGACGTGATCCACATGGCTTGGGCTGGGGTCGCACCGATGTTCACGGCCCGGTGGGGAACGGACGACAGGTACTCCACGCTGTCTCGGGGTCCGAGGATGAATGTCTCGGAGGCGATCGAGATTTCGAAGTGGCCAGTGAGCACGTAGAAAAGCTCCTGCGCGTTGTCGTGGGCGTACGCTTCCGGTCCTGTCGAGCCGCCAACCTCGAACGTGCCTTCATACACTTCGAGCTGCTGGATCGGCGGCCGCTAGAGCAGCACTTTCTGCAGTCCGTTATCGCTGGAGAAGACGGGTCTCTCGTGCGCCCGCAACACGGGCCTCGCAACGGGTGCTTCGTCGGAGAGCAGGTCGGCCATCGGGATGCCGACGGCCGCAGAGATGCGCTTCAGCACTCCGACGGAAACTCCGCACTTGCCGTTCTCCAGCTGGCTGATGAAACCTGCGCTCACCCCTGCCCGAGCCGCGACATCCCGCGTGGACAGTCGGGCGCGTTCGCGGGCCTGCCGGAGCCGAGTTCCGAGCATGGTACGAGCCGCTGTGTCGACATCGGTCACGGCAATCGTGGGTTCAGAAGACACGTGCCTCTTTTCGTTAAGGCCTACTTAACGGATTGCTTACTGACGAACGGTATGGGCAGAGGCGTCGAGGCGCAAGAGGGGGCGCGCAGGAGCGCGAACTCTTTTACACGTCCGAAATGCACAACTCGATCGGGGGACGGGCGCAGGCCGTCCGGTCTACCGAGCTGTCTGATCTATCGGGATTTCCGCCAGCTGCCGCGAGGCAGGACAACGAAAAGGTTTGGGCGACAATCGAAGATGACGCCACTGTTGGCTTCCTGCACCGGTGTCGCGAGCCGACGCCTCTGGCTTGTCCGCGACTAGGTCAAGCACACCGAACCTGATGAACCGCGACGCGATGTAGCCGACGAGGTCAGGAAGAATTGTGGACGGAATCTACTGCAGCACAGTGTATAACGAGAATCAAGTGACAATCCTGAACCAGGGGATAGGTTCTCGCCGCCCCGATGGCGCCTTCGGTCAGGACTGATGACCACTTTCGGGTCAGTGCGTGACGCTCCATGGTTCGCGGGCGAAGATCTGCTCGACCATCGGGCGGAAGAACTCAAGCGGACGGTGCTCGAATTGCGTGTCGAAACAGTTCTGGTCGTACTTCTCGCAGA
>NZ_JAVROT010000015.1:0-13576 GCF_032162605.1 Mycobacterium sp. | reverse complement strand
TTTCAGTAATCGGTCCGCAGGGACGCTCCGCAAGGCGCTCGTCGACGAGCGCTCATCGGCCAGCAAGGGCGCCCCGGCGCCGGTTGGCGACGAACCGGACCACGTCGGCGATCCAGTCCCGGTCGGTACGCAGGGTCAGCAGCGGCGCCCCGCACCGCCGCAGGGTGCGGGCCACGTCGGTGCGGTGGGCCTGGGCGGCCTTGGCGAAGTCGGCGCGCAGTTTCGCGTCGACGGTGAACTCACGGGTGACGCCGGATTCGGTGTCCTGCAGCACGACGTCGCCGACGTCGGGCAGCTCGACGTCGCGCGGGTCGATGATCTCGATGCCGAGCACCTCGTGCCGCCCGGCGATGGCCCGCAGCTCCCGCGTCCAGTTGATCGGCCCGAGGAAGTCGCTGATGATCACCGCCATGCCGCGCCGACGCTCGGGGCGGCGCAACGCATCGATGGCGACGGACAGATCTCCGCGCACGCCGAGCGGCGCCCGCGCCGTGGTGGCGATGGCCCGAAGCAGTTCGTGCTCGTGAATCCGACCGCTGAGCGCGGGCACCCGTTTGGTGATGTCACCGTTGGTGATCACCGCACCGAGGCGGTTGCCGCCACCGCTGTTCAGGAACGCAATGGCTGCGGCCGCCGCCACCGCGAGGTCGCGCTTCTCACACCCCGCGGTGCCGAAGTCCAGACTCGCCGAGACGTCCACGACCAGCCAGGTCTCGAGCTCGCGGTCGGCGATCATCTGCCGCACGTGTGGCGTGGTGGTGCGCGCGGTCACCGACCAGTCCATGCGGCGGACGTCGTCGCCGGGTTGATAGACGCGGGAGTCCCCCGGTTCGGAACCCGGACCGGGCACCAGCCCCTGGTGATCGCCGTGCAGCACACCGTCGAGCTTGCGGCGGACCGTCAGCTCGAGTTTGCGTAGGGCGGCCGAGAGCTCGGGATCCCGGATCTGGCCACGTTGCAGTGACGGCAGATCCACGCGGGACGTCGGACTCCCAGATGAACGAGTCACCGACCGCTGGCCGCAGCCGCGGCGGGCATTGCGGGAGCCACCGAATGACCTTGCTGCGGAATCGCATTCACCTGCGGCAGCGCCACGGTCTGCATGATGCGGTTGATGACGGTCTCGGTTGACACCTCGTCGGCGAGCGCGTCATACGTCAGCACCAGGCGGTGCCGCAGCACGTCGGGGATGACCTCGACGACGTCCTGCGGAACCACGTAGTCGCGCCCGCGCACCAGCGCCAGCGCCCGCGATGCGGCGATGATGCCGAGCGAAGCGCGCGGGGAGGCGCCGTAGGCGATCCACGACTTGGCGTCGGGCATGCCGAACTTCTCGGGCGTGCGGGTGGACGTGACGACGCGCACGACGTAGTCGACCAGCGCGTGGTGGACGAAGATGCCCGCCGCGATGTCCTGCAGCCTCAGCAGGTCACCCGTGTTGAGGATCTGCTTGGGCGTGGGCGGTGTGACACCCATCCGGTAGATGATCTCGCGCTCTTCCTCGGGCGTCGGGTAGTCGACGTTGAGCTTGAACAGGAAGCGGTCGCGCTGGGCTTCGGGGAGCGCGTACACGCCCTCCTGCTCGATCGGGTTCTGCGTCGCCATGACGAGGAACGGATTGGGCAGCGGGAAGGTCTTGCCACCGAGTGAGACCTTGCGCTCGGCCATCACCTCGAGCAGTGCGGACTGCACCTTGGCTGTCGCGCGGTTGATCTCGTCGGCGAGCAGGAAGTTGACCATGACCGGGCCGAGCTCGATGTCGAACTCCTCCTTGCCGATCCGGTAGATGCGGGTACCGACGATGTCGGTGGGCACCAGGTCGGGCGTGAACTGAATGCGCGCGAACGTACCGCCCACGACCTTGGCGAACGTCTCCACCGCCAGGGTCTTGGCCACGCCGGGAACGCCTTCAAGCAGCACGTGTCCCTTGGCGAGCAGGCCGACCAGCATGCGCTCGACGAGCAGGTCCTGACCGACGATGATCCGCTTGACCTCGAAGATCGCCCGTTCCAGGGTGTGCACCTCGTTCTGCAGGCCGCCGTTGGTGGACGGTGCCTGCGGGGGGCCGGCGGGGGAAAAGCTCTGCGCCGGGGCCTGGCCGGGGAAACCTCCGGCGCCCTGCGGTGGCCCACTCGGTGACGTCATTCAGTTTCCTCCTACTTGGTTCAAGTCAAACGGTCATGTCCAACGTCCAGTTCGGAGTCGCTGGTCATCGCTGCGCCAGAGCCACTCGGCGGACGCTTCCGCATCAACTATTCCAGGCAGTTCGGAATCCGTCGACGTGCCCTGCCCAGAGATGGTCTCGATCAGGACTCGATGAACCTGACCAGGTGCGGAGACATGCCCGCGGTACGCAACGGGCTCACGGTGACCTTGCCCGCGCTACCGGAGGCCTCCAGCATCCTGCCGCCGCCGAGGAAGATCGCCACGTGCTGGCTGCCTCCGGGGCCGTAGAAGATCAGGTCACCGCGCTTGGCCTGCGATGGCGCGATCGGCCGTCCGGAGGTGTACTGGTCACCGGAGTACTTCGGGATCGGTACGCCGACGCCCGCGAATGCGTACCGGGTCAGCCCCGAGCAGTCGAAGCCGACCTTGCCCGTGTCGTAGTCGACGCCCTCGCTGGGGCCGTTGAGCGCTCCGCCTCCCCACGAGTACGGCACGCCCCTCTGCGATCCCGCGCGCTGGATCACATACTCGATGGCCTGCGGTCCACGCACCCTGCCTCCGGGCTGCGCGGCGGGCGAACCTCCGAGGCCAAGGGTGGACAGGAACTGCTGACCGAGACTCTTGGTGGTCTGCAACGCGATCGCGCTCGCCTGGAACGACGCGTTGGCGATCGCGACGGGGTCACCCGGCCCCCCGGAGCTGGCGATCTTCGGCAGCGTCGGATCCCACCCACCGTCGTCAGGATCGGCGTAGGCGGGCGCGGCACCGAACGCCAGCGCCACCGCGCACAACGACGTGGCGAGCGCCAGGAGGACGCCTCGAAGGAACTTCAGATGCAAGACGACCACCATCAGTATTCGATGTAGCGGATGACGTACGGCGTCATGCCGCTCGTCCGGACGGGCGAGATGTGGACGTTCGAACCGGTGTAGGGAGCCTCCAACATCTGTCCGTTGCCGAGGTAGAGGGTCACGTGCTGCGCGCCACCGGGCCCGTAGAAGATGACGTCGCCACGGCGCATCTGCGACGCCGGGATCTTGCGACCCATGTCGTACTGCGAACCCGAGTAGTGCGGCAGCTTGATGCCCACCCCTGCGAAGGCGTAGAGGATGAGCCCCGAGCAGTCGAAACCGGTCGTGCCTGCGCCGGAGTCGATGCCCCTGCTCGGCCCGGCCGCGGTGCCGCCGCCCCAGGAGTACGGCACCCCCATCTGCGAGCCCGCACGCTGGATCACGTACTCCGAGGCCTGCCTGCCGTAGACGCGCGGTATCGCCCCGTTGGTGAAGCCGCTCTCGGTGGGTACCAGGCCGATCTTCTGAAGGAAGCTGTGCCCCATCTGGCTGGTCAGCTGTGACGAGGTCGAGGCGATCCCGAGCAACCCATTGATGATGGCGACCGGGTCTCCGCTGACGAACGCACTGGGGATCGCGGGCAACGTGGGGTCCCATCCGCCGTCCCACTTCGAGTTGCCCGGTGCGGCCGCGGAGGGATCCCGGTCCCAGTTGGTCGAGGGGACTGCCGCCGCGGCTGGCCCCGCGGCCGGCGCGGCGACGGGCTGCGCAGGTGCCGACCACTGACGAGCCTCGGCGAGTTTGGCCTGCGCTGCCGACCGCTCGGCGGTGAGTCGGTCGAGTTCGCCCTGCTGGTCCTTGAACGTCTGCTGCGCCTGCGTCAGCGACGCGATTGCCGCGTCCTGGCTGGTCTGAGCGTCGGCCACCGACTGGTCGGCCTTCTGCTTGGCCAGGCGCGCAGCGGATTCCCTGTTGACCTGTCCGGTGCGCGCGCGCTGTAGATCGGCGATCGACTGCTGCGTGCTGACGTTCAACGTCTGCCCGACGGCCGTGGTGTCGAGGATGTCCGCCGGGTTGGTGGCGTTCACGTAGGACGCGGAGGGACCGTTCATGTAGCTGGACGCCGCGAACGTGTCGAAGCGCTGCTGCGCGGACGCGATGGCGGCGTTGGCATCCTTCAGCGCACCTTGGCTCGCGTCGACGTCGCTCTGGGCGGTCGCGGCGTTGTCGCGGGCCGTTTGCACGTCGACGATCGACTTGTTGACGCTCTCCTGCTGCGCCTGGATGCTCGCGCCGAGCTCCTGCAGCTTCTGGTCGGCGTTCGCGACGGAGGCGACGAGACCCGCGATTCCCTGAGGGCTCTCCGGTTCGGCGGCCGCGAGCCCGGCGCCGTGGCCGTAGACCGATGCGACGAGAACACCGCATGCGAGCGAACCCGCAACCGAGGCGCGAAGGGTGCGTCTCATTCGATTCAAGTCTCCTCAGGCTCAACGCGAACGTGCTGGCACGTTCGTCGGGCTCGTTGTCACAGGAGTCACGAGAACCACAACTGCAACAGCAGACGCCTTCTGCACCGTACGTCACATCAAGAGCTAAAGAAACGCCAGTCGGAAATTACACGTTTGTAATTGAATCGAAGTTATCCAAAGGTGATCTTTGAATATCGAAAAGGCGTTCTGCGGGTCAGTTCTCCGCCGCCGCAGGCGTTTCCGAGACCCGCGCGTTTCTGGCGCGGACCTGCAGGATGCGGGTGCCTACGGCGGCCAGTGCGACGCCGAGAAGGAGGACGATGGTGAATGGCGTCCACGGAAAATGAGGTGTCGTCAATTCGGTCACGAAATTCTGAGATGCCACCGCGGGGGTGCCACTCACTTTCGCGATGTCCTGACCCGACTCCAACGTCACCCGGTCGAAGGTCGAACTGTAGGTGCCCGCGAACGACGGGCTGAGCACCAGCACCGTCGAACCCGGATAGGCCTGACCGACTTCGGTGGCGACGTCACGCAGTGGCGTGTCGATCGGAGGGTTCTGGCCGAGCACCACCAACTTGAGGTCGACGCCCTTCTGTTTCGCGTCCGCGACCACCTGAGCCAGTCCGGCGTTGGCAGGCACGTCCGCAGCGCTGACGCCGTCGTCGCGGAGATCGGCCTGAACCAGGTCCATGCACGCGTCTGGCGGCGTCGCGCCGGGGTCCTTCCCCACGATGTCGCACACCTGCGTCGGGATGAACAGCGGCGCCTGAGGAGTCGTCACATGCCAGACGCTACCGCCAACATGGGCCGATCGGCTGGCAGCACGCCCAGATCGGGGGAAGACTGGGGGCCGCCTTGAGATCGTTTACAGGACAAGCGTACTGTTAGAAACGTTACCGTCGCGACACAGCCCGTCGCGGCGACGATTCAACCGGGAGTTGATGTGAGCAGCGTTAATTCGTTCGGATCCCGCGACACGTTGAAGGTCGGGGACGAAAGCTACGAGATCTACCGCCTGGATGTGGTGCCCGGCACCGAGAAACTTCCCTACTGCCTCAAGGTGCTTGCCGAGAACCTCCTGCGCACCGAGGATGGCGCCAACATCACCAAGGACCACATCGAGGCCATCGCGAACTGGGACCCCGAGGCCGATCCCAGCATCGAGATCCAGTTCACCCCGGCGCGGGTGCTCATGCAGGACTTCACCGGCGTCCCCTGCATCGTCGACCTGGCCACCATGCGGGAGGCGGTCGGCGACCTCGGCGGCGATCCTCACAAGGTCAACCCGTTGGCACCGGCCGAGATGGTGATCGACCACTCGGTGATCGTCGACGTCTTCGGCAAGCGCGACGCCTTCGAACGCAACGTCGAAATCGAGTACTCCCGCAACGGCGAGCGCTATCAGTTCCTGCGTTGGGGCCAGGGTGCCTTCGACGACTTCAGCGTGGTGCCCCCTGGCACCGGCATCGTGCACCAGGTGAACATCGAATACCTGGCGCGCACCGTGATGACGCGTGACGGTGTCGCATATCCCGACACCTGCGTGGGCACCGACAGCCACACCACGATGGTCAACGGCCTTGGCGTGCTCGGCTGGGGCGTCGGCGGCATCGAGGCGGAGGCCGCGATGCTGGGTCAGCCGGTGTCGATGCTCATCCCCCGCGTCGTCGGCTTCAAGCTCAGCGGTGAGATAAAGCCGGGCGTGACCGCCACCGACGTGGTGCTCACCGTCACCGAGATGCTGCGCAAGCACGGCGTGGTCGGCAAGTTCGTCGAGTTCTACGGCGAGGGCGTCGCCGAGGTGCCGCTGGCCAACCGCGCGACGCTGGGCAACATGAGCCCCGAATTCGGTTCCACTGCAGCCATCTTCCCGATCGACGACGTCACGGTCGACTACCTGCGACTGACCGGCCGCACGGACGAGCAGCTGGCTCTCGTCGAGGCGTACGCCAAGGCGCAGGGCATGTGGCACGACCCCGAGAAGGAGCCGGTCTTCTCCGAGTACCTCGAGCTCGATCTCGGCGACGTGGTGCCGTCCATCGCCGGGCCCAAGCGCCCACAGGACCGGATCCTGCTCTCGGAGTCCAAGGTCGCGTTCCGCAAGGACATCCACAACTACGTGGAGGAGAACTACCCGACGCCCGAGACCAAGCTCGACGAGGCCGTCGACGAGTCCTTCCCGGCAAGCGATTCGGTCTCGCTGTCCTTCGCCGACGACGACGCGATCGACGTGGTGTCCGCGGCCAACGGCTCGGAGGGCAGGCCGAGCAAACCGGTGACGGTGGAATCGGAAGAGTCCGGCCAATTCGTTCTCGACCACGGCGCCGTGGTCGTCGCCGCCATCACGTCGTGCACCAACACGTCGAACCCGTCGGTGATGCTGGGCGCCGCACTGCTGGCCCGCAACGCCGTCGAGAAGGGCCTGACCTCCAAGCCGTGGGTCAAGACGTCGATGGCGCCGGGCTCCCAGGTGGTCAGCGACTACTACGACAGGGCCGGAGTCTGGCCGTACCTGGAGAAGCTGGGCTTCTTCCTGGTCGGCTACGGCTGCACCACGTGCATCGGCAACACCGGTCCGCTGCCGGACGCGATCTCGAAGGCGATCAACGACAACGACCTCTCGGTGACCGCGGTGCTCTCGGGCAACCGCAACTTCGAGGGCCGCATCTCCCCCGACGTCAAGATGAACTACCTGGCCTCGCCGCCGCTGGTCATCGCGTACGCGCTCGCGGGCACGATGGACTTCGACTTCGAAACCGAGCCGCTCGGTCAGGACAACGACGGCAATGACGTCTTCCTGAAGGACATCTGGCCGTCGTCTAAGGAGATCTCCGACGTCATCGCGTCGTCGATCGACAGGAAGATGTTCACCGACAGCTACGCCGACGTGTTCAAGGGTGACGAGCGCTGGCGGAACCTCCCCACCCCTGAGGGAAAGACGTTCGACTGGGACCCGAAGTCGACCTATGTGCGCAAGCCACCGTATTTCGACGGCATGCCCGCCGAACCGGAGCCCGTCACCGACATCTCCGGTGCCAGAGTCCTTGCGCTGCTTGGCGATTCGGTGACCACCGATCACATCTCCCCTGCGGGCAACATCAAGGCCGGCACTCCTGCAGCGCAGTACCTCGAGGAAAACGGCGTCGCCAAGTTGGACTACAACTCCTACGGCTCGAGGCGCGGCAACCACGAGGTGATGATTCGCGGAACCTTCGCGAACATCCGGCTCAAGAACCAGCTGCTCGACGACGTCTCGGGCGGCTACACCCGCGACTTCACTCAGGATGGCGGCCCGCAGGCGTTCATCTACGACGCGGCGCAGAACTACGCGGCGCAGGGCATTCCGCTGGTGGTGCTCGGCGGCAAGGAGTACGGCTCGGGGTCCTCCCGCGACTGGGCGGCCAAGGGCACCAGTCTGCTCGGCGTGCGCGCGGTCATCACCGAGTCGTTCGAGCGGATCCACCGCTCGAACCTCATCGGCATGGGCGTCGTCCCTCTGCAGTTCCCCCCCGGCGAGTCGGCGGCGTCGCTGAAGCTGGACGGCACCGAGACGTTCGACATCTCGGGCGTCGAGGACCTCAACATCCAGGGCGAGCGCAGCGACGGGGGGGTCCCGGGCAAGACTCCGAAGACGATGCACGTCACGGCGACCGGCAAAAATGAAGCAGACGGCACCGATCGGGTAGTCGAGTTCGACGCGGTGGTCCGCATCGACACTCCTGGAGAGGCGGACTACTACCGCAATGGCGGCATTCTGCAGTACGTGCTGCGAAGCATGCTCAAGGCTTGATCGCCCCCTGAGAGAGAAGGTGTTTCGTTGCCCCGGGTGACCGACGACCATCTAGCGGCGCGCCGTCGCCAGATACTCGACGGTGCCCGGCGGTGTTTCGCGGAGTACGGATACGAGAGAGCGACCGTGCGGCGGCTCGAGCAGACCATCGGGCTGTCGCGCGGCGCCATCTTTCACCACTTCCGTGACAAGGACACCTTGTTCTTCGAGCTGGCCCGCGAGGATGCCCAGCGGATGGCGGAGGTCGCCTCCCGCGAGGGGCTCATTCAGGTGATGCGGGACCTGCTGGCTGCACCGGACCAGTTCGACTGGCTGGCAACACGTCTCGAGATAGCGCGCAAGCTGCGGAACGACCCCGAGTTCCATCGCGGTTGGGCCGATCGATCGCTGGAATTGTCCGAGGCCACCACCGAGCGTCTGCGAAAGCAGAAGCAGGCTGGCCGACTTCGTGACGACGTGCCCAGCGACGTGCTGCAGACCTACCTCGATCTGGTCTTGGACGGACTCGTCACCCGGCTGGCGTCGGGCGAGCCGCCCGACCGGCTCAGCGCGGTCCTCGATCTGGTCGAGGTGTCGGTTCGCCAGAAGTAGCAGCTAGCGCCTGCCCCGGTGGTTCGGGCCGCCGCGGCTGCGCATGGTCGTACCCGACTCGCGCAGCATGCTGTGGATGGATCCGTACGACTTGCCGGTGGAGGCTACCAGAGTTCGGATGCTCGCACCCTTCTCGTACTCGTGTCGGAGCTCGTCGAGCAACTCTTCCCTGGACTTGGCCAGTTCACTCATCTACCTCTCCCCATCTCCTACCTCTCCCCATCTGCCAGATATCTTGCTGATACCCGGCAGGGAAGCCCTTCAATCAGGGCCGGTGGTCACGCGAGTTCGATGAGGTCGCGGTACTCGTCGGACCAGTAGTCCTCGGTGCCGTCGGGCAGCAATACGACTCGCTGGGGGTCCAGGGCCTCGGCCGCGCCAGGGTCGTGCGTCACTAGGATGACGGCTCCCCGGTAGCTGCGCAGGGCATCGAGCACCTGCTCGCGTGAGGCGGGATCGAGGTTGTTGGTCGGTTCGTCGAGCAGCAGCACGTTGGCCGTCGACGCCACCAGCCCGGCCAGCGCCAGACGGGTCTTCTCGCCCCCGGACAGGGTGCCCGCCGGCTGGTCCAGCTGCGGCCCGGTGAACATGAAGGCACCGAGAAGGCTGCGCAACTCCTGCTCGCCGGTGTCGGGCGCGGCATGGCGGATGTTCTCCCACACCGATGCGAGGCCGTCGATGGTGTCGTGTTCCTGCGCGAAGTATCCGAGCTTGAGACCGTGGCCGGGCTCGATCTCACCGGCGTCCGCAGCCTCCGTTCCCGCCAGGATGCGCAAGAGCGTGGTCTTGCCCGCACCATTGAGACCGAGAATGACGACGCGCGACCCCTTGTCGATCGCGAGGTCGACACCGGTGAACACCTCGAGGGAACCGAACGTCTTGGTCAAACCCTTGCCCACCAGTGGGGTGCGCCCACACACAGCAGGCGTGGGGAACCTGATCTTGGCCACCTTGTCGGCAACGCGCTCCTCGTCCAGCGAGTTCATCATCCGGTCAGCGCGGCGCAGCATGTTCTGTGCCGCAACGGCTTTGGTGGCCTTCGCGCCCATCTTGGCGGCCTGCGTGCGGAGTGCGGTGGCCTTGCGCTCGGCATTGGCGCGTTCACGGCGCCTGCGCTGCTCGTCGGTGGCGCGGGCGTCCAGGTACTTCTGCCAGCCCATGTTGTACACGTCTGCCTCGCCGCGGACGGCGTCGAGGAACCACACCCTGTTGACGACGTCGTCGAGGAGTTCGACGTTGTGGCTGATGACCACGAGACCGCCGGTGTGGTTCTGCAGGAAGGTGCGCAGCCACCCGATGGAGTCGGCGTCGAGGTGGTTGGTCGGCTCGTCGAGCAGCAACGTGGTGTCGGACCCCGACCCGGTGTCCGATGCCGCGAAAAGGATGCGGGCGAGCTCGACGCGGCGTCGCTGACCACCCGAGAGGGTTCTCAGCGCTTGCGTCAGCACCCGCTCGGGCAGGCCCAGGCTCGCGCAGATGCGACCCGCCTCGCTCTCGGCGGCGTACCCGCCGAGGGCGGCGAAGCGCTCCTCGAGTTGGCCGTAGCGCCGCACCGCCTTGTCCCTTGCCGCGTCGTCGGCGACCTCAGCCATGATCGCCTGCTGCTTCTCGAGGTCGGAGAGCAGAGTGTCCAGGCCGCGGGCCGAGAGAACGCGATCACGGGCCAGCATGTCGAGGTCGCCCTCTCTGGGATCCTGTGGCAGATAGCCGATCTCACCGGTGCGCTCGATCGAGCCCGCGTAGGGTTCGGCTTCGCCGGCCAGGATGCGCATCGTGGTGGTCTTTCCCGCCCCGTTGCGACCCACCAGACCGATCCGGTCCCCCGGCTGAATGCGCAGAGCGGCGCCGTCGACGGCCAGCAGCGTGCGCGCGCCAGCGCGGACCTCGAGGTCCGTTGCGGTGATCACGCTGCACTCCTAGTTTTTCGTACTTGCCGTGTTACTTGGTCACGTGTCGTCACTGAAGACTGCGGGCCGATTCTCGGCGCGCGCAGCCACCGCTTCCTCGAAATTGGCGGTGAGCAGGCGCACGTACAGTTGTCCCAGACCTTCAGCCTGCATGTGACCCTCCAGGCTACCGGCCTCCAGTCCACTCCAGAGCGTGCGCTTGGTCAATTCGATTCCTGGCCGCGAGAACGAGGCGATGCGCTCGCCCATCTGGTAGCACGTGTCGAGGAGGTCGTCGTCGGGCACCGCGCGCGACACCAGGCCGATGCGTTCGGCCTCCTCGGCGTCGATGTCTCGTCCGGTCAGCATCAACTCGAACGCCCGAGAGGTACCAATTGCCTTGGGTAGCAGGTAGGACAGGCCGAGCTCGCTGGCAGTCAGACCGTTGTTGATGCCCGCGGCCCGGAAGTAGGCTCCCGCCGCGGCCACTCGGATATCGCATGCCAGCGCGAGGCACAACCCGCCTCCGATCGCCGCGCCGTTGACCGCGGCGATGACCGGCTGGTGCATCTTCCGTATGGCGAGAATCACGTCGTCGAGCACTTCCATCGACCGCAACGCGAACGTGGGTCGGGTCAGACCATCGACATGCGGGACCGAACCCGCCGACTTGTGATCGGCGCCCGAGGAGAACCCGCGGCCTGCGCCAGTCAGCACGACCACGCGGACCTCGTTGTCGTGGGTCAACTCGTCGAGTGTCTGCTTCAGCGGGATCATGACGTCGAACGCCATCGAATTCGTCCGCTCCGGCCGGTTCAGCGTCACCAACGCCACGTGCGGTCGCGGGTGGTCGACGAGGACCAGGGGCAGGGTATTCGGTTCACTCACGGACTGCACGCTATAGCGTGCAGCAGCTACGCCTGTTCTGCTTCGGCGCCTTCGGCGATCGCGGCATCGACGTCGAACTCCTTGATCTTGTCGATCACATTCTCGAGTTCGGCGGCAGGCAGCATGCCGGAGTGCCGGAAGACCATGTGGCCCTTCTTGAACGCCATCAACGTCGGGATGGCCTGGATCTCGGCGGCGGCCGCCAGACCCTGCTCCGCCTCGGTGTCGACCTTGGCGTGTACGACGTCGGGATGCTTGTCCGACGATGCGGAGTACGTCGGCGCGAATGCGCGACACGGTCCGCACCACGAGGCCCAGAAGTCGACAAGCACGATCTCGTTGTCGGTCACGGTGTCGTTGAACTGTTCGGTGGTGATGTCTTGCGTGCTCACGTCTCTCCTAACGTCGGTTCTTACCTGCTTGTTCCCACTATGTGGTACGGGCGTATGAATCCGGGCGCGGTCAGTGCAACTCGCTCAGCGCCGCCTCGGCGTCGTAACCATTGAACCCGTCGAGTGCGTCATCTCGTAGCTTGTTTACCCAAGTCGGGTCCGCTAGAAGCGCCCGGCCGACAGCGACGATGTCGAATTCGCCCGCCTCGAACTGTGAAACGACCTCGTCGACCGGCGCGGGGGCGATCACCTCACCGGGCTTACCACCACGGTGGGCGGTCTCCAGACCGACCGAACCGACGGCGATCACCGGCCCACCCGTGACCTTCTTGGTCCACCCGGCCAGGCTGAGCACCGGATCCGCCTCGGGGAAGGCCGGGACGTAGTGCCGCCGCGTCGACGGATGGAAGACGTCGACGCCGGCATCCACCAGTGGCGCCAGCAGTTCCTGGAGTTCGGTGGGGTCTGCGGCGATGACGGCGTCGAAGTCGGTCGCCTTCCACTGCGAGAACCGGAAGATGATCGGATAGTCCGGACCGACGGCCTCACGGACCGCGGACACGACCTCGGCGGGAAACCGCGTGCGGTTCGCCAGCGAGCCACCGTAACCGTCAGTGCGCAGATTGGTCCTCTCCCAGAGGAACTCGTCGAGGAGATAGCCATGCGCGCCGTGAATCTCCACGGCGTCGAAGCCGACCCGGCGGGCGTTGAGGGCCGCCTGCCCGTAGAGGTCGGCGACATGGCCGAGTTCACTCGCCGCCAGCGCACGCCCCTTGGGCCCGCCCAGTCCATTGACCCCGGACGGGCTCACCGGCACGACATCGTCGGCGTCGTCGCGCTCAGAGCCCTGGTGCCACAACTGGGCGGCGATGACGGCACCGTTGGCGTGCACTGCATTGGTGACCCTCCGCCAACCTGCGAGCGCGGCGTCGCCGGCGAGTGTGGGTACCGACTCCGGGAAGCCTGCCGCGGGGTCCGGCAGCCGGACGCCCTCGGTGATGACGAGGCCGACGCCACCCGCGGCACGGCGGGTGTAGTAGTCAGCGACGTCCTGGCCGGGCACACCCCCCGGTGAGGCCTGCCGCGTCATCGGCGCCATGGCGAACCGGTTGGGGATGGTCATCGACCGCACGGTCAGCGGCCGGAAGAATTCACTGGCACCTTCTACGACACTCACGAAGCGGTGCAACGCACTTCGCCGGTCCGGAGATTCCCTTGTATTCGCGACGATCACAACTCTGCGCGACCACGTTCGAAGAACTCTGCGATGTCGGCTGCGAGTCGGTCGACATCGTGCGCGGGCTCCAGCGTCATGAAGGCACCGAAGGGGGCGTTCCAGAACGCGCCGATCCGCGAGGTCCACGGTCCGACGTAGGCATACGGCAGCGGATGGAAGCCGTCGCCGGGCGAGACCCCGTAGTTCACCTCGTTCTCGGTGACGGCGACGTCGAAGTGCTCGGGCCAGAGCACCGGATGTTGTTCCAGCAGAGTGGTCGTCAGCGCGAACCCGCCCGCGTACAGGCTGCGGTGAACGAGCTCTGCCGACTCCGGGTCGATGCTGAGCACATCATCGCTGGACAGCGGATCGACGATCTCGTAT
>NZ_JAVROT010000014.1:0-3650 GCF_032162605.1 Mycobacterium sp. | reverse complement strand
GGCTCACGAGCAGCCGCTTTGTGGGGCAGCGGACGAGCTGCACTCGAGCAGTCAACTATCCGACCCGATCTGGACGGCGTTGCGGGCGGTGCTCAACGACGAACAGTTGGTTGAGTTGCCAATGCTTGTCGGCAACTACGTGACGATGTCGTATCTGCTCAACGCTCTTCGGGTGGCCAACGACTCCGGGATCGAACTGCCCAACCAGCCCGGTCGACGTGGGTCGTGACCACCGACCGGCGAGGACATCTGGAGAACACCCGACCGCCCGTGCCCGCCTGAGCGACCGCTCACCAGCGAGTGGCCGGCGCCGATTCGATTCCAGATCTTGCCTCTTCGGAAAGCGCCTGTAGCACGATCTTTGGTGACTTTTGCAGGGTGGCCATTGACATGGTGGTCATCGTCAGCGGACGATGTAAATGGTCATTTACTTAATCGAATCGAGGCAACCGTGACATTGCTCAACGTCGAGCTTCTTCAGGGCCGCAGCGACCCTCGCGCGTCTCCGGCCTCGATCGCGCTCATGCCCGACAGCCACCACGTCGACAGTTCGGCCGCAAAGACTCTGCGACTGTTGGACGCGTTCGCAACGGGTCAGCAGGCGGTCCTGGGGGTAACCGAACTGGCCCAACTGGCGCGGTTGCCGAAATCGACCACTCATCGCCTCCTCAGCACGCTGCTCGACCAGCATTATGTTCGTCGGGTCGGCGACCGCTACTGCCTGACGAATCGGGTATTCGAATTGGGAAACCGTGTCGGTATTTGTCGTCCAAATGGCTTGCGGGAGAGCGCAATGCCGTTTCTTGCCGACCTTTACGCCGCCACCCGCGAGACCGTGCACCTCGCCGTTCTGCAAGGCGTCGACGTCTTGTACCTCGAGAAACTGTTCGGTCCCAATTCGGTGCGCTCCGGCACGGCCGTGGGCGGACGCAAGAAGGCTCACGCCACCGCCTTGGGTAGGGCGATGCTGGCAAACTCAGGCACCGACGTCTGCGACAGCGCCCTCCGACAGAAGTTGAGCAGGTATACGCCTTACACACAGGTAAATCGGGAGAGTCTTGAAAGGACTCTGCAGCACGTTCGGGAGCGCGGCTTCGCCACCGACCAGCAGGAGATGCTGTTGGGAATGGTGTGTGTGGCAGCGCCCGTTTGTGATCCGTGCTCCGGCCGGGTGCTGGCCGCCGTTTCGGTCAGCGCGCATGCGTCGATTGAGGCGGTCCGCAAATTGAGCCCCAAAGTCGTCAACACCGCGGCCGCCATTTCTCAACAGCTTGGTTCCGCGGTGTTCGCTGTGTGACGACCCGCTCGGTCAGACCGCGAACGTCTGTACTCAGTGAACACCCTGCGACGCAGGTACTCCGGGACCATCGAACACGTTGGAAGGGAGCGACCGTGCCTTTGATCCGCGTTTGCGCGATCGACGAACTTCCACCAGGTGAGGCCCGGCGAGTTCCCACGGCGCCCCCCATTGCGGTATTTAACGTCGAGGGTGAGTTCTATGCAACGGCAGACAGCTGCAGTCACGACGCGTCGTCGCTTGCCGATGGCTACGTCGAAGGAGATCAGGTCGAGTGCGCATGGCACTTTGCCAAGTTCTGTCTACGCACCGGTCAGGTGCTGAGCCCGCCCGCCACACGCGACATTGCGACCTATCCCGTTGAGGTCAACGGGGGGATCGTTTACGTTGAGACCAGCTAATCAGCACCGCCGCGGCCGACAGATATGGAGCCTCAGCGGAGGAGACCGCACACTGAACTCGGAGCTCACCTAAATGCGGAACGCTGTGCACGGTCCCGTCGTGATCACAAATGGGACAGTGCGCCTTTCAGAAATTGGGTATCTCGTGTCATCCGATCCAGTGCAATGCCCCGACGTGGAGCCACCCCAGCGTCGCAAGCGCAACTCGGCACGGACCCGGCGGGAGATCCTGAGTGCCGCCGGGCGTAATTTCGCCCGACGCGGATACTCGATGGTTCCGCTGCAGCAGATCGCCAACGAGGCCGGTATTACCCCGGCATTGATCGTGCGCATGTTCGGGTCCAAGATGGGCCTATTCCGCGAAGTCGCACGCGATGAGTGGGACCTCTCGGATAGGCCCGACAGGACCTTCCCGACACTCGTCGAGCCCGCCGCCGACCTCGCCAGAGCTATCATCGACTACTGGAACGATCGGGACGCAAGATCGCCATCCTTGGCACTCGTACGATCGCTCGACATCGACGAGAGCGCCGAATTGTTCCGCCGAGAAATTCAGCGCAGGCTCGTGTCGCCATTGCTGCCGCACCTCCACGGCGACGGTGCCGATGAGCGCTCTCGCCTGATTGTCGGATTGACAATGGGGTTTGGCTACTTCACGACCGGTGCCCTCCTCGATCCAGACGCGCCTCCGCTCGACGCGGAGCAGATCTCGGTAATGGAGAAGTACCTCACCGACATCCTGTCGGTGATTTTGCGCCCAACCTAGATCGCGCAGTCCGTGAGCGGTGGCAGCCCACCGGTTCCGTAGGGCGGGACGTGATGGCTACCTGCTAGCCCGATCTTGCCGCACGCTTTTCCCCAAACCTCGGATCGGGCCGCTCGGCGTCGGGGATGGAGGCAGCATTGAGCGCCCTGGGTCAACCATGCGACGTCGACAGCAGGTCTCGACGATGGAGGCAGCGGAAAATGAACTCTCGCACAAGGATCGTCGGCGTCGGCGTCGGCGCGGCCGGCTCGTCGATGCGAAGGCCTTGGCTGATCCGGGACTGCGACTTGCGCTCTGAGCTCAGCGCGCGCCCTATGACCACTCCCGTCCCGCAAAGTGATTTCCGCCCCGTGGAACACGCAGCTGGGTGGTATTCGCAGGGGGTCCTAACGTTCCTGACAGATCAGGAAACTGGCGTTCGTCATGGAAGGGTTCGGCCGCGGTGTCTATCGACCAGCACGACGTGCAAGGACTCGTCTCGGTTCAGACGGGCGAAATCAATCGCCGCATCTTCACCGATGAGGAGATTTTCGAACGAGAGATGCGGCAGATCTTCGGTCGAGCGTGGCTGTTCCTTTGCCATGAGTCCCAGATGCCTAAGCCGGGCGACTTTTTCGAAGCACCGATGGGCCGCGACAACGTTCTTGTAGTACGCCAGAAGGACGGAACACTTCGAGCGTTGCTCAATACGTGCACCCATCGCGGCAACTCGATCTGCCGCGCCGAGGAGGGCAATGCGCGGAACTTCATGTGCACCTACCACGGATGGACCTTCGACATCTCCGGCGACCTGATCGGCGTCCCAGGCATGGAGAAGTTCTACAACAACGCACTCGATCGCTCCAAGCTCGGACTTCGCCAAGTCGCTCAGCTTGACACCTACAAAGGGTTCGTCTTCGCCACCCTCGACGGAACGGCACCACCGCTGCATGACTTTCTGGGAACCGCCGGGCGGCTCGGATTGGATCTGATCGCCGAACTCGGCGACATCGAGATCGTCCCGGGAATCCAGAAATTCCTCATCGATGCGAATTGGAAGCTCACCGTCGACAACGTCTTCGACTGGTATCACCCGCAGATCACCCACATGTCGGCTGCGGCCGCCAAAATGTTGCCCGAGGACGCCTACGACGGCCTTCTCGAAACGGCAGTTGACGGCGGCGGCGCCCAAACGCCCGACGGAGGG
>NZ_JAVROT010000013.1:0-3157 GCF_032162605.1 Mycobacterium sp. | reverse complement strand
TGGGCCGCGGGGGCGGCGTGAGCACACCGCGACGGGCGATTCACGCGACGCGACATGACCGAAATGTCGGCTCCCTAACGTTGGCGGCCATGCGCTCGCCGAAACGTGTCGTCGTGGTCGGGCACGGGATGGTCGCACACCGTTTCGTCGAGGCCTTGCGGGCCCAGGGACGGCCAGGGCGTTTGGTGGGTGACTGTTCTCGCCGAGGAACGCGACGCCGCCTACGACCGCGTCGGCCCGACCGGCTACACCGAGCATTGGGACCGCAGCCGGCTTGCGCTGCCAGGCAATGACTACGCCGGCGACCGCCGCGTCGAGCTGATCCTTCGCGACCCAGTCACGCGGATCGATTCGTCCGCGAAATGCGTGACGACGTTGTTGGGCCGCCGTGTCTCCTACGACGCCTTGGTACTCGCCACCGGTTCGCATGCCTTCGTCCCGCCGGTGCCCGGCCACGACCTGCCCAACTGTCACGTCTACCGCACGCTCGACGACCTCGACGCGATTCGCGCCGACGCGCACGATGCGGCTGATGGTGCGGCGGGGGTGGTGATCGGGGGTGGTCTGCTCGGCCTCGAGGCCGCAAACGCATTGCGGCAGTTCGGGTTGCGGCCGCACATCGTCGAGCGGTTTCGGCGCTTGATGGGCCAGCAGCTCGACGAGGCAGTCGCCGATCAAGAAACAGGCCTTCGCCCTCGACGATGGTGCCTGTCTCGACGACCCCGAGGTGGTGCTGCCGGTCTACCAGACCAGGGTCACCGACGGCGTCGTCGAGGGGGGCGGCTAGAGCGCGCGAAGGAGCCGGCTGTCGGACGGATCCGGTTCGGCCAACAGTGCGGTCCGCGAGGGAGTGCCCCACAGTTCGATGGTCTGAATGACCCAGTAGACGGCGAACTCGACGATCAGGGCCGCCTCGACGACGAGGACCGCATGGTTGAACCCGTCGAGTAGCTGGTGCAAGCACACCGCCGTGACCAACGTCAGCACCATGACGACGGAAATCCACTGGTAGAAAACTTGATAGCGCCTGCGGTGCGGGCACTTGCCGAGGTCCTGGTTGCCCGCCACGAAGGCGGTGATGACGACCGTCAGGATGATCGCAGCGAACATGGCCACCGCCGCTACGCCGTGCGCATTGGCGCGAAACCACTCCGGCACCACCACCAGCGCGATCAGACCGAGCGCGAGCAAGGCGCGTTGCGCCCAGACCGCCGCCGCGCCAAGAGTGCTCCGCCGCTGCGTGGTTCCCGTGCGGCGGTACATCCACCAGGACGCGGCGCGCGAGGTGACGAGTGCGATGACCACGGCCCACGTGTTCGGGATCGCGGATTGGCCGCCGATGCTGAGATCCGTGCTGCCGCAGAACAGTACGGGGCGTGACGTCGGAACCATGGCGACGACGAATGCCAGGATGCCCGCGAGATTCAGCAGGACGTCCTCGGTGTCATTGCTGCCCTTGTAGACGATGAGCATCGCGCCGATCGCACAGAGGGCGGCGATGAACACGCTGTGCGCCGAGGTGAAGAAGTAGGCGCTGACGGAGGTCTGCCAGCAGGTCGCGTGGAGTCGCTCGATGACGACCGCGGCGCCGAGCATCAAGATCATCACCGGCATGCCGCCGCGTAGGTAGCGGTACGTGTCGAGCACGGCCTCGTTGGTCACCTCACCATTGGACCGCACCGAGACTACGGTTTCTGATGCAAATCGCCGGGATCTTGTCAGAAACCGAAGTCTCGGCGACCGCGGTCAGGCGGCGAGACCGGGTGGGTGCCGAGCGGATTGGTCACCACGTCGGCGCCGGCATCCGCGACGCGTGGCTCCCCGGCCGCGGCGTACGCCAATTCGACGCGCACACCGATCGCGGCCGACAACAGGGCGGCCGTCATCGCGAGGTCTCGATGGGCGTGGGGATCGGATGTGCCCGCCGCGGCCAGGATCACCGAATCCGACGGCCGCCAACCTGATTCGACGAGTCGATCGGAGAGTACCCGCACGACGTGCGGTGACGGTCCGAGTGGATCGGTCACGGTCACGTCGGGATGCCCGACTGGCCCCGACGTGGGCGGGTATGTCGACCCGGACGTGGTAGCCACCGGCCAGGAAGGCAGGCACCAGGACGGCGGGCCCGTCGGGCAGAGTCGACAGCACGTCGGCGGGGGTCGGATCGAGTACGTCGACGAATGCGGTACGCACCCTCCTGCCCAGCTGAGCTCCGACTCGTTCGGCGAGGTCCGCGATCATCGCGACGACCGTCGGCCTTGCGGGCGCCGTGGGCGACGAGCAATGGGTTCACGACACTCCCACCGGATTGTCTTCGAACAGCCAGCCGGTAACCGCGCTTCACCACGGTCGAGACGATGTGCTTGTCGCCAAGCGCGGTCCGCAGCCGTAGCACCGCGGTCTCGACGGCGTGCGTATCGGTTCCGCCGCCCAGTACGCACGTGCCCCTGATCTCGAGTACGTGTCCCGCGACCGTCACCGTCCTGGACTGCAGCAGCGGCAGTTCGTGGTGATGTGGCCAGCCAGTGCTCCCAACCGCCTCCGCTCGGGTGCCGACGTCGGCACTCCGAGGCGCACCAGCGGACGGGCAGTGACCGGGCCGACGCACATCGCGTGGACGTCGGTCCGCAGCGCTGCGAGCACCCGGTCCTCGATGCCCATCTCGACAGCTCGCATGAGCATCGACGCGACGGCGGGTGCCGACGTGAAGCTGACGGCGTCGAACCTGTGCTCGGCGATGCCTGCGACCAGTGCGTCGAAGCCACCGTCGCGTGGCGCCGGGCGCCAGCGGTATACGCGGATCGGCACGATCTCGGCTCCTGCGGCGCGCAGCTCGTCAAGGAACTCGGGGAACGGGTCCCAGTCGTCGGCGGCCCCGTGCAGCTGTACGGCTATGCGCAGGCCTGCGATGCCGCCCTCGCGCAGGTACTGAAGGACCTCGCGGGACGACTCCGACTCCGGCGACCACTCCTCGGGCAGCCCGGCCGCCCGTAGGGCCCCGGGAGACTATGCGTGCCCGGCCCAAAGCGCGATCAGGTCACCTGCCAGTCCCCAGCCGTCGGCGGCGGCGGTCCAGCCGCGGAAGCCGATGCCCGTCGTCGCGATGACCACGTCGGGCGGTGTGGCGATCAGTGCCTCGGTGTGATCGTGGAGTTCC
>NZ_JAVROT010000012.1:0-7412 GCF_032162605.1 Mycobacterium sp. | reverse complement strand
TTCTTCGGCAGGTTCGTCAACGGTGAGGTCATCAGCCACAGCTTCTGCTGACTCGGCACTGTCGTCGGTTGCCTCGTGGGTGTCGGGTGTTGCCTCTACTGGCTCGTCAGCAGGTTGTTCGGCGGCGACGTCGTCTGCTGAGGCTTGCGCCGACTCGGCGCCCCCGGCGGCGTCAGGCTCGGCGGCAACTTCTTCGGCCAACGACTCAGCCTCGGCGGCTCCGCCGACCGCAGCCTCGTGCGCTTCGGGGGCCCCGACCTCGGCTTCGATGGCCTCATCACCCTCGACCGAGCCCAATCCGGGTTCAGGCTGTTCGTTGGCCTCGCCGCCTGCTGCGGCGAACGCCTCGGCCTCAGCGATGTCCTCGGACGGGGCGGTCTCCACCTGCTCGGTCAGATCCGCCGCCTTCGCAACGGCCCCCGACTCGGTGCCGGCGCCGCCCGTCGATTCGGTCTCGGCCCTGTCTTCGTCACCGGCGACTTTGGCCGCGGCGACGACACCGGACGTGGCGGCCACCGCCGCCAGTTCCTCGCCCAACTCGTCGAACCGAGACTCGCCGAGGTCCTTGCCGCGCAACGTCGTCGGTTCGTCTCGACCCTTGGGCGCGACCATGATGTAGATCACCGCGCCGATGAACACGAACGTCGACGTGAACGAGTTGACGCGTATGCCCGCGATGAGGGTGGCGGTGTCACTTCGCATCAACTCAACCCAGAAGCGACCGACGCAGTAGCCGGCGACGTACAGCGCGAAGAGGCGACCGTGACCGAAGTTGAAACGGCGGTCGGCCCAGATCAGTACGGCGAAGATCAGCAGGTTCCACAGCAGTTCGTACAGGAACGTGGGGTGGACGATCGCGTAGACCTGGCCGGTCGACACACCGTCGAGCGAGTGTGGACTGATGACACCGGACGGATCCAACCGTTGGTAGATCGTCAGGCCCCAGGGCAGATCGGTTTCGCGACCGTATAGCTCCTGGTTGAAGTAGTTGCCCAACCGGCCAATGGCCTGGGCCAGGATGATCCCGGGAGCGATCGCATCGCCGAAGGCTGGCAACGGGATTCCCCGACGCCGACATGCGATCCATGCACCGACTCCACCGAGGGCCACCGCGCCCCAGATTCCCAATCCGCCATCCCAGATCCGCAGCGCCGCAAAGAATCCCGCGCCGTCCGGGCCGAAGTACTTCTCCCAGTCCGTCATCACGTGATACAGCCGGCCGCCGATCAGGCCGAACGGAACCGCCCATAGGGCGATGTCGTAGATGACCCCGCGCTCGCCTCCACGCGCCACCCACCGGCGGTCGCCGAGCACCAGGGCCGCGACGATGCCGGCGATGATGCACAGCGCATACGCCCGAAGAGGAACGAACCCGAGGTGCCAGACCCCCTGCGACGGACTCGGAATGAAGGCCAGGACCGTTGTCGTCACGCTGAAATCCTCTGTCGCACGCCTTCGGCGAGTTCCTCGGTCAATGCCCTCACGGCGGGTATCCCGTCGCTCAAGGCCGTCACTAGTGCGGAGCCGACGATGACGCCGTCGGCGTAGGAACCGATCTGTGCAGCTTGCGCACGCGACCGCACCCCAAGCCCGACTCCGACCGGGATGTCGGACACCTCCCTGACTCGGCGGACCAGGTCGGGCGCCGTGTCGGACACCGCATCGCGGGCCCCCGTGACACCCATCGTCGAAGCGGCATAGACGAATCCGCGCGACGCCTGCGCGGTCGCCGCCAATCGCTCCGGCGTGGACGACGGCGCAACCAGGAAGATCCTGTCAAGGCCGTGGGCGTTGGACGCCTCGACCCACTCGTCGGCCTCGTCGGGAATGAGGTCCGGCGTGATGAGGCCGACACCACCGGCCGACGCGAGATCGCGCGCAAACGCGTCGACACCCCATCGCAGTACGGGGTTCCAGTACGTCATCACGACGGCCAGGCCGCCGGCACTGCTGATCGCCTCGACGGCGGACAATGCGTCACGCACCCGCACGCCACCGCGCAGGGCGACTTCGGTAGCCGCGGCGATGGTGGGACCGTCCATCCCAGGATCCGAATAAGCGACCCCGACTTCGATTATGTCGCAACCGGACTCGACCATTGCCGTCATCGCGGAGATCGACGTGGCGACGTCCGGGAAGCCTGTCGGAAGGTAGCCGATGAGCGCCGATCGGTGCTCCCCCCGGCACTTGGAGAAGACGTTCGCCAGCCCGTCGACCGTCATTGCGACGTCCCCTCGTCGAAAAGGCCGAACCATTTGGCCGCGGTCTCGACGTCCTTGTCACCACGGCCCGACAGGTTCACCACGATGATCGCGCCCGGACCGAGTTCACCGCCGAGCTTGAGGGCGCCCGCCACCGCGTGTGCGGACTCGATGGCCGGAATGATCCCCTCCAACCGACACAGCAGCGCGAACGCGTCCATCGCCTCGGTGTCGGTGATGGGACGGTACTCGGCACGGCCACGATCCTTCAAGTAAGCATGCTCGGGTCCGACGCCCGGATAGTCGAGACCCGCTGAGATCGAATGCGATTCGATGGTCTGACCGTCTTCGTCCTGCAACAGGTAGGAGAACGACCCTTGAAACGCTCCAGGACTGCCGCCCGTGAAGGTTGCGGCGTGACGACCCGTCTCGACCCCATCGCCCGCGGCCTCGTACCCGAGCAGTCTGACACCCGGATCGTCGATGAAGGCGTGGAACACGCCGATCGCGTTGGATCCCCCACCGATGCAGGCCGTCACCGCGTCGGGCAGCCGACCCGCCTGATGGAGGATCTGCGCACGCGCCTCCATTCCGATGACACGCTGGAAGTCGCGAACCATGGTCGGGAACGGATGCGGACCGGCCGCGGTGCCGAAGCAGTAGTAGGTGTCGTCGGCATTGGCGACCCAATCGCGGAACGTTTCGTTGATCGCGTCCTTCAGCGTCTTGGAACCGGACTCGACCGACACCACCTCGGCACCCAGCAGTCGCATCCGGGCCACGTTCAGCGCCTGCCGTGCGGTGTCGACGGCGCCCATGTAGATCACGCACGTCAGACCGAGCAGCGCGCACGCGGTGGCGGTCGCCACGCCGTGTTGACCGGCGCCCGTCTCGGCAATGATGCGGGTCTTGCCCATCTGCTTGGCCAACAACGCCTGGCCGAGCACGTTGTTGATCTTGTGAGAGCCCGTGTGGTTGAGGTCTTCTCGCTTCAGGAACAGTCGGGCGCCGCCGGCGTGCTCGCCGAGGCGCGTCGCCTCGTACAGCGGCGACGGACGGCCGGTGTAATGGCGCTGCAGCCGGTCGAGCTCGTCGAGGAACGTCCGGTCAGTCCTGGCCTTCTCATACGCCGCCGTGACCTCTTCGATCACCGCCATCAAGGCCTCGGGGACCAGTCGTCCGCCGTATGGCCCGAAATGCCCCTTGGCATCCGGGTCATGTGTCGATGGTTCGGCGACGGCAGTGCTGGAAAGCGGCAACTCCGGGCCTGCGAAATCCGCCACTATCTCAGCGCGAGGGTTTCGGGCAGGACGGGTGAGTGCCTGCGGTGACCAGATCGGCGACGGCGCTGCGAGGATCGCCACTGGTGACGAGTCCCTCGCCGACGAGGACGGCATCAGCACCGGCCCCTGCATAGGCGAGCAGGTCGGCAGTGCCGCGGACGCCCGACTCGGCGATCCGAATGACGTTGGACGGCAGCCCCGGCGCGATGCGCGCGAAACAGTCCCTGTCGACTTCGAGGGTCTTCAGGTCGCGTGCGTTGACGCCGATCACGAGAGCGCCTGCCTGCAATGCCCGGTCGGCCTCCTCCTCGGTGTGCACTTCGACGAGCGCCGTCATCCCCAGGGATTCGGTGCGGTCGATCATCGACGCCAGGGCCGGCTGCTCCAGCGCAGCCACGATCAGCAGAATCATGTCGGCGCCGTGCGCGCGGGCCTCGTGAATCTGGTACGGGCCGACGATGAAGTCCTTGCGCAGCACGGGAATCGACACTGCGGCGCGGACGGCGTCTAGGTCGTCGAGTGAACCGTTGAAGCGGCGCTGTTCGGTCAGGACGCTGATGATGCGGGCACCGCCATCCTGATAGGCGCGCGCCAGGTTGGCCGGATCGGAGATGGTTGCCAGCTCGCCACGCGAGGGGCTGGCGCGCTTGACCTCGGCGATGACACCGATACCCGGTTCGCGGAACGCCGCCATCACGTCCAGCGACGGGCCGGTGGTCTGGGCCCTCTGTTTGACCTCGGCCAGGCTGACCACTGCCTCGCGAGCGGCTACGTCGGCTTGGACTCCCTCGATGATGGAGTCGAGCACGGTCCCCGAACTCATGAGCCGTCGCTTCCCTTCACGCCTTCTGGAAGTCCCAGATGATCTTTCCCACGAAGGGTAGCCGCCAGAGCCCAACGGACTGTCACCGCCCCTCGTTGTCCGAAGTCGTCGAGTCCTGGGTGGAATCTCCGGTTGGATCTTGGCCCTCGTCGAGTGCATCCCAGATCATTCGTTCGGACATTCCGTCCTCCTGGCCGTCCTGCCGCGCAGCCTCGCGTTTTGCCGCGGGTGCCAGGTACTTTCCCGTGGCCGTGTTGCCTGCTCCGGCCTTCGCCGCCGACCGCACTAGCAGTACGGCGCCCGCCAAGGCGAACGCGGCCGCCACCAGCGCCAGCACGGCGCCCAGGTGATGGCGCTGGGTGCCCATCAGCGCGGTCACCGGGATCTGCGCAAGATCGGCCGCGCGGACGCCGACGTCTCGGATGACCCACAGCCCGATTCCCAGGTAACCCATACCCACCGTCGCCACTGCGACGAGCACGCCGACGAGGCGCAGCACCCATCCGCGCACGGCAAGCGCGGCCACCGCGGCAGCCAGTGCCACCAAGGCGAGTGGCACCAGCGCCGTCGACCAGGTCCCGCCGGTCAACGTCGTCGACTTGGGTTGTCCGAGGCCGTCGAACGACGTGACGTCGACCCAGGTCAGCCGTGAGGCCACCCAGAGCGCCAGCGCGGCGAGCACCAGCAGCAGCTGCGCGGTACGGGTCACGGCGTCTGTGGGCCGGAGCGAAGCGACCCGGGGGTTGGCTCGGTCAGCGTTTCCGCGGCCGCGATCGCATTGAGAACGGCGCGCGCCTTGTTCGCCGCCTCGTCGTACTCGTACGGTCCGTTCGAGTCGGCCACGACGCCGCCTCCCGCCTGCACGTACGCCGTGCCTGCGCGCATGAGCGCGGTCCTGATGGCGATCGCGAAGTCGGCATTGCCCGCGAAGTCGAGGTAGCCGAGGACGCCGCCATAGAGGCCGCGGCGCGTCTTCTCGACTTCCTCGATGAGCTGCATCGCACGCACCTTCGGTGCACCAGAGAGCGTGCCCGCCGGAAAGCAGGCGGTGACGGCATCGAGCGCGGTCTTGCCCTCGGCGAGGTGCCCCGTCACGGTCGACACCAGATGCATGACGTGGCTGTAACGCTCGATGTGGCTGTAGTCCTCCACGCGGACCGTGCCGGGCACGCATACCCGTCCGAGGTCATTGCGGCCGAGGTCGACCAGCATCAGGTGCTCGGCGCGTTCCTTCTCGTCGGCCAGGAGCTCCTTCTCAAGAAGGACGTCCTCCTCCTCGGTCGCACCGCGCCAGCGCGTGCCTGCGATCGGGTGGGTGGTCGCCTTGCCGTCGGTGACGGTCACCAGCGCCTCTGGGCTGCTTCCGACCACTGAAAAGTCAAGTTCGCCAGCATGGTTCGGAACGTTCAGCAGATACATGTAGGGGCTCGGGTTCGACACTCGCAGCATCCGGTACACGTCGATCGGGTCGGCCGGCGTATCCATCTCGAACCGCTGCGAGGGCACCACCTGGAACGCCTCGCCCGCCTCGATGTCGCCGACCAGCTTCTCCACCACCGCCGAGTACTCCTCGACCGTGCGCTGCGACCGGTGCCGTGGCGCGGGCCTACCGAACGTCGCCACCGCCGATGGCAGCGGCTCGCCGAGTGCCGCCGTCATCACGTCCAGCCTCGCCATGGCGTCGTCGTAGGCCTCGTCCACACGCTCGTCGGTGCCATTCCAGTTCACGGCGTTGGCGATCAGCGTGATGGTGCCCTCGTGGTGGTCCACGGCCGCGATGTCGGTGGCCAGGAGCAGCAACATGTCCGGCAGCCGCAGGTCGTCGACGACCAGCTGGGGCAGACGCTCCAGCCTGCGCACCAGGTCGTAGGTGAAGAACCCGACGAGCCCGCTGCTCAACGGCGGCAGGCCGGGCAGCGGCGCAGTCGCGAGCAGGTCCAAGGTTGTGCGCAGCGCACCCAGGGGGTCACCTCCGCTCGGCGCGCCCTGAGGTGTGACGCCGAGCCACACCGCCTCGTCGTCGCGCACGGTCAGTGCGGAGGGGGCGCCCGCGCCGATGAACGACCACCGCGACCACGACCGACCGTTCTCCGCGGACTCCAGCAAGAAGGTTCCGGGACGGTTGGCGGCCAGCTTGCGATACGCCGACAGCGGCGTCTCACTGTCGGCGAGCACCTTTCGGGTCACGGGAACCACGCGATGCTCGGCGGCCAGCGCTCGGAAGTCCTCACGCGAGGTCATGATGGCGAGGTCGGCGGACGGGCCTGCGGGCAAGGGCGAAGCGACCGGGGAATGTGCCTGCACGGGACAATCCTCCCAGACCGCTCTCGCGTAGCGTGAAACCCATGAAAAAGGGTGACCAGGTTGCCGAGTTCGAACTTCCCGATCAGACGGGCACCGTCCGCAGTCTGACGAGCCTGCTCGCGGACGGCCCGATCGTGCTGTTCTTCTATCCTGCGGCAATGACGCCGGGTTGCACGAAGGAGGCCTGCCACTTTCGTGACCTCGCCTCGGAGTTCACCGCGGTAGGGGCCAACCGCGTGGGGATCTCGACGGATGCGGTGACCAAGCAGGCGAAGTTCTCCGAGTTGCAGAAGTTCGACTACCCGCTCCTGTCGGACGCCGATGGCGCGGTGGCAACGCAGTTCGGTGTGAAGCGTGGCCTGCTCGGCAAGCTGTTGCCCGTCAAGCGGACCACGTTCGTCATCGACACCAACCGCACCGTGCTCGACGTCATCGCCAGCGAGCTGAGCATGGACAGTCACGCGGACAAAGCGCTCGAGGTGCTGCGTTCCCGGTGAAACCCGTACTGCAACTTGACGATGTGACATTTCGCCGGGACGGCAAGCAGATCATCGACGGTATCTCGCTGACCGTCAACGAAGGCGAGCACTGGGCGCTGCTCGGGCCGAACGGGGCGGGCAAGAGCACACTGCTCGGCTTCTGTGGCGCCGTGACGTTCCCCAGCTCCGGCAGCGTCCGGGTCCTCGGTGAGCAGATGGGCCGAACCGATCTCGCGGTACTGCGTCGCTCGATCGGTCACGTCAATCCGCGCCACCGTCTGCAGCACCCGCGGACCGTCCGCGAGGTGGTCTTCACCGGCAT
>NZ_JAVROT010000011.1:0-13359 GCF_032162605.1 Mycobacterium sp. | reverse complement strand
CACACCGACATCCGACACGTGCTCGCCACACTCGACGAGCGCGAGCAACAGGTGATCAGGCTGCGGTTCGGGCTGGACGACGGACAGCCTCGCACCCTGGACCAGATCGGAAAGCTGTTCGGGCTGTCGCGCGAGCGGGTTCGCCAGATCGAGCGGGAGGTCATGGCCAAGCTGCGCCAGGGCGAGCGTGCCGAGCGGTTGCGCTCCTATGCCAGCTAGGACCTCTTAGACCAACCCCCGTGTGATGCCCGCCGCGCCCGCGGCGGGCATCACCTCTTTGCCAAGCGGCGTCGATTTTGGGGTGACTCAGGTCGCGGCAGGGTTCACACTGTGTCGCCACTATGTTGCGGCCCAGTTCAGGCGGCATCACCGGTAGACTCGGGACGCAATGGAGGGCGGCCAATGAACGATCTGATCGATACCACCGAGATGTACCTGCGGACGATCTATGACCTCGAAGAAGAGGGCGTCGTGCCCCTGCGTGCCCGGATCGCAGAACGCCTCGAGCAGAGCGGCCCGACGGTCAGTCAGACCGTGTCACGCATGGAGCGCGATGGACTTCTGCACGTGGCAGGTGACCGGCACCTCGAACTCACCGACAAGGGCCGCGCACTGGCCGTGTCCGTGATGCGCAAGCACCGGCTCGCCGAGCGACTCCTCGTCGACGTCATCGGCCTTCCGTGGGAGGAAGTTCACGCCGAGGCGTGCCGCTGGGAGCACGTCATGAGCGAGGACGTTGAACGCCGTCTGGTCCAGGTTCTCGACAACCCGACCACTTCTCCGTTCGGAAACCCCATCCCCGGCCTTTCGGAACTCGGTGTCACGCTGTCCGACTCGGACGACGTCAGCCTGGTCCGGCTCACCGAACTGCCGTCGGGTTTCCCCGTCGCGGTCCGGGTGCGCCAGCTCACCGAACACGTGCAGGGTGACGTCGAACTGATCGGTCGCCTCAAGGATGCCGGCGTAGTGCCCAACGCGCGCGTGACCGTTCAGGTCGGCGAGCAGGGCAGCGTGCTGATCGTGATCCCCGGCCACGAGCAGGTCGAACTTCCCCACCACATGGCACACGCCGTGAGAGTCGAGAAGGTCTAACCAGCCCGCCTGCCCAATCCGAGGCGCGGCGGCAGCCGTACCCCGAGCCGTTTGGCCAATCGATAGCCGGTCTGCGCCAGCTCCCGTATCTGATCGGGCCCCATGCCCGACTGCAACGCCTGGTCGAGCATGCCCGCCATGCGATGGTTCGGGTCGCTGCGTAGGGCAGCGTCCAGAGACACCCCCGCCAGCGGTCCGTCACCGCGTGCATATGCCGAAAAGCCAAGTAGCACCAGCGCTTCGCTACGCCATGGATCGGGCAGCGTGCGCGCCAGCAGCGCCCACAGCGACTCGGCGCGGCCGGCCTCGCGTCCCACTGCAAGCGCGTACAACGTGTCGCGGACCCGGGGATCGGTGATACCGCACCCCAGCCTGACCACGTCGTCGTCGGTGGGGGCCAGCCCCTCGGCCACCCCACGGGACACGTTCAAGGCGTGCTCGACGTCGCCGCGGACGTCCTCGTCGGGCCGCAGCTCCCCGTCGTGCTCGGCGCGCTCCATCGCCGGTCGCAGCGCCGCCGTGCGGTCAGGATCGGCGACGGCGATCACGTCCAGCAGGTCGGCACGACGGCCGTAGAGCCGACGCCCGTCGAGTACCGCGGCCGCGGCCATGGGGGACGACATGGGGTCCTCGATCGTCCCCGTTCTGGAGTAGTCGCCCTGGCAGTGCCAACGTCCGCCTGCCTCCAGCCTGTCCACCACGTAGGAGGCGAGCAGCTCGATGCCATGGGCTTCCAGCGCGTCGTCCAGGGCCGCCGCCAGCTCACGGTGTTCGTCCAGGCACATCCGGCACGAAGCGCCGTCCTCGTCGACGATCACCGCGATGGCCTCGTCGGGACCGCTGGCCGCAGCCACTTCCGCCATGTGCTCGACCGTCTCGAGTAGTTCCGCCGAGAGGTCGACGCGCATGACGCAGCCCAGCTCACCGTGCTCCACGGTGACGAGAACCAGGGATTTCTCAGGCACGAAGCCGAGTACCGCGGGCACCGCGGCAATCAACGTGGCGGGCCGGTTGAGGTGAAAGTCGGATGCTCTGAAGGTCGTCATGAGCAGAACTTCGCAGGCGTCGGTGTCGGAGCTCTCCCGGCGACCTGCCGGCGACCTCGACGGCACGACGTTCTGTGGATGAACCGTCCTCTGGGGATGAAGACGTTGGGGCGAGCGAAGCGACGGAGGTGGCACGTGTTCACGCGCTATTGACGTGCCCGGCATGCAAGATCAGTCCAACCGGCGTAGACCTTTCATCCATGGGTTCCATGCAGGAGTACGACCTCGTCGTCATCGGCTCCGGTCCCGGCGGGCAGAAGGCCGCCATCGCGGCCGCCAAGCTCGGCAAGTCCGTCGCCATCATCGAGCGCGGACTCATGCTCGGTGGGGTCTGCGTGAACACCGGGACGATCCCGTCGAAGACGTTGCGCGAGGCCGTCGTCTACCTCACCGGCATGAGCCAGCGCGAGCTGTACGGCGCCAGCTATCGCGTCAAGGAGAAGATCACCCCCGCCGACCTGCTCGCCCGCACCCAGCACGTCATAGGCAAGGAGATCGACGTCGTCCGCTCCCAGCTGATGCGCAACCGCGTCGAGCTCTACGTCGGGCACGCCCGGTTCACCGACGCGCACACACTTCAGGTGGAGGACCCCAACCGCTCCGAGAGCATCGCAGTGACCGGCCGCAACGTCGTCATCGCGACTGGCACCAAGCCGCTGCGCCCGGCGGGCGTGGAGTTCGACGACTCGCGGGTGCTCGACTCCGACGGGATCCTGGACCTCAAGACCATTCCCACGTCGATGGTCGTCGTCGGCGCAGGCGTGATCGGCATCGAATACGCGTCGATGTTCGCCGCTCTGGGCACCAAGGTGACGGTCGTGGAGAAGCGCCCCACGATGCTGGACTTCTGCGACCCGGAGATCGTCGAGGCCCTGCGCTTCCACCTGCGTGACCTTGCGGTCACCTTCCGCTTCGGCGAGGAGGTCACCGCCGTGGACGTCGGCGCCTCCGGCACCGTGACCACCCTTGCCAGCGGCAAGCAGATCCCCGCCGACACCGTGATGTACTCCGCCGGGCGTCAGGGCCAGACCGAACACCTCGACCTCGAGGCCGCCGGACTGGAGGCCGACAACCGGGGCCGGATCTTCGTCGACGACAACTATCAGACCAAGGTCGACCACATCTATGCGGTCGGTGACGTGATCGGATTTCCCGCGCTGGCCGCGACGTCGATGGACCAGGGCAGGCTGGCCGCCTATCACGCCTTCGGCGAGCCCTGCAAGGGCATGACGGAGCTCCAGCCCATCGGCATCTACTCAATTCCGGAGGTGTCCTACGTCGGCGCCACCGAGGTCGACCTGACCAAGGACTCGATCCCGTATGAGGTCGGGGTGTCGCGCTACCGGGAACTGGCCCGCGGTCAGATTGCCGGCGACTCTTACGGCATGCTCAAGCTCCTGGTGTCGACCGAGGACCTCAAGCTTCTCGGCGTGCATATCTTCGGCACCAACGCCACCGAGATGGTGCACATCGGCCAGGCCGTCATGGGCTGCGGTGGCACCGTCGAATACCTGGTCGACGCGGTCTTCAACTACCCCACGTTCTCCGAGGCCTACAAGGTCGCCGCGCTGGACGTGATGAACAAGCTGCGCGCGCTGAGCCAGTTTCGGGCCTGATCAACAGTCGGCCTCCAACGCCGCAGGCGCCGCGTCGCCGGCTCCTCCAGCCTCGGCTCGCGCCATCAACTCCTTGACGGCACCGTCGAAGGGCGGGGCGTAGGAGACGTTCTCCTGGCAACCGCCGCCCTCCAGCCCGCCTGTGATCCCGACCACGGTGAGGCCCGCGAGCCAGGGTGCTCCGCTGGTGCCGTCGACCAGGCCCGCACACCGCAACATCGGGTATCCGCGCTCGCGGGCAGCCATCCGAGCGGTGCATCCGATGGGATCTCCCCCGACGCCCAGGGCGTAGCCCGTCACGACGACGTCCGTTCCGGCCGCCGGACTCGAACCGAGCGCGAATCCCCCGCCGACCGCAGCTTCCACCGATGCCCCGCCCTCACGGCTCACCCTGGCGATCGCGAAATCGGCCAGCGGATCCTGATCGGAAACCCACCGTGGATCGAGGTAGACCTCGTCGATGTGCCAGTAGTCTTGCGGCTCAGCACTTTTGGCGAACGCCGGGACGAACGACGCGTCGATGCCGGTGATCATGCAGTGGGCCGCGGTGAGGACCAGGTCACCCGTTGCGGAGTGCAGAACCGAACCGGTGCACGTGTGCAACGACTGGCCACCAAGGAAGATCGCACCCACCCGCGGGTCTGGGTTCACCGGATCCGCCGTCACCGTGGGCGCCTGCGACGCCGTGAGGCGTGAGGACGATGCGGACCGCGACGTCGCCCGCGCTGCCAGATGCTCGCCACAGGACATCGACATGACCAGCACTGCAGCGAGCAGAACGACCCCGGCACCGCGCATGAGCACCGATCTTGCCCGATTACACTGTGTGCGGCAGTGCGCCACGGAATGCACTTGCCGTGGCCGAGTGTTCCACCGTTGAGTGGGGCCGTGCTGGCAGAAACCTCGAAGTGCGGGACACTAGACGTCACGAGGAGGCGAGGCAGAATGGCCGATCACTCAGATAGCCCAGAACAGCACTACCAACCCGAACAGACGGGGATCTACGAGCTGGAGTTCCCCGCACCCCAGCTGTCGTCGGACGACGGGCGCGGCCCGGTCATGATTCACGCGCTCGAGGGCTTCTCCGACGCCGGCCACGCCATCAAGCTCGCCGCCACGCATCTCAAGGACACCCTCGACACCGAACTGGTGGCCTCATTCGCGATCGACGAACTGCTGGACTATCGGTCCCGCAGGCCCCTCATGACATTCAAGACCGATCACTTCACTCACTACGACGATCCCGAGCTCAACCTCTACTCGCTGCACGACAGCGTCGGCACCCCGTTCCTGCTCCTGGCCGGCCTCGAGCCCGATCTGAGGTGGGAGCGGTTCATCACTGCAGTGCGACTGCTCGCCGAGCGGCTCGGGGTGCGCCAGGTCATTGGTCTCGGCACGATCCCCATGGCGGTGCCGCACACCCGTCCCGTAACCATGACGGCGCACTCGAACGACAAGGAGCTGATCGCCGACCACCAGCCGTGGGTGGGCGAGGTTCAGGTGCCCGCCAGCGTGTCGAATCTGCTCGAGTACCGGATGACACAGCACGGCCACGACGCGGTCGGTTTCACCGTGCACGTGCCCCACTACCTCGCACAGACGGACTATCCGCCGGCCGCAGAGGCATTGCTGGCACAGGTCGCCAAGACCGGTTCGCTGCGGCTTCCCCTCGGAGCGCTCGGCGAGGCCAGCATCCAGGTGCACACGAAGATCAACGAGCAGGTGTCCTCCAGTGACGAAGTCGCTCAAGTGGTGACGGCGCTGGAGCGCCAGTACGATGCGTTCGTCGCTGCCCAAGAGAATCGATCCCTGCTGGCGCGTGACGAGGACCTGCCGAGTGGCGAGGAGCTCGGTGCCGAATTCGAGCGGTTCCTCGCCGAGCAGACCGGCGACGACTCCGGAGGCAGGGACGGCAACACAGGGTTTGACTAGGCCGCCCTAACCCGGGCCCGACGACGGAGTTGGTGATCGTGACTGAGCGAAAGCCCAATTTGCGACCCGTGCGCGAGCTCACCCCGACGCTGCACTACCGGACCATCCACGGGTATCGGCGTGCGTTTCGGATCGCCGGATCCGGTCCGGCCATCCTGCTGATCCACGGCATCGGTGACAATTCCACGACGTGGAGCACCGTGCAGAGCAAGCTCGCGCAGCGATTCACCGTCATCGCCCCGGACCTCCTCGGCCATGGCAAGTCGGACAAGCCGCGCGCGGACTACTCGGTCGCCGCCTACGCCAACGGCATGCGCGACCTGCTCAGTGTGCTCGACATCGAGCGCGTCACCGTCGTCGGGCACTCACTCGGTGGTGGGGTGGCCATGCAATTCGCCTACCAGTTCCCACAATTGGTGGACCGACTGATCCTCATCGGATCGGGTGGGGTAACCAAGGACGTCAACGTCGCACTGCGGATCGCATCCATGCCCTTCGGCAGCGAGGCGCTGGCCTTGCTGCGGCTACCCATGGTTCTTCCCGCCTTGCAGATGATCGGCCGCGTCGGTGGCACGTTGTTCGGATCCACCGGGGTTGGTCGCGACATCCCCGACGTCCTGCGGATTCTGGCCGATCTCCCCGAGCCGACGGCGTCGTCGGCCTTCGCCCGCACGCTCCGCGCGGTGGTCGACTGGCGTGGTCAGGTGGTCACCATGCTGGACCGATGTTATTTGACCGAATCCGTTCCAGTGCAATTGATTTGGGGCTCCCGGGATTCCGTGATCCCGGTGAGCCATGCACGCATGGCTCATGCAGCGATGCCAGGCGCACAACTCGAAGTCTTCGAAGGTTCCGGCCACTTTCCCTTCCACGACGATCCCGACCGCTTCGTCGAGATCGTCGAGAAGTTCATCGGCTCCACCGACCCCGCCGTCTACGACCAGGACCTACTGCGCAATCTGTTGCGCGCCGGCGTCAGCGAGAACGGGCTCACGGGCACGATCGGCACCCGCGTCGCGGGGCTCGACGCGATGGGTGCCGACGAGCGCAGCGCCACCTGAGGCTGCCAGACGGCACCTCCCCCGACACCACGTAGCATCGGGGCATGGCCTTGGACGTGACAGTGCTTCGGGTGTTCACCGACGCGAACGGCGACTACGGAAACCCCCTCGGCGTCGTCGACGCCAACCTCGCGAAGCCGGCCGACAGGCAGCGGATCGCCACCGAATTGGGTTATAGCGAAACGATTTTCATCAACCAGCCCGAACCGGGGACCAGCACCGCCGCTGCGAATATCTTCACTCCCGCCACGGAACTGCCGTTCGCCGGGCATCCCTCCGTCGGCGCGTCCTGGTGGCTCAAGGAGCGCGGTACCCCGGTCAAGACGTTGCGCGTTCCCGCGGGCGTCGTACAGGTCGAATACGTCCAGCAACCGGACGGCGAGTTCACGGTGATCAGTGCGCGCGCGGAGTGGGCGCCCGACTTCTCGATCTATGATCTCGGGTCGGTCCAGGATGTCCTGAATGCCGATCCCGACGACTACGGTGACAACGCCGAGCACTACGTCTGGGCGTGGATCGATGAGTCCGCGGGCTCGATCCGATCCCGACTGTTCGCCAGCCACCTGGGGATTCCAGAGGACGAGGCGACCGGTGCGGGAGCGGTTCGCATGACCGAGCACCTCAGCCGTGACCTGGCGATCACGCAGGGCAAGGGGTCTCAGCTCCGCACCACCTGGAGCGCCGACGGCTGGGTGAAGCTCGCGGGACGCGTCGTCGATGACGGTATCCGTCAGATCGACTGATCGGTCAGGCCGAGGACACACCACGGTGGGCGCGCAGCGCCTCGATTTCGCGCTCGAAGTCGTCGGCCGACGAGAAGGACCGGTACACGGACGCGAACCGCAGGTACGCAACCTCGTCAAGATCGCGAAGTGGGCCGAGGATGGCCAAGCCGACCTCGTTGCTGGGCACCTCGGGTGAGCCCGCCGCCCGCACGGCATCCTCGACCTGCTGGGCCAACAGGTTCAGGGCGTCGTCGTCGACCTGACGACCCTGACAAGCCCGGCGGACACCCATGATGACCTTTTCCCGGCTGAACGGCTCGGTAACGCCACTACGCTTGACGACCGCCAGCACCGCGGTCTCCACCGTGGTGAACCTGCGCCCGCACTCGGGACAGGATCGGCGGCGTCGAATCGCCTGACCCTCATCGGCCTCACGAGAGTCGACCACCCTCGAATCGGGGTGACGACAGAACGGACAGTGCATCTCCGCTCCTTCGCCGCGAGCACGTATGTCGGTCGCATACGAGCGTACCGTTGCACGGCAGCGGGTTTCACGGCGCATGCCGGGGATCAGCCGACCGGTGCGATGAGGGTCTGTCCGGCGTCGACTGCGGCCGAGCGGAGTTCGTTGAGATCCCGGATCTGCGCGACGACGGAGCGGACCGGCGCGTCCGGCGCCACCCGCTGCGCGAGCTGCTCCAGAGACTCACCCGTCTGTACTTGAACGACGGCCAAGCGCGCCGATGCCGGCGTTGCAGGCGACTCCGATGCCGCACCCACCTGGGCGACCAGACCGAGCCACACCGTGATGGCGGCCGCGACGAGTGCCATCACCACGGTGGCCATGGGGGTTACGGGCCTGCGCCGGTGCGATGCGCGCGACATGAGCACCCCCGTGCCGCGATAGTGCAGCGGAGCGCCGGCCGGGCGGTGCGACTGAGGGCCGCGCCGGGAGCCGGGAGCCGACCGCCGCACCGGCCGCATGGGACGCAAGACGAGGTCGGTGGGGTCTTCGCGGGTGATGATCGCCATCTCGTGGGCCTTTCCGGTGAGGACTTGTTCGCTCTTGTGTTCGAATGCTAATCGCTCAAGTGTTCGATTACTAGAACACGTGATCGAACTGTTGCAAACGGTAACTCGCCCCACCGACAAGTCCGGGCGATCGGAGATCCGACGACACGCGTCGAACACATGTTTGATTCTGCCGCCGCAGGGGACTACATTCGGCGCCATGAGTGACACCCGCGACACGGTCCTAACTGAACGTCAACGCACGATTCTGGACGTCATCCGGAGTTCGGTCACCACCCGTGGATATCCGCCGAGCATCCGTGAGATCGGAGACGCGGTGGGCTTGACGTCGACCTCGTCGGTCGCACACCAGCTCCGTACGCTCGAGCGCAAGGGCTACCTGCGCCGCGACCCGAATCGACCGCGCGCGGTCGACGTCAGGACGCCCGACGATCCGTCGAGGCAGCCGGCACCCACCGTCACCACGGACGTCGCGGGGTCGGACGCGTTGCCACAGCCGACGTTCGTGCCCGTGCTGGGACGTATCGCGGCCGGCGGTCCGATCCTCGCCGAGGAAGCCGTTGAGGACGTTTTCCCGCTGCCGAAGGAGCTCGTCGGCGAGGGATCGCTGTTCCTGCTGAAGGTCGTTGGTGAGTCCATGATCGATGCGGCGATCTGCGATGGCGACTGGGTCGTGATCCGTCAGCAGAACGTGGCCGACAACGGCGACATCGTGGCGGCGATGATCGATGGCGAGGCCACCGTGAAGACGTTCAAGCGCACTGGTAGCCAGGTGTGGCTCATGCCGCACAACCCGGCGTTCGACCCGATACCGGGCAATGAGGCGGCCATCCTCGGCAAGGTCGTCACCGTCATCCGCAAGATCTGACGACCCGTCTAGCCCTTGGTGAATCCGTTCGTCAGCGCGAATTCTTCACTGGCGAACCATAGCTCTGCGCGCGCATCGTCATAGCGATCGCTGCCGGGAGTCCAATACACGCCTGACTTCGTGTCGGCCTTGACTGGGTAACCCGGCGGCGGATTGAACGGACCTTCGCTCGCCAGCCGCAGTGACGTCTCCGCGGTCACCGGTTCGTCGAGCTGAATCGCAGCATGGCGACCGCTCGGCGGACCACTGTCCGGTTCCGGTTCCGGTTCCGGCTCGGGTTCGGGTTCGGGTTCGGGTTTTTCGTCCGAGTCGTCGCGGGGCGGTTCGTTGTGATCCGAGAACCACGCGCTCTCGGGTTCGTCGTGCACTTTGGCGATGGGCGTCGGCGCGGTATCGATCGCGTCCTGATCGGAGGCCAGATCCGCCGTGAAGTCCTCGGGTCCGCCGCGGACGGTGGCGTTGGGGTCGCCGGCAGCCATCGCCCAGCTACGCTCATTGCCGGCCGCGCCGCCGTCTCCGTCGTCATTGCGCGGAATCGGACCGGAGTCGAACTCGGGGTCGAACTCGGGGTCGTCGTCGTAGTCGCCCTCGTCGTCGAAGCCGTCCAACGGGGCGCGGTCGTCGTGCCGCCGCCGATTCAGAAGGACCGCGGCGGCCAGCACCCCGACGAGCACGAGGACGGGCACGACTCCCAGCAGCCACCACCAGTTCGGGCGGAACCACTTCGAACCACCGTCAGCGGGGGCTGCGGCTGCCGGAGCCTTTGGGACGTCGCGTCCCGGCACCTGTAACCCGGTCAATTGTGAGGCCAGACCCGACGGTTCGGTGGTGAACTGGTTGGTGGTCTTGTTCCAGGAGATCGCACCTCCGTTGAACTTCTGGGTGACGACGTCGCCGTTGACGGTCTGTTCGGCGGTTGGGGCGCCGAGGTCACCGGTCGCTCCGCCGAGTTTCGACCAGGCCGCATTCATCGCACCGCGCACGATGACGGCGCCGAAGTCTGGAGTCCAGAAGATCGCCGGATGGTCGGCAGCGGCGAACGTCGCGATCTCGCTTGCCGGTGCAATGCCACCGTCTTTCTCGTCACTGGCCGGGAAGCCGAGATCCCCCTGTGGGCCTCCGACACTCTCGTACTTCGCCAGCAGCTGGCCGGTCAGCACGTTCGCCCCGGTGGCGGGACTGTAGAAGATCTTGCCGCCTGCGAAGTTCTGCCCGGTCCCGTCGGCGCCGATCGCGTACTGCCCGCCATCGGCAGCGCCGAGCGGTCCGAGTGGTCCACCCGCGGCCCGCCGTGCGGCGTCGATGGCCGAGGTGACGTCACCGGGGATCTCGAGCCCCGCGAGCTGATCGGCCAACTCCGGCGGGGTGGTCGTGAACGCATTCGTCTTCCGGTTCCACGTCACCTGGCCGCCGGAGAAGGACTGGCTGACCTCGTCGCCGGTGTAGACCTCGTCGTCCGTCGGGACACCGAGGATGCCTGCGGAACCCCCGAGCTTGTCCCAGGCGGCGTTGATGGCACCCCTGACCACCCGCGCATCAGTGTCCGGCGTCCAGAAGATCACCGGTCGGTCCGCCGCGCTGAACGTGCTGTTGCGGCTACCAGGAGCCTTCCCATCACCCTCGTCGATGGTCGGGAAGCCGAGGTCGCTGTCAGCCGGACCGCCCAGCGACTGGTATTTGTCGAGGATCAGCCCCGCCATCGCGTGGGCTCCGGTGTCCGGGGTGAAGAAGATGATCCCGCCTGCGAAGTTCTGGCCGAAGCCCGCCCCCACCGGATAGACGCCGCCGTCCTTGATTCCGAGCGGCCCGGTGGGTCCGCCGCCGGCGTCCCATGCCGCGGTGATGGCTGCGTCGGCATCGCCGTCGGGCGTCGCCCATGCGGCGGGCGCGACAAGCAGGGCGGCGGCCACCAGGGCGACCAACCCGACGGTGGCGCGTCCAGTGGCCGTGCTCAGCCGGGTTCGAAGCCCCGTCATTACTTCCTCCCACGAGCTGTGGCGGACTCCCTTGAGTTCCGCGTGCGTCAACTCTGCGTCAGTTGACGTCCATCTTGAGGGATATCCAGCCCGTCCGAGGAAAGTGTCGTGCGGACGGGCTGCCTAAACGCCGAGGCTTCTGCCGATGATTTCCTTCATGATCTCCGTCGTTCCCCCGTAGATCGTTTGAATGCGGGAGTCGAGGAACGCCCGTGCGACCGGGTATTCGCGCATGTAGCCGTAGCCGCCGTGCAGTTGCAGGCAGCGATCGTTCAGTCGAACCTGCGCCTCGGTGGAATACCACTTGGCCATCGCCGCCTGTTCGGCGGTGAGCTTCTCCTCGAGGTGCAGTTCGAGGAACTCGTCGACCATCATCCGCACCACGGTTGCCTCGGTGGACAACTCGGCCAGCGTGAAGCGGGTGTTCTGGAAGCTTCCGATCGGCTTGCCGAACGCCTTGCGATCCTTGGTGTACTGCAGTGTCTGCTCCAGCACCGCCTCCATGCCCGCGGCCGCCATCACCGCGATGCTGATGCGTTCCTGCGGCAGGTTCTGCATCAGGTAGACGAAGCCCGAGCCCTCCTCGCCGAGCAGGTTCTCCGCGGGCACCTTCACGTCCGCGAAGGACAGCTCCGCGGTGTCCTGGGCGTCGAGCCCGATCTTGTCCAGATGGCGGCCGCGCTCGAAACCCTCCATCCCTCGCTCCACGACCAGCAGCGAGAAGCCCAGAGCCCCCTTGTCGGGATCGGTGCACGCCACGACGATCACCAGGTCTGCGTTGATGCCGTTGGTGATGAACGTCTTCGAGCCGTTGAGCACCCAGCTGCCGTCGTCCTGCTTGACGGCGCGAGTCTTGATGCCCTGCAGGTCACTGCCGGTGCCTGGTTCCGTCATCGCGATCGCGGTGATGAGCTCCCCCGAACAGAAACCGGGCAGCCAACGCTGCTTCTGCTCCTCTGTCGCCAGTCGCAACAGGTAGGGCGCGATGATGTCGTTCTGTAGGGGAAACCCTAGACCGCTGTAGCGGCGGGCCGTGGTCTCCTCGGTGATGACGACGTTGTAGCGGAAGTCGTCATTACCGCCACCGCCGTACTCCTCCGGCACTGCCATCCCGAGGAAGCCTTGCTTGCCTGCCTCGAGCCAGACTCCGCGGTCGACGATCTTGTCCCTCTCCCACTGCTCGTGGAACGGGGCCACGTGACGCTCGAGAAAGCCTCGGTAGGACTCGCGGAAGAGTTCGTGCTCGGGTTCGAAGAGGGTGCGGTCGTACTTGATGGCGCCCATGGATGACCTCCGGATCGGCGAAGCGGGATTTGCCGACGACCATATACCAGCCAACCGGATGGTTGGGCATCCAGAGGGCCTCTCCGGCGCGATTGCCCGAGACCCTGGGCGAGCTCGACAGCCCTAGAATCAACGCAATGCCGAAGCCTTCGACGTCGCTCACGCACTGGGGAGCCTTCACCGCCGACGTTCGCGACGGTGACATCGCGTCCGTCCGGCCGTTCAACGGTGACGCCGACCCGTCACCCCTGCTCGGCAACCTGCCCGGTTCGATCAAGCATCAGTCGAGAATCCAGACTCCCGCGATCCGCCGCGGCTGGCTCGACGATGGTCCGGGCCCCACGGGCCGCCGTGGCTCCGACGAGTTCGTCGCCGTGTCGTGGGAAGAACTTACCGAACTGCTCGCCGACGAGCTGCGCCGCGTCGTCGACACCCACGGAAACGAGGCCATCTACGGCGGTTCGTACGGGTGGGCCAGCGCTGGTCGCTTCCACCACGCCCAGAGCCAGGTGCACCGATTCCTGAAACTCCTTGGCGGCTATACCTTTTCGCGGCACTCCTACAGCCTCGGCGCCACCGGGGTCATCATGCCCCGGGTCGTCGGCACTCACGACGACCTGTTCAAGCGTTCCACGGCGTGGAACGTCATCGCCGAGAACACCGAACTGGTGGTGTGTTTCGGCGGCGTCGGCGTGAAGAACTCGGCAGTGAACCCCGGTGGCACCAC
>NZ_JAVROT010000010.1:0-3164 GCF_032162605.1 Mycobacterium sp. | reverse complement strand
CCAAGACGCCCGAGAACGCGCGCTGGCTCTTCAGTTACGCACGGGGCCTGCGGCATCGCCTGGGACGCATCTACATCAACTTCGGGGCGCCGGTGCCGCTGTACGAGCGAATGACCGCGCTGCGCGCCGAGGGCTTGACCGACCGGCAGGTGGTCGAGCGTGTCGCACTGGACATCTGCCACCGCCTCAACCAGGCCACGCCGGTGTCTGCGACGGCCGCCGTGAGCGTGGCGATGCTCGGCGCCGACCGAGCCCTGACGCTCGACGAAGTGTGCGCCACCCTCGCGCCCGTCGCGCGGTACCTTGCCGCCAGGGGCTGGCCCGTTGCAGGGGGTGCCGACCTCACCGACCGTGCCACGGTTTCGCAGACGCTGCACGACTTGGTCGGATCCGGTGTGTTGACGAGCTATGCCGAGGGGCCGGAGACGGTGTGGGGGATTGGCGACGACCAGCATCTGATCGTTGCGGTCTACCGCAACAGTGCGATCCACGTTCTGTTCATGCGTGCGATCGCCGAACTTGCCTTGCTGGCGATCGTGCAGACGCCGGGAGCAACCAAGCGCACTGGGTGGGAGAAGGCACTCGCCGTGCGAGAACTGTTGAAGTTCGACTTCTTCTTCGCCGGCCGCGACGAGTTCGCCGACGAGTTGTGGCACGAGTTTGCGATCATGAACGGACGCGGTATCGACCGGAGCGCACCGCTCGATACCGAGGAGGCCGCCCGGAGTCTCAATGAGAGTGAGCTGCTGGTGGCGCATTTGGTGCTCCGGCCATTCGTCGACGCGTACCGAGTGGTGGCCGAGGAACTCGTCAACCTCGGACCGCGCCGCGACGTCGACGAACAGCAGTTGCTCACGAGGTGCCTCCGCCTTGGCCGGCAATGGTCGCTCCAGCACCGCATCACGGAGGAGTCGGTGTCGGGGGAGATGTTCAGCACCGCTGTGAAATTGGCGCGGCACCGTGGTCTGCTCGCCCCCGAGGGCGACGCAGACGACATTGCGGATCGTCGGTCGGCCCTCGTCGCTGAGCTCGACGACCTCCAGCGCTCGATCGGTGAGCTGGCGCGGATGGGTCGGGACTTCGTGCCTGTATGAGTCAGCCGACAATCGCCGCTTTGCGCCGACCGACCCGTTTGGTAATATGGTTAGACCATAACGTGCAGGCGGACAGTGACCGTGGCTTTCAACGAAGAGAGGCAACCGATGACCGAGTTCACCGACATAACCTACGAGGTCGACAACGGCCTGGCCTGGATCACCATCAACAGGCCCGAGCGGTACAACGCGTTTCGCGCGCGCACGCTCGACGAATTGATCCGGGCTTTCAAGCTGGCGTGGGGGAGCCCAGAGGTCGGCGTCATCTGTTTGACCGGCGCCGGCGAGAAGGCGTTCTGCACCGGGGGCGATCAGAAGCAGCGCGCCGAGACCGGTGATTATGGCCCTTCGGAAACTGGCCTGTTCGAGGTGGACACATTGCATCGGGTGATCCGCGACGTGCCCAAGCCGGTGATCGCCGCGGTGAACGGGTTCGCGATCGGCGGAGGCCATGTCTTACACGTGCTGTGCGACCTGACGATCGCGGCCGACACCGCGGTGTTCGGACAGAACGGTCCTCGGGTCGGTTCGTTCGACGCGGGCTTCGGAACCGGCTATCTGGCGCGCGTAGTCGGCGAGAAGCGTGCCCGTGAGATCTGGTTCTTGTGCCGCAGGTACTCGGCGGAGCAGGCGGAAAAGTGGGGACTGGTCAACAAGGTGGTGCCTGCCGACGAGCTCAAGTCGGAGGTGCGGGCATGGGCGGATGAAATCTTGATGCTCTCGCCAACGGCATTAAAGATCTTGAAGCAATCGTTCAACACCGACACCGAACAGTTCGCGTCGGTCGGTCAGATGGCGTACTCGAGCCTGAAGCTCTTCGGCGAGACGCCTGAAGCGAAAGAGGGTGTCAGCGCGTTCAACGAAAAGCGCGTCCCCGAATTCGCTGAGTATCGGGGCAACTGAGCGAGATGTGTGGCGATGTTCAACGGGGAACAGCGCGGATCGGTGACCGACGAGGGCAGGCCATCGCTCGCGTCAATGCTCATCTGGCTACTCAACACCTACGCCGGATTATCCACGGCGGTAGCGGGTTTCGTGCTGAACAAGACGGAACTGGTTGTTATCGGCTTGTTACTCGTCATGTCCGGTTCCACCCTGGCCAACCTCATCACCAAGGTGATGAGTCGCGCCCAGTCGGTGTGGCTCGAATTCTATGAGAGAGGTGAGCGGTGCGCGTCATCGCATCCATCGCCGAGGCCGTTGACGCCGTCGGTCAGGAACTCGGTGTATCCCGATGGACCGCTGTCGACCAGGACCGTATTGACGCCTTCGCCGACACGACGGGGGACCGTCAGTGGATCCACGTCGACGTCCCGCGGGCAGGAGCCGAAAGTCCTTACGGCACAACCATTGCCCACGGTTTCCTGACGCTGTCTCTTATTCCGGCGTTGTGCAAGGACAACTACCGCGTCGACAATGCCAAGATGGGCATCAACTACGGGCTCAACAAGGTCCGGTTCCTCGCGCCGGTGCCGGCGGGAAGCCGGGTCCGGGTGCGATCGGATCTCGTGGACGCCAGAAGGGTCAACGACACCACGGTCGACCTGACCGTGCGACAGACGGTTGAGCTCGACGGCTCGGATAAGCCCGCCGCGGTCGCCGAGGTCATCGCACGAATGGTCTTCTGAAGCGTCGCGTCGGCGAGTCTGCAGGTCAGACGTCGATCGTCGGTGCCGACGCACGCGACACGACACGGCTGGTGGCGTCTGACGCGACGGGCAATATGCTGACCGGTACATTGGGTCTTACCTTTAGGCCAATTGCATTCCGGAGGTGCGGCAATGGGACAAACCGAGTCGACGAAGGCTCCGACACGGTCGACTGTCTTGCTGACCCCGGTGGAAGTGCCGAAGGCGTCGGACGTGTTGGCTCGGGAACTGCGCGAGCGGATCCTGTCGGGAGAACTGAAAGAGGGCACGGCGCTGCCGGCGGAGCGCGAGCTCGTCAAGCAGACGCAGATGAGCCGGGCCACGGTGCGGGAGGCATTGCGCATCTTGGAGGTTCAGAACTTGGTTCGAGTCCGGGCGGGCCGGGCCGGCGGGGCCTTTGTTCAGCGTCCGACGACGAAGT
>NZ_JAVROT010000009.1:0-10029 GCF_032162605.1 Mycobacterium sp. | reverse complement strand
AGGACGCGATCGCCGACGCCGCTGGCGAGTTCTTCCCCCTGAACGGTGCGAGCCTGCTGTTGGACGCGGGTACGACGACGGCGCGGATCGCCAACCAGTTGCCCACCGACCGCGAGTTCGTCGTCGTCACCAACTCCGTGCCCATCGCCGCCCGACTGGCCTCGATGCCCACCGTCACGCTGCAGTTGCTCGGCGGACGGGTCAGGGGCGTCACCCAGGCAGCCGTGGGCGAGCAGGCACTGCGAGTTCTCGACAAGCTGCGCGTCGACATCGCGTTCATCGGCACCAACGGCATCAGCGCCAGACACGGACTGTCCACCCCCGACAGCGAGGAGGCCGCCGTGAAGCGCGCCATGGTCGCGTGCGCGAACTACGTCGTCGTCGCCGCGGACTCCACCAAGGTCGGTCGCGAGGACTTCGTCAGCTTCGCGCCGATCTCGAGCGTCGACACCCTCATCACCGACTCCGAGATCACCGACGCCGACCGTCGGCTCCTCACCGACGAGGGCGTCGAAGTCATCTCGACGGGCGCCCCCGAATGATCGTCACCGTCACCCCCAACCCGAGCATCGACCGCACCCTTGCGTTGGGCATGCCCCTGACCCGCGGCGCGGTGCACCGCGTCACCTCGGCGACCAGCGAGCCGGGCGGCAAGGGCGTCAACGTCGCCCGCGCACTGACGTTGGCAGGCCTCGACGCCGTGGCCGTGCTCCCGGCCTCCGACGCCGACCCCATCGTGGCTGCGCTTCGTGCGTCCGGGGTGTCCTTCCGGTGCGTGTCGATCAGCGGCGCCGTACGGACCAACCTGGCGATCACCGAAGCCGACGGCACCACGACCAAGCTGAACGAGCCGGGGGCGCACCTCGACGAGGCGGCCCTGGCGGCGCTCACCCGCGCGGTCGTCGAGCACGCCGAGAGCGCAGCGTGGGTGGTCCTGTCGGGGTCCCTGCCACCCGGCGTGCCCGACGACTGGTACGCCGACATCGTCGCGCAGCTGGCGTCGGCGCCCTGCCGGATCGCCGTCGACACCTCCGAGCGCCCGCTCGACGCGCTCGCCTCAACATTCGGCCGGGCCGCCCCGGACCTCATCAAGCCGAACGCCGAAGAACTCGCCGGCCTCGTCGGGGCGTCGCCCGAAGAGCTGGAACAGGCTGCCGCCCAGGGTGATCCGACACCCGTGGTGGCCGCCGCCAACGCACTGATCGAACGTGGCGCCAAGTCGGTGCTGGTCACGCTCGGCGCGGCAGGAGCAGTGCTCGTCGACCCGACCGGCAGCTGGATGGCCTCCCCGCCGCCCATCTCGCCACGCAGCACCGTCGGCGCGGGCGACGCTTCGTTGGCCGGGTACGTGCGTGCCGCGGTCGGCGGCGCCGAGCCCCCTCATCGCCTGCAGATGGCGGTCGCCTACGGCAGTGCGGCCGCTGCGCTGCCTGGCTCCGCACTGCCGTCACCGTCCCAAATCGATCTCAATTCCGTTCGGGTGTATGCGATTACGCCCTCAGCGTCACCATCCGCCCGCCCCTAACCGCACCAGAGGAAGAAAACCATGTCGATCATCACCACCGACCTCGTCACCATCGACGTCAACGCGGGCGGCGACAAGGAGGCCGTGATCAACCTGCTCGCCGGACGCCTCGCCGACGCCGGACGCGCCACCGACCGCGACGGTCTCGCCGCCGCCGCCATGGCTCGGGAGGAGCAGTCGGCCACCGGTCTTCCCGGCGGCATCGCCATCCCGCACTGCCGCTCCCCCTACGTCGACGAGGCCACCATCGGGTTCGCCCGACTGTCCCCCGCCGTCGACTTCGGCGCCCCCGACGGGCCGGCCGACCTCGCCTTCCTGATCGCCGCACCGGACTCCGGCGGCGCCGAGCACATGAAGCTGCTGTCCAGCCTCGCCCGGGCGCTGGTGCGCAAGGAATTCGTGGAGTCGCTGCGCAACGCGGCGTCGGCCGCGGAGGTGGTCGACCTGGTCGAGGACGTGGTCAATCCCGTGCCCGCCACGGCGGAGGCCGCCAAGCCCGCCGCGGCACCGGTCGTCCAGGACGAGAAGCGGACGATCGTCGCCATCACCGCGTGCCCCACCGGCATCGCGCACACCTACATGGCCGCCGATTCGTTGGTCGCCGCGGGCAAGAAGGCCGGTGTCGATCTGCAGGTCGAGACGCAGGGCTCCTCGGGCAGCACCCCGCTGCCCGTCGAAACCATCGCGAAGGCATCAGCCGTCATCTTCGCCACCGACGTCGGAGTCAAGGACAGAGGGCGCTTCGCGGGCAAGCCCGTCATCGCCTCTGGCGTCAAGCGTGCGATCAACGAACCCGACAAGATGGTGGCCGAAGCACTTGCGGCCGCGGACAATCCGAATGCGGCCCGGGTGGAGGGCGTGGCGGGCGCACCGTCGTCTTCATCCGGCCCGTCGGCGTCCGGCGGAGTCGGGTGGGGTACCCGCACCCGGCAGATACTGCTCACCGGCGTCAGCTACATGATTCCGTTCGTGGCCGCGGGCGGTCTGCTCATCGCACTCGGATTCCTCTTCGCCGGGTACGACATCGCCAACAAGCCCGAAGGCGCGACGCAGTCGCTCGGCAACATCATCGCCACCACCAACTCGATGACCAACCTGCCGTCGGGCGGTTTCGTCCAGTACCTCGGCGCCGTGCTGTTCACGCTCGGCGGGCTCGCGTTCTCATTCCTGGTACCGGCCTTGGCGGGCTACATCTCGTTCGCCATCGCCGACCGCCCAGGCATCGCACCGGGTTTCACCGCGGGAGCAGTGGCCGTCTTCGTCGGCGGTGGCTTCATCGGCGGCATCGTCGGCGGCCTGATCGCCGGATTCACCGCCCTGTGGATCAGCCGCATCGACGTCCCTCGCTGGCTCCGGGGCCTGATGCCGGTGGTGATCATCCCGCTGGTCGCCTCGCTCGCCGTCGGCCTGCTGATGTTCCTGTTGCTCGGCCGTCCGCTTGCCGCGGTCACCTCCGGGCTGACCAGCTGGCTCGGCAGCCTCTCCGGCAGCTCGGTGATCCTCCTTGGCATCATCCTCGGCCTGATGATGTGCTTCGACCTCGGCGGTCCGGTCAACAAGGCGGCCTACGCGTTCGCCACGGCCGGCCTCAACGTGGCAGACCCGTCGACCCTGCGCATCATGGCGGCCGTCATGGCTGCGGGCATGGTCCCTCCGTTGGCGATGGCGCTGGCGTCTGCGGTCCGGCCGGGCCTGTTCACCGAGCCCGAGCGCGAGAACGGCCGCGCGGCATGGCTTCTCGGTGCCTCGTTCATCTCCGAGGGCGCGATTCCGTTCGCCGCCGCCGACCCGCTGCGCGTCATACCGTCGATGATGGCCGGCGGCGCCGTGACGGGCGCCCTGATCATGGCGTTCGACGTGACCCTCAAGGCGCCGCACGGCGGGATCTTCGTGTTCTTCGCCATCGGACACCTCGTGTGGTTCCTGGTCGCCCTGGCCGCCGGAACCGTGGTCGCCGCGGTGGCCGTCGTCGCCGCCAAGCAGTTCGCCAAGCCCAAGACCGATGCGGAGACGTCCCCCGAACTCGTCGCCGCCTGACATCCCCACAAACCACCACAGAAGGAGATCCACCATGCCCGCAAAGACCGTCATCGTCGGTTCGTCGATCGGCCTGCACGCCCGCCCAGCAGCGATCATCGCCGAAGCCGTCGTCAACGCCGGAGTGCCAGTGACCCTCTCCCTCGACGGCGGTGAGCCGGTCGACGCGGGCTCGGCGCTGATGATCATGACGCTCGGGGCCGGCAACGGCGCCCAGATCACCGTCGCCTCGGACGACGAGGCCGCCTTGGCCACCGTCGCCCAGCTCGTCCAGCAGGATCTCGACGCTTAGATAGGCCGTCGGACCCCGTGCGAACTCGGAGCTCGGAGGAGGCGCTGCATACGCCTCCGCCGGGCTCGTCGAGATACGTGTATGGACCACGCCGACGCCCCAGTAAGCTTGCCTGGTGCACGTGGTCAGGGTGCTTGACGTGAGGGGATGCGTCGCCCAGAGGGTGGTTTCTGCTTTGCTATGGATGTCGCATCACAGCCCGGGTGTCCTTCACGGACGAGGGGACGGCTCGTGACGCGTCGCATCGTCATGTTGCTGGCGGTGCTGTTCCTCACGCTGTTCAGCGCGCCGCCGGCCCTTGCCATCGAGCCCCCGGCCATCGATCCCTCGGCTCTGCCACCTGACGAGACGGGCCCGGATCAGCCCACCGAGCTACGTCGGGTCTGCTCGTCGCCGACGATCTTTCCCGGCGCCAACTTCGCCGACAAGCCGTGGGCCAACGACTACCTCCGGATCGCCGACGCCCAGAAGTTTGCAACCGGCGCAGGTGTAACTGTCGCCGTCATCGACACCGGGGTGAACGGTTCGCCGCGGGTCCCCGCCATGCCCGGCGGCGACTTCGTCGACAAGGCCGGCGACGGCATGAATGATTGCGACTCGCATGGGACGCTCGCCGCTTCGCTGATCGCCGGACGGCCCGCGCCTACTGACGGTTTCGTCGGCATGGCACCCGATGCGCGCCTCCTGTCGTTGCGGCAGACGTCGGACAACTACCAGCCGGTGGGTGCACGGACCGACCCGAACGACCCCAACACGACGCCGACCGCGGGCTCGTTGCGCAGCCTTGCCCGCGCCATCCTGCACGCGGCCAACCTCGGCGCGCAGATAATCAACATCAGCGAAGCCGCCTGCTACAAGATCACCCGGCCGATCGACGAGAAGAGCCTCGGCGCGGCGATCGAGTACGCGGTCAACGCCAAGGGCGCGGTGATCATCGTCGCGGCCGGCAACACCGGGCAGGATTGCGCCCAGAACCCGCCGCCCGATGCGTCGATACCTTCTGATCCCCGCGGCTGGAAGCAGGTTCAGACGATCGTCTCGCCCGCGTGGTACTCGCCGTTGGTGCTGACGGTCGGCGGTATCGGCGAGACCGGACAGCCGAGCACGTTCTCGATGTCCGGCCCGTGGGTCGGGGCGGCCGCGCCTGCGGAGAACATCACCGCGCTGGGCTACGACGGCAATCCCGTCAACGCACTGCAGGGTCAGGACGGACCGATCCCGATCAACGGGACGTCGTTCGCCGCAGCCTACGTGTCGGGCCTCGCCGCGATGCTCAAGCAGCGGTTCCCGGACCTGACGCCGGCCCAGATCATGTACCGGATCACCGCCACCGCACGGCATCCCGGCGGTGGGGTGGACAACTACGTCGGCGCCGGCGTCATCGATCCCGTCGCCGCGTTGACGTGGGACGTGCCACCAGGGCCGAAGACGGTGCCGTACAAGGTCGACCAGCTTCCGCCGCCCGTGTTCATCCCGCCGCCCGACCGCGGACCCATCACCATGGTCGTGGTAGGCGGCGTCAGCCTCGCGGTGCTGTTGAGCGTGATCGCCCTCGCCCGCCGCGCATTGAGGCGCCGATGAAGCGCCTGTTGTCGGTCTTCGGACTCCGGCTCACCACCGGCCACCTCCTGTGGGCGGCAGTGCTGATCCCGGCCTGCATCGTGTTCTTCATCCACATCGACCTGATGTGGTTGGCCATCACGCTGGCCGTATTGATCGCCGTCGCAACGACACTCACGGCGCGTGGCCGACGCGCCACTGGCTGGATCGCCGCGGTGTTCGCGTGGCGGCGGCGGCACAAGGCCGCACCGGCCGCACCGTCCGAACCCGCCGTCGGTGCGACCGTGATGCCAGGCGATCACGTCGCGGTCCGCTGGCAGGGTGAGCACCTCATCTCGACCATCGAGCTCGTTCCGCGCCCCTTCACCCCGACCGTCATCGTGTCGGGCGAGGCGTTCACCGACGACGTGCTGGACACCGCGCTCGTCGAGAAGCTCGTCGCCACCTACTGCCCCGACCTCGAGGCCGACGTCGTCTCGGCCGGGTATCGCGTCGGCAGAACGGCGCCGTCGAGCCTGGTCGCACTCTACGAACAGGTCGTTGGCCCATACCCGGTGCCTGCCAACCGGCGAACCTGGATCGTCTTGCGCGCCAAGCCGGAGGAGACGCGCAAGTCGGCGCTGCGCCGCGAGGCGGGCGTCGCGGGGTTGGCACGCTACCTCGTTGCGTCGACGACCCGAATCGCAGATCATCTGTCCAGCAACGGAATCGACGCGCGGTGTGGCCGCAGCTTCGACGACTTCGACCACGCGACCGAGATCAGCTTCGAGCGCGAGGCGTGGTCGTTGATCAAGGGCCGCAGCACGTTCACTGCCGCATACACCGCCCCCGGTGGCCCCGACGTGTGGTGGTCGGCGCGGGCCGACCACACGATCACGCGTGTTCGGGTCCGCCCGGGCACGGCGCCGACGACGACGGTCCTGCTGACGACGCTGGCGATTCCCTCTACGCCGCGCGGCTTTTCGTGTCTCTTCGGCGGGCAGCGTTCCGCCCTGCACGGGCAGAGCCCCGTCACGGACCGCCACTACGAGTTGCCCATCGGCTCCGCGGGTGTCCTGGTGGGCGAGACGGCCGACCGGTATCCGGTGTACATGCCGTTCGACGACGTCGACGTCAGCATCAATCTGGGCGACGCGCGCCTGTTCACGCAGTTCGTGATCCGGTCGGCGGCCGCCGGTGCCGTCGTCACGCTCGGGCCCCAGTTCCGCGAGTTCGCCGGGATCATCAACGCCCGCGTCGGACAGATCGCCAAGGTGGCATGGCCGAGTTCGACCACCTACCTGGGTCCGCATCCTGGCGTCGGCCGAGTCGTGCTGCGGCACAACTTCATCGACACTCCTCGCCATCGGCAGCTCCCGATCCGATTGATCAATCCCCGTGAGGAAAGCCGCTACCAAATGGCGCTGGAACAATAGAGCTCGGGTTGCTTGGCCGCGTTTCGGACAGGTTGTGAGGAGGACACATGGGCGACGGCGTCAAGGTCGACACGGCGGACCTGCGCGCGAAGGCGAAGCAGGTGGCGAACGTCGAGTTCAGTGATCCCGCAGCTCTCGTGTCAGGGGTTCACGCGCCAGACAACCTGCCCCACACCAACCGCACCATGGAGCATCTCGAGGCGAATGCCAAGTACCTGGCGGAGAACCAGGAGTACGCGAAGACCGAGCAACAGCGGCTGTCCGAGACCTTGCTATCGGTCGCGCAGGCGTATGACGACTTCGATGAAGCCGCCCGACGCAGCCTCGACACCGGCGGCCCGGCCCCGGCACCGGTCATACCCGAAGGCAGCGGCACGGCGGAGCCGAAGGCGCCCGGCAACCTGCCTTCGCCGTCGAGGACGAGCAGCGGCGGCTACCTCTTCATCGACAAGGCGCAAGACGCGCTCGGCAGTGGCGACCACGGTGCGTCGCTGGAGGCGGCGAAGAGTGCGTGGGACACCAACGGGGTGGATCTGCAGCGCGCGGGGGCAACGTTCATCGCGCCGATCGTGAATTGGGAGGGCGACGCCGCCGACGAGGCGTACGGCAAGTTCTTCAACTACGGCAACTGGATCACGCTGCTGGGCCAGAAGTGGCAGGCGCTCGCAATCGAGGCGCACAAGATCGTGGACGCACACCTGGCCGCAGTGGGTGTCCACAACCCGGTCTACGACGAATACAAGTCGTTGGAAGCCGGCATGACTACCGAGAATCAAATGCAGACCATGTCGGCCATGGACAAGCTCAACAAGGAATCCGAGACCATCCAGGACGCCTATACCGCCAAGTCCGCGGTCACTCGGGTGACGGTGGACCAACCACCCCCACCGGTCGGTGCGCCGACGGCCAAGGTCGACGCCAACGGCGACCCCCGAAAGCTACCGTCCGACTGGAAGGACACCCACTCACCTCAAGAGCCAGGCACGAGTGCGCCCGGTGGCGGGGGAGGTGGCGGTGGGCAGTCCCCACGCGGTACGCCGTCCATGCCCCAGACCCCGTCGCCGGCGGCGTCGCCCATGTCGGCGGAACAGGCTGGCAGCAAATCGCCGTCAGGAAGCGGTTCGGGTTCTGGTGGCGGCTCGCCATCGGGCGGCGGGTCTGGTTCCGGCGGCGGTTCGCCGAGCGGATCGCCCGGCGGTGTGCCCGGTGGCAGCCCCGAGGACATGCCGGGCCTGCCCGAGGACCCGGGCTTGCACCCCGCCGCGGCCGATGCCGGTGGCGGCGCGGGCGGCGGTTCCGGTGGTGGCGGGGGGGTGGGCGCCAGACCGCTTCAACCCAGCACCGGCGCCGTCTCGGTCGGACCGGGGCCTGCGGGCGGAGCGGCGCCCGGCGCCGTTCCGGCGGCAGCAGGCGCGGGCGGTGGAGCAATGGGCGGCGGCATGGGTGGTGGCATGGGCGGCGGACACGGTCAGGCCCAGGCCGGCAAGGAGAAGCGTCGCGCACCAGGACTCTCGCCCGATGAGGACATCTACGTTGAGGACCGCCCGTTCACGGAGGAAGTGATCGGGGATCGGAAGCGCAGAACGCTGCAGAATCCGAAGGACTCGCAGTGACCGAGGACATGCATCCCGAGGTCGCTGCCGTGTTGCGGCAGGCCCAACGGTTGCAGTCGTTGATGGACGATCAGCTGGCGAAGATGGCGGGCGAATCCTTCACTGCGACTGACGAAGCCAGAACGGTCGAGGTGACGCTGAACGGGCACCACTGGCTGACGGACGTGTTCATCGAGGATGGACTCCTGCGCCTGGGGGCCGACACAGTCTCGGCCAGGATCAACGAGGCGCTGCAGAACGCCGGAGCCAGCGCGTCGGCGTCCATCGAGGCCGATCGGGAGCGCATCGATTCCGCGGTCCTGGAGATCACGTCGGAACATGGCACTGGGTGAGCGAAGCTTGCGTTTTGGTGCGCTGGGAACCGTTCTCACTGTCCTGCTGTGAGGTAGTGCGCACGTTGGATCCCCAACGTGTTGGTGACGAGTGTTGTGGGGGTGCGGGGATGTACGAGGCAGTCGGCGGAGTGAGGGGATGAGCATTCCTCCGCAGGACGGATGGCAGCCACAGCAGCCATGGGGTCCTACGGCAGCGAATCAGGGTCAGCCCTACGGTCAGCCGTTCGACCCGTCGGTGTCCAACCCACAGCAGCAGCCTCCGCCGCCGGGGTGGCAGCAGGGGACGTGGACGCAGCATTCGGGCCCGCCGCCGAAGAAGGGCAGCGGGCGGACGTGGCTGCTGGTGGCGATCGCGGTGCTTCTCGAGAGCTCTTGATACGGCTTGATCGTGCCCAGGACCTTCTCGACGCGCGCGGCGGCCTCTTAATCGCCGTCCTTGAGTGTCCTGTCGACATCTTCCTTGGCGTGCTTCTCGGCGTCGCCGTCTTTTTCCTTGTCGTCGCCCGTAACCTCAAGCGGTCCATCGCCTTCTTTGGGGGCGAATTTCTGGATGCCCAGTTTCTGGTAGTCGGTGTTCAGCCCTTGGATCCGCCCGCCAACCGCGTTGGAGTCGGCGTTGGTCTTCTGGATGATCTTCTGAAGCTGGGCGAGGCCCTTCTGCGCGATCGCCATCTTCATCTGATCTCCGGCCTTACCGGGAGGAACACTGGCCTCCGCAGCCGCCACCCATTGCCGCACGGATTCGAGGTTCTGTCGCCCAACGGTGATCACCCGGGCCCCGTTGGTGACTTCGGTGGCCATCCGCTTGTCGAGGTCGGCGAGCTGACTGATGACCTTGCGGTGTTCGGTGTTGGCCGCGTCGTACGCGGTGGAAGCGGTCCCGCTCCACCGGTCGCCCGGCGCGGCGGCTTCCATGTGCGAGTCCAAGCCGCGCAGGGCGGTACTGCTGGTGTCGAAATGCTCACCGGTTTGCGGCGTGCCTTCTCCGAAGGTCTTCCGTGCGCTGTCCCACGTGGAGTAAAACCCCTCAATAGCGCCCACGCGTCCAGTATCCCAGCTCGCCAACTGGGTCGACGCCACAAATCTGCCTGGTCCCGACGTGGCTTATCGAAGTCGCGACCAGGCGCTACGCCGTCGCTCAGTTCACCGAGACCAGGGCGTCTACGCACGCTTTCAGCGCTAGTCCCTTCGTCTAGTGCAGCGAGTGATCTAGCCAGTGCAAGTGACACGGTCCCGGCAAAGTCATAACCGA
>NZ_JAVROT010000008.1:0-8258 GCF_032162605.1 Mycobacterium sp. | reverse complement strand
TACGTCAATTCCCACAAGGACCTCGTACAGAAACTGGTCAACGCCTACGTCGCCACCCTCGCCTGGATCCAGGGTCACAACGGCGCCCAAATCGCCGACATGATGCCCGCGTCCTACTACGCCGGCGTCGGCAAAGACACCTACGCCCAAGCGCTGGACAACGAAAAGGCCATCTTCAACCCCACCGGCATCATGCCCCCGAGCGGACCCGCGACCTGCCTGGCCGTGCTGTTAGCCTTCAACCCCGCCGTGAAAGGCAAGACCATCGACACCGGAGCCACCTTCACCGACGAATTCGTCACCGCCGCGACACCCCTGACCTGACCAAACCAGATGGTGTTGGATCCGCATCCGATCCGCATCACCACAAGTCGCCATCAAAGCGTTCGAGGTCGACTACGGTGCCAAATACTCCAAGGCGGTCGCCAAGATTGTCGAGGACGCCGACGTGCTCCTGGAGTTCTACAAGTACCCCGCCGAGCACTGGATCCATCTGAGAACCACGAATCCCATCGAGTCGACCTTCGCGACCGTCAGGTCGCGGACCAAGGTGACCAAGGGCCGGGCTCCCGTGCCGCCGGAATTGCCATGGCCTACAAGCTGATCGACGCCGCACAAGCCCGCTGGCGGCTCTCAACGCACCGCATCTCGTCGCCCTCGTCCGAGCCGGCGCGACATTCCACGAGGGCAAGCTACTCGAACGGCCTGTCAACATCACACCCGAGACACCGGATGCCGACCCGAAAGCCGTAGGATCAGAGGTCGCTTAATCAGTGTTTCGGCCTTCGTTTTTTGTAGCCTGAGTTGCTGCCGTGCGGGTCTATCGGCCCCACGCAAGGCCACACCTGATTACATGAGTGAATCGTCGTACGTAGCGGTGAGAGCGCCGCCTGCGTCACCCGTGTTGACCACGCCGACGGGTTCGATAAGCACCGCGTGTACCTCGCCATCGGCAATCGGGCAATGTTCGATACCTCGCGGCACGACGAACAATTGGCCAGGACGAAGCACCACGTCGCCGTCGCGCAGCTGAATCCTCAGTTCGCCGCTCACGACGAGAAACAACTCATCGGTGTCATCGTGGGTGTGCCAGACGAACTCGCCATGGAGCTTGACGACCTTGATCTCGTAGTCGTTAAGACGCGCTACCACCTTGGGTGACCAGTGCTTGGAAACTAGGGACAGCTTGTCGGCGATGTCCACCGCCTCGTTGACCATGATCCAAGCCTCGCACGGTCCACGGCGCGTAAGCCAGGCCCTGCCCGGTTTGTCGATCGTTAGACACAGAAACCGAGGTGGGCTGGACAGCTTGTGGCGATGCGACAAAGGGCCCAAATCATGGCAGACGACATCCACAACTCTTGACAATTCCTCCAAGAGCCGTCTTCACACGGGTCCGCTGATCGTCTGACAGTCCCACCACTTTTGCACCTCAGCTTCGGCGAACACGCCGCCCCCTTCCGCTCAGGATTCCGAACCTTACAGCCGCCGGCGAACGCTTGCACCAGGTTTGAGAGGTAGTCGGACTCACGCTAATGACTGAGGTTCACAACGAACCTTGGTCGCATTTCAAATGCGCCCCCTCGGCCCATTGCTCTCCGGTCGCGGCCCGAACCGCATGGCCTGCGCCGGCCACGGTCCACCCCGAGATGCTGTGCCGGTTGGCCTTTGGCCGTCGGCTAGCAATTTCACAAGGGAAATCTCAGCTAGTTCTCAGGGAAAGAGGCGTAGTACAGGTGCACCCGTCCAAAGGGGACGCCTCGCCTCAATGCGGACGAGCCAGAGTCGAATGGAGTGATCAGAGTGAATTCGAATCAGCAGAAGAGGGTCAAGTTGTTATCGGCCGTCATTGGTGCCAGCGCCGTAGTCGCCGTGGGAGCGATTGGTATTGCCGTCGCTAACGAGCGATCCGGCCCGGGCACCGTCATGTCGGCTCCCGGCATGACGCTTGGCCCAACGACCACCACGACGACGCCGCCGGCGGCGCCAGTGACGTCCGTAGCCGTCCCGGCGGACAAAGCAACCCCGCCCAAGGGATTCCGCTGACGCCAGCCCGCACGGGATACTCTTGTGGCGTGGCTGTCGGCGACCTCGTCCGAACCGGCGCCCACCGATGGACAATCGAGCCACCAACCCCTGCCCTAACGGACACCCTTTAGGACCCAACCAAGTCGGCCACGAAGCCTGCCTAGGCCACGGCGGCGGGTGCACACCACCTGGACCTGCCGCCAATCCGACCACACCGAGCCCGGGCCACCGACTAGCACGCATTGCACCGCGCTCAACCAGCCTTCAGTGGCACGATCTGGCGATGGCCCGCGACGAAGTTGAACTCGTCGCCGACGGTGGCGACTGTTCCCATTGCCGGGCGGCACTGCCCCGCCGAGTCGTCGGTAGTCGTCAATACTCTGTTGGCATGTCCCGGTCCGTCATCCGACGAAACGCATGGTGGCACAGGGTCTCCAGCTCAACCGGGCGCCGACGAGCAGTCGCCCCGTTCTCCGCGGTTCATGAGAGAGACCCTGCCTCTGTTGCCGGAGAGGCCGCGCTCGGGGGCAGGGTCCGTTGCAGGTAGCGGGAATGCAGGACTTCTACCGGCAAGTTTTCGCGCTGGTCGGTGACGAAGCATGGCCCGAAGATCCGGTCGGTCCTCTCGGCGATCAGTGGCGGGGGGTCGGGGGCGCTCAATCTGCCCATTCCTGGCCTATCGGGGTTCGATAGGAACCCTGTTCTGAGCAGAAAGATAGGCCTTGAACTGGTCTTTTAGTGAGTGGGCGCAGAGGGAATCGAACCCATGACCGCTGGCGTGGAGATTCGGACCGGGCCATCCAGTTCCGACGACCGGGTCGTCGAACTGGGATTCGGCACCCCGAGGCCAAGGTCCTGTCGCGGCGTCGGATTGCCGACTGTGGCAGAAGCTTTCGACCACCCCGTCGTCGGCTCACTGATCATTCGCGCTGGTGCGCACCTGGATGGGGGCGGCGCGATGGGACGGCTGAACGTGGACGCGACTCGGGGTGGTGTCGTCGTGACGCGGAGTCCGATGTCCGTTCTGGCGCGTATCGATGCTGAAACACGTTGGCGGGCAAAGCTACTAGACCATCGTCAGTGGGGGCTTACGAGGACACGAATGAGACCCCGTCCACCGCTGAGCGGCGTCAATGCCTTCCCAATGACTGACCCGAAAGCGCGGGCAGGCTCGGTTACTTTGCGGCAGTGTCCACGAATTGCAGACGTGGTGAGGAGGTCGCCGGGACGAATGGGAGCAGCGTCCGCGTCGGCCTGGCACCACACTTTGCCCATCATCGCCACGTGTGCACTGTCCTCGTGCCTGTCTAGCACCATCGCCGGGTTGACGCCGCCAGCACCAGAAACGATACCGACGACGGCCGTGTCGTAGTCACGGTCGCAAGGATGCACTTCACCGTCTTGGCCCAGCACGACCACCAAGCCGGCCTCGACCAAGGGGTCGGTCGTCGTCAGCGCCTCTGCGTAGTCGGCCCCGCCTGGCATCAATATGACGTCGCTACCCACCTCGATGTTTCCCGTCACCTTGATGTCGCCGTCGACATGGACCGTTCCGTGGAACGAACCGGCGAGTCCATCCGTCTCCAGGACCCGTCCGAGAACGCCAATCCCCTTGACGCTGAATCCGCTGACGGCGACTCCGGTGTCCGAACTTTCAGCCAAAATGGCGGTGCCGCCGCCATAATTCTCGGCGAACAAGGCTGGCTGTTCGTTCTCCTGCGATCTTGCGAGAATTAGGTTGTCTGGTGCCAACTTTATCTTGTCCGTAAGAGCGGCGTTCTTCGACGGCAATTTGTGCAGATTTTGAAAATTGAAAGGGTTGGACATGACTCTCCTGTCTAGTCCCGCAGTGCGCGGCCTGCGGTGAAAGCGGGGTTACGGCCGTATGCCAAGGAGCGTTTTGATGCTGATCGTCGTTCCCGGTTGGCCATACTGTCGCAGACCGGGACCGTACTGACCGCCGAAAGTGGACGGAAAGCGACCTTGAATAGCCCAGGTGACGGAGATGAAGGACAGCTTGAAGACCGAGAACGTGACCCGCGTCGAGGCAGTCGGACCGCAGATTTGCGGGTCGTGCGTCGCGACATCGGTGTAGGTATTCGTGAATGATGTCGTGGATTGCTCCGGCATTGGCGGCGTGGCGTTGGCGGTCTGGGGAATCGCCACGGAATCAAGGCTGTCCAGTCCTTCGCCGGTGAACGGTACGACGCCCGAGAAGACCACGCCGTTGCAGGGCCCGAGGTGGTGATAGTCGAGCAGTGCTCCGATTGGATCTTTGAAGACCTGGTTGAATGCGCCGGATAGCGCGCTGCCAATGTCGCTAGCACCGCCGAGGATCAGTTCGACGTACTTCTTGGCGACATAGTCGAGAATCTTGATTTCAAGATCGTCCTGCTTTTGGGTGTCGAGGCTGCTCAACTGTTCGTCGCTGGTGTTCGTACCGGTATAGACGACGCTGACGTTTTCGCCATACCTGACCTCCAGCGGACCTAGTCTCCAGTTCTTCGACATGTTGAAGAGGTTCCCGGCAGGGTAGGCGAGACCGCCGTCGGCTGCCCCGTCCGTTGTCGACGCCGCGCTACCCGTCGTCATCGCGTCGAATTTCCCGGAGCCGTGTCCTCGGTCCAACTGGTCAACGAAGACCGTGAACGTCACCACGTCCTCGTCGGGAATCTTGCCTCGGGTTTGGTCGATCCAAAGCTTGTCGAGTTTGAAGACATAGAAGCTCATAGGAGTGGCCCACGGTTCTGTTGTCGCCGGACGAAGAAGGACACCTAATGCGGCTCGGCCGCCATCGGAATCGGGCCATAGACCCCAAGGATCGTAGTGCTTTGAACGACGTAACCCAACGCCGATAAGCTGTCCGACGCCCAAGTAGCGTGACCCGCGTCGAGGACGTTGTCAAGAGGTGCCCGAACTCCATTGGGCGATGACCGCGCTGCCAAAAATTTGTCATAACACCTGCCAATTAGTCGGCAGGTCCGGTCGCTAGGTGGTCGTGTGGAATTGTCGCTCGCCCAGGAGCGGTGCCAGGGTTGTCGGGCGTGGTCGTCGATGAGTTTGTTGCCAGGGCACGGCATTCCCAGACTCAATGCGTACCCCGATTATCACGTATCGGTCGTGCTATGTGCCCGGTGGATAAGCCACGATGACAACCGCGGTTACTAAGGCAGTTGCATTGGGTTCGCGACACCGCCCAACAGCAGCACCGGGGGCCCGTCGAAGGGCCTGGGACCCATTGCGGCGCGCCGCATTAGCGCACGGTCAGCCTTGCTGCGCGCACACCGTGATCGGCTGCCGGGCGCCCCGCTAAGGACGACCGGAGGTTCTTGGGGCTGGTAGGGCCTCGAGGAGGCTTTCGTGGGGTGTCAGGTAGTCGGCACCCCGGGGATCGTCACCACCGAGCCGTCGGACCACCCCGAGTTAGCGCCTATTTGACCCTTGCCTGCGTGACCGTGCTCGTTCGGCAGGTGCTGGCTGGTCCTCATCCACTGCCACCGATCCGGAGCAAGCACCCAGCAGCTCCCCGCCCCATCCGTGTCAACGATGAGCACGCCGCTCGGGAGAATCTCGTAGCGGGCGCTGTCCATGAAGTCATAGGTTTCGAAGTGCGGGTTGGGCGGTTGAATGCCTTGTTCGGCCGGGCCGCGCACGTAGATGGTGAATGCCATGATCCGAGCCTGCCATGGCGGCCATTTGGGGACAGAAATTCACAGTTATGCGATGCCACGGAAACCGATCGCGGCAGCTGACGCTATTGCTCGGTTTGAACGTCGACCATAGTGACTCCGCACCGCAGTTGTCCCAGCAGATCCCGGTGGCACCCATCGATCGACGTAGCCCTGCATCAGCGCACGCAGGCCTGGCCCATCGCGCGTGCGGCGTACTGGCTGGTTCCGCGGTCGGAACGCATGATCGTGCCCCCCACCTGGCCGCCGCGCACCGCGACCGCCTGGGCCAGCGCATCGGTGACCAGCTCGCTGAGCACGTGATCGGTCACCGACCACCCGGCTAGGAGTGGATCCCGCGCGGCGGGACCACACAGCCACGCTGACGGAACGCGTTCAGCGCTTGGCAGATGCCGTAACCGGAGCTCGCGCTGCACAGAAACCCTTACGAGCCGCACAATGCCGACTCGGCGGCATCGCATACCGACCGCGGCACACAAAGTTGTGCGGAAAGGGCGTTCGCCAGGCGTTAGCGTCAGATGATGGCGATCTTCCTGCTGCCCAAGTCTTCTGGGGCGATCACGCTGGAAGCAGCAGCACCGAGCGTACCCCCGAGATCACGGATTCGAGGTACTGCCGGCCGTCCTCGACGGCGACAAGCGCGTCAAGTTGTTACTCAGCGGCGATTGGGTCGCCACGACGCCGGGTTCTGGGCGCAGGTTATCGCCGCGGCGCCGCGCTGCGCAACGGGATTGACGTTCGCGGCGAAGCAACTCTTGCGTGTCGGTTGTCTCGGTCGCTGCCGCCAAGGCTCCCGGCTCCGACGCGGCCGGCGAGGCCAACGTCCTGGTCTTCCCCAACCTTGGCGCCGGCAATATCGGATACCGATCGCCGAGCGCCTCGGCGGCGCCGTGGCGCTCGGGCCGATCCTGCAGGGATTGTCGGCACCGCTGAACGATCTCTCACGCGGATGCAGCAGCCGCGACATCGAGGTGATGTCCCCGCTGAGCGGTGTACAAGCTGTGCGGTGACGCTCGGGGACGGTGCTTGGCCCAGCGCCTTCTACGGTGTCCTCGCCCTGGCTCTGGCCCCAGCAATCCCACCAACAACATCAGCGGTGTCGCAACGAGAGCGGTGCCAAAACCCGTCGCCCCCACCGACTATGGAAGCAAATGCAGTGCAGACGCAGCCGAACACGAGCGGCAACAGGCCACCTCAGAGTTGGTAGCCCGAGGGCATGATGGCGGCGATCGCCTGGGCCGTCTCGATCACGAGCAGTCCCAGCTGCGAGACCCGATCATCGGGTATCCGGATCCGGGGGCCTTGGACGGCCAGCGCGGTGGTCACGATCCCGTCCGTAGTCGGGACGGGAGCAGCAACGCCATAGACGCCAGGGACTCGCTCTCCCCTGTTGATGCTGAACCGGCGTTCCCGAGTCTCTTCAAGGTCGCGCAGCAGCTCCCGCGGTGAGATGATCGTCGTCGGTGTCAGTCGGATCAGCTCGCCGAGCCGAGCCACCTCCTCATGCAGGTCGCCGGCGAACGCGAGCAATACTTTGCCGGTGCTGGTGCAGTACAGCGGGATCCGCGCGCCGACCGGTTGGATGAATCGCAACGGTTGCTCAGACTCGACCCGCAGGACGACCAACCCCTCGTCGCCGTCGCGGATGACCAGGTTCACCGACTCTCCGGTAAACTCCGCGAGTTGCTCCAGCAGCGGCATCGCCTGATCGAATCCCAGGGTGCGTTCCGCCGCACGCCCGAGCAGAAAAGCCGCAGGTCCCAAGCGATAACGTTCGGTTTGCGCGTTCTGCACGGCATACCCCCCGGCGACCAACGCCCGAAGGATCCGGTGAGCCGTGCTCGCGTGCAGGTCCAGTGCCCGCGCCAGCTCGATGACTCCGACGTCGCTCCCGGCGTCGCGCAACACGCCCAGCACGGATAGTGCCCGAGCGATCGTCTGCGTACCGGCGACCTGTTCGTTACGGGGTAGCTCTGTTGCGCCGAAACGCGCCGTGCTCACGCCTGTCCCCTTTCCCACATGGTCAATGAAATCTAGCAAGAGCGGCATGGGATCGTTGCGGGCGTCTCGAGTGATCTGGGTAGCCGAGAGCGCCCGGCGCGGGCAGTACCTCTCAGGTGCAACTCCGTGCCGCCATCGGCGTCACTCCGAAGTTTTGCAGAGCGTGTTCCAACTGACTGGGGACGTCGATCACGACAGCTCCCGCCTGGGTCAGTGCGTCGACCTTGGACTGACCACTGCCGCGGTGGCCGGTGACGATGGCACCTGCGTGACCCATGCGGCGGTCGAGCGGAGCGCTACGCCCGGCAATGAAGGACACCACTGGTTTATGTATGCCGGCGATCAGCTCAGCGGCATCCTCTTCCATGGTCCCCCCGATCTCGCCCACCAGCACGATCGCGTCTGTGCGGGGATCGGCGTCGAGGGTGCGGACCGCGTCCAGGGTGGTGGTACCCAGGATCGGGTCGCCACCGATTCCGATGAACGCAGACTGCCCATAGCCTGCGGTGACCAGATTGAGCGCGAGCAGGGTGCCCAGGC
>NZ_JAVROT010000007.1:0-4651 GCF_032162605.1 Mycobacterium sp. | reverse complement strand
TCCCGTCGAGGTCGGATAGGATCCGACTCTCGGTGGTCGGGGGAACAACTGTGTCACAGACCGTTCTCATCACAGGCGCGTTCGGCCTCGTCGGGTCGGCGACCCTCGAACGGTTCGCGGCCGACGGCTGGCAAGTGGTGGCCACCGCCCATCACAAGGCAGGTAAATCGCTGCCCCCCGGTGTGGAGACCCGCTGGGTGGATCTGACAGACCCTTCACAGGTTGACCGTGTGGTGTCCGAGGTGTCCCCCGCCGCGATCATTCACTTGGCCGCCATCATCCCGCCAATGGCTTACCGCGACGCCAAACTGGCCCGCAGGGTGAACGTCGACGCCACCGCGGCTTTGGTGCGCGCTGCTGAAGCCCAACCGAACACCCCCCGCTTTGTACATGCGTCAAGCGGCGCCGTCTACGGCGCCCCCAATCCCAGTCTCATCGACAGGGTCTGCGCAGACACCCCGCCGCAGCCGTGCGAGCTGTACGGCGGCCACAAACTCGAAGCCGAGCAACTGGTTCGATCGTCGAACTTGGAGTGGGTGGTGCTACGACTCGGCGGCATCTACAGCGTGGATCCCTCGGCCATGCCCTTCACCTCTGACCTGATGTACTTCTCAAGCCTCCTGCCGACCGATGGGCGGGTCCATACCGTCGATGTCCGCGACGTCGCAACCGCGTTCGCGGCGGCCACCACGGCAGACGTCGCGGGTGAGATTCTGTTGATCGCCGGCGACGACTCACACCTCTTGCTCATTGGTCAGACGGCATCGGCCGCGGTAGCCGCCCAGGGCATGCCCGGATTGCTGCCTGTGGGACGGCCCGGCAACCCGGAGCGCGACGACGACTGGTATCCCAGCTACTGGATGGACGTCACCCGGGCTCAGCAGGCGTTGTCATTCCAGCATCATTCGTGGCCGGACATGCTGGCCGAGATGCGTGCCATCACGGGTTGGAAACGCTACCCGATGCGGCTTCTCACCCCGGTGGCGCGCGAGATCCTCAGACGCAGAGCGGCCTACTACAACAAGCCCGGCCGATACGCCGATCCCTGGGGCGCCATACGCGCCAAACTGGGCGAACCCGGGCTGGAGACCGAGCCGAACGCCACGTAACCGGTTGATCTGCAAATTGTTGTTGAGCAGGACGTTTGAGATCACTAGACCGCGGCGGAACGCGGATTCGCAGGCTCATAGCCCAGCGAAAGTCGTGAGCTCGCGCAAGTGGATCGGACGCGCGCGAGCGGGTTGGGCGATCCAATGGTAGGCGGATCGGCAGGCCTGAGACTGGCCCGGCATCCACGGGCGCGCGCGCCGTACTGACGATTCACTGAGCGACACGAGCTCGTAGGCAGTCGACGATTATTCGGCGGATATGTCCGAGAAACGGCAAGAATCGCCCGGCGGCGTTGGTGATGCACTTGCGATGAAATCCTTTGTGCAGCAATGCTTAACCGGCATCCGTCGGACCTTCCAAGAAGCGCGGATCGTAAATCCGTTGCTTTTGGGTTCGAGCCCCTGCAGCGAGGTGCCAACGCAGGTCAGCCAGGTGAAATGATTGCGTCTCACGGTGTGGTTCTGTGGGAAGTCGCCACCGCCCTGGCCAGCCGACGGTCACTCGCGCCCCGAAGGCGCTAAATCGTGGGCGGAATCGTCGTCGGTGACCGCCACATCGACGGCGAGCAGATCGTATTCGTAGAGCTCATCGCCACGGCCAGAGGTGTTGAGGAATGCCTCCCAGCGGCTGCCGGATCAGCGTTTCCAGGGTGATTCGCCGGCATCCCAGCTGCGCTGAACGACGGGGTAAAGGCTGTCCTGGTCGGTGGTGACGGAGTTCTTGACGTGGCGGGTCCATTCGTCGGTCAACACTTCGGGCCGCCCCTGCTCGATCGCGTCGAGCGTCTGCCCCGCGACCTCTTGCGCCGAGATTTTGGGATCGTCGACGGTGGCAGCCATGTCGGTATCGATGAACCCGGCATGCACCCCGACGACCAAGGTTTCTTGGGCGCGCAGCTCCACCCGCAGCGCGTTGGTCAACGCCCACTCGGCGGACTTCGATGCGCAGTAGGAGGCGTTGAACGGTGAGGCGTACCAACTCACCACGGACAGCACGTTGACAAGGCCGCCGCCGCCGGCGGCGCGCAGAATCGGCGCAAACGCCCGCGCCATCGCCAGGGTTCCGAAGTAGTTGGTCTCCATCTCGGTGCGGGCGGCCGACATGTCCGGCGCGGACAGAAACGGCGCCAGCAGCATGGCGCCCGCGTTGTTGACCAGCAGCGACACGTCGCTCCAGTCACGGGCGGCCGCGGCGATGTCGTCGAAGTTCGTGATGTCCAATTGCACCGGCACGACGCGCGCGTCGGTGGCGTCGACGGTGCCTGGATTGCGCGCACCTGCGTAGACCTTCGCCGCGCCCCGGTCGAGCAATGCATGCACGAACGCCATCCCCAACCCACGGTTGGCTCCGGTAACCAGTGCGGTGGTGCCCTCTATGTGTCGAGCCAGTGGTTCAGTCATGGTTGTGCTCCTTTCCGTTGCACTCCGCTCAACACGGGCCGGTGCGGCAGTCCATCCCATTCGCTGAGACCTTTGTGAGCACATTCGATACTCTCCGGGTATCAGCGTTGCGGAGGGAGGCCCATGGATCTCGATCTGCGCAAGGTCCGCTACTTCGTCGTGCTAGCCGAGGAGCTGAACTACCGTCGGGCCGCCGAGCGATTGCACGTCGCGCAACCGGTGCTGACGCGCCAGATCCGTTCGCTGGAGCACGATCTCACTGCTCAGCTATTCGAGCGAGGCCGGGCGGGCACCCGGTTGACCGACGCAGGCCGACAGCTTCTGACCGATGCCCAGGGGCTACTGGCCGATGCCCAGGCGACGCACCGCCGGGTGGCCCGCCTCGGCGGGAAGATCAGGACATTCACGATCGGGTTCATGCCCGGGCTGACCGTGAGTGAGCCGGCGCGGGCGTTCGCGGCGTCGCACCCGGAGCTGACCGTCGACGTCCTGCGCACCGACTGGACGGATCAGGTGCGGGTGCTGCGTGACGGGCGGGTCGACATCGGTTACGTCCGCATGCCCATCGACCTCACCGCTTTGTCCAGCTGGCTGCTGTTCACCGAGCCGCAGGTCGCGGTCGTCCCCGTGGCCCATCGGCTCGCGGGCCGCGACCGCGTCAGCGTGCACGAGCTGGTCGGTGAGCGGCTGCTGCAGCATCCGAATGCCGTCCCGGAGTGGGCGGCCCTACACAGCACGCCGCTTGTCGTGACCCGCGAGCCGCGCAGCGTCGAGGAGAAGCTCGAAAGGGTCGCTGCGGGTGAGGGTTTCAGCGTCGTGCCGCAGTCGGTGGCCATGTACTACCAGCGCGCCGACATCACATGGATGCTGTTGACCGACGTCGCCCCCAACGAGGTGCGGCTGGCGTGGCCAACCGCGCAGCACGGACAGCTGATCGAGGACTACTTGAAGGCCGCCCGCAACACGGTCACGGACCAGGGCTACCGCAAGCCTTGAGAACGTGGGCCCACCGGCAAACAGGCAGCACGCAAACGTGTCGAAGATGCAGCGGTATCAGTGTCGAGTTCTTCCGTGGTCCAATGTGCAGCGTAAATAGTTCATACCAGCGGAACGGTGCCGCACGAACGGCTGGCGCCGCACAGGTGGGCGCATCGAGTCGCGGGTTCTGTTACGGAGGTGGCGGTGGAACGGCCCCACCGCACGCGCCAGGTGGGGCTGGCTGGGGGACCGCTCCGCCACCTACAACACACTGAAGGCCCGGCGAGAGAAGTCCATATGGGTGCCCGATCATCGGGGCTCCGTATTGGATTGTGTGCCAGTAGGAGCCGTCGGGGTAGGGCACCCCGTCGCAGTAGGCGAGCGAGATCTGCGATCCCATTCCGCCGCCGGGGCAGTAACCGCTCTGCATGTTCGGCATGTGTGGGTCGGGACCGGGCTCGGCGTAAGCCGGTGCTGCGGACAATGCCGCGGCTGTTGCAACCCCTATCGCCGCGAGTGAGTGCCGCACGTCGACTCCTCCGAGTTGATGCTTCCGCAGTTGACTTCGGCATTGTGAGTCGGGGGCGCCCGAGGCGTGCATGTTATCGGCAAATTTGCTTGCCGGACGCTGGAAGGTGGACGAGTCGGCCCAACGGTGACCGTCCACTTCACGTCCTGAGGTTGTTGGTCGCTTGACCACAGATTTGACGACAACGCTGACGACAGTTGCGCGCCAAACTACGTCGACAACACGGTGTTCTTCCTGCTAAACAGCCTGTTCAGCGAACTTGCCTGCTCCTGGCAGTGTGGGGGTCAGGGGTTCGAATCCCCTTAGCTCCACCCTTGAATAGTCCATCGTGACCGTGCCTTATTTTGGTTTCGGCGTTAGCTGTCCGCGTGTTCTGGGTCGATTTTTGACGACAACGAACGGTTCGGGTGTCGCCACATTCAGGTATGGAGACATGGTCCGGCTTCCTGGCAGGGTCACTTCCTGGATATTGATCGCCTGCGGTTGCGGAACGCGCGAACAGTCTGCCGAAATCGGCGAGTACGGACTGTCGAAAACGGCGAGTATGAGTTGTCGGAAATGTCGACTGGTGTCATGTTCGACTATGCGCGCGTGTCGTCGACGCCGAGCTGTCCGGGCGGCTGACCTCGATCGG
>NZ_JAVROT010000006.1:0-7751 GCF_032162605.1 Mycobacterium sp. | reverse complement strand
CCGTTGTCCTCGTGGTTGAGCCGGTGGCAGTGGATCACGTAGGTGCCTGCGAACTCGAGGAACTCCTGCCGCAGCGTCAGCGACGCGGGAGTGGTCACCACGTGGTTGTCGTCGAATATCGGCGCAGGGACGTTCACGTTGTCCAGGCCCCACGGCTGAACGCCCGTCTTGCCCCGGTTGGGGTCGTCGATCGCCGTGACCTGAAAGTCGTTGACGTGGATGTGCATCGGATGCGCATCGTTGTTGAAATTGGTGATCCGCCACTCCTCCACCGTGTTGAGTCGCGGCTGGATCAACGGGACGTTCGGAAACGCGGCAGGGTCGAACATGTACAGGACGGCCTTGGGGTCGTTGTTGCTGGCCTTGTCGCCGCCGATGGTGTCGCTGATCGTCATCGCCCTGGTGACCGCGGGCGTCATCACCGACGTGTCCACAAAGGAGGTGTACGCGTCGAGGTTCTGACCCGGTTCGAAGGCCGTGGTCCGGCCCTCGCCGCTGGTGTCCGGCGTAGCACGGATCAAGGTCTGGGTCGGGAATACGAAGAAGCCGTCGGCATAGCTGATGTACTTCGGATCCACGGTCAACTTGCCGAGCACCGCAGGCGAATTCTTGGTGCCGTTGTTCGTGTACAGCACACCGGGATCGGCGATCTCCTTGGCCTTGGGATCCGGCGGAAACTCGAGGACCAGGTCACCTTGCTTGGGCATCGTGACCGCGATGGCGTACCGCGACGCCGGCGGGACGTCGAGCGTGGTGCCGTCTCCGTAGACGGGCCGCTGCACCTGCGTGTACGGGTTGCCGTCCTGTCCGACGATGGAGAACTTCGGGTGGTTGCCCGTCGCGGTCTCGGTCAACCTGAGTGTCATGTAGGCGATGTCGCTGATGTTGGCCACCACCCAGATCTCCGTCTGACCCGGCTTGATCTTCAGCTCCGGTTGGAACTGACCGTTGACGGTGAACTGAACGTCGCGCTGGTTCTCCGGCAGCGCGGGATTCTCGGCGACCTTCTCGCCTCCGCTGTCGAACGCAATCAGGTTGGACGGCATGAACTGAGTCTGACCGCGGTTGTTCTTCGGCGACAGCGGGCCAGCCCACCACGGCGTGACGTACTTGGCCCCCATGGCGGTGTCGGCGATGTTCACCGGGGCCAGGCTCGGCTGGTAGGTACCGTCGGCCAGCTGTGAACCCTCGGGCGGTTTGAGCGTGCTCACGAACTGCGGCCAGCTGTAGTTGTTCAGCTGATGGCCCTTGCCGTTGCGGTCGAATACGTAGTTGTACTGAATCGCCATGTCGCGCACCGGGATGTCGTTCTGCGTGACGAGTGGCAGGTTGCCGTCGGGTCGACCGATCTCGAGCAGCCCGGCCAGCCCGAAATAGGTCTGCTGCGCAGTCAACGTGTGGCGGTGGCTGTGGTACCAGTACAGCCCGTTGGGCATGGTCTTCGGTACGTCGTAGGTATAGGTGTTGCCCATCCCGGCCGGAATGGACAGCAGCACGTTGTCGGCGTTGCCCGACGGGCTCACGTGCAGGCCGTGGGTGTGCAGGTTGAGCGGCGACTCCGTGAGCGTCGGCGGGTAGATGGGCACCTCGCCGCCCTTGGGGGTCATTGCCGGGTCGTAGTAGTCCTGGATGCTCAGACCTTGAAGGTCGTTGTCGAAGTGCACGATCAGCCGCTGGCCAGGGTCGACGCGCAGTGTCGGCGCGGGATAGAGGTTGTCCCCCTTGGTCGATCCGTCCGAACTGGTCCCCTTGATCAGGTCGTAGCCGAAGACCAGGAAGTTGGTGACGGGTTCGGAGACGGTGTCGAGGTTGACCGTGCCCTGATGAGCCGACAGCCGGACTTCGAGGACGCCGTCCCTGCTCGACAGCCGGACCGGCTCGCGGAAGGGTGCGGGTTTGCCGTCCGATCCGGCGTTGACCCCCGGCGGCGGATTGACCACTTCCCGAGGATGCGACGAGCAACTCAACGTCATCGTGGCCATCGACACGATGACGACGAGGGTGAGAATTGATTTCACGCGACGGAGCAGCATGTCGAACTCCCTGGGAGACGACCAGCACGACTGCTGGGTCGGGGAGGAGGATACACAGCAAACCCGAGCTGAGTCTGCGATTGCGCAAACCGTCCGGGGATTCGGTCAGGTTCAAAATGCGGTTTCGTGGGCCGCGAGCGCCATCCAGACCCCGTTCTGAAGGATGAAGACAACAATCGACCTGCGCTTGCTAGGTTGACGGCGATGCTGGCCGAACTGATTCCCCTGGCCCTCGTGGTCGCGCTGTCACCGCTGTCGATCATTCCTGCGGTGCTGGTCCTGCATTCGCCACGCCCCAGGCCGACGGGGTTGGCCTTCCTGGTCGGCTGGGTCGTCGGATTGGCCGTGCTGACCCAGGTCTTCGTCGAGGTGTCGAGCCGCCTCGGCGGCGGGTTGGACAAGCCGCCGAGCTGGGCGTCGTGGGTGCGCATCGTCGCCGGCGGCGCGCTGATCGTGTTCGGCATCTACAAGTGGCTCACCCGCACGCGCTCCGAGCATTCACCAAAGTGGATGAGCAGCTTCGCCAAGATCACCCCGGCCAGGGCTGCCGTGACCGCAATGGTCCTGGTCGTCGTCAACCCCAAGGTGCTGTTCATGTGTGCCGCAGCGGGTCTGGCGATCGGCACCGAGGGGCTGGGCCGGGCGGGCGCAACGCTGGGCCTCGGGTACTACGTCGCGATCGCCGCCTCCACGGTCGCGCTCCCCATCCTGGCGTACGCGGTGTCGGGCGATCGCCTGGATCAGCCGCTGGTCCGGTTGAGGGACTGGATGCAGGCGCAGCATGCCACCCTCGTCGCGGGCATCCTGGTCGTCCTCGGCGCGCTGGTGCTGTACAAGGGCCTTCACGGACTCTGAGATCAGCCCCCGTTCGGCGGGCGCTCTCTCACAAACCTGACTTACACTCCGAAGACGTGGGAATCGACGACCGCGACGCGCTGGCGACACTACGTGCCGCGGTCGACCCGCAGAACGACTCCTCCGAGCTGATCCGGCGCTTCTACACCCGCTGGTTCGCCATCGACACCGCGATCCGCGACCTGTTCCCGCCCGACATGGACCATCAGCGCAGCGTGTTCGCCAAGGCCATGACGTGGTTGCTCGGGGAATTGATCGAGCAGCGCGCAGAAGAACCCGTCGCGTTCCTGGCGCAGCTGGGCCGCGACCACCGCAAATACGGTGTCACACAACGCCATTACGACAGCATGCAAGACGCGCTGATCACCACGCTGCGGAGCCATCTGATCGATCGATGGGACGTCCGGCTTGCCGAGACCGCCGAGCAAGCCGTCGGGTTGATCATCGGGATCATGCGGGGAGCGGCCGACGCCGAGAAGGGTCCGCCCTTCCGCGACGGCACCGTCGTCGAACACCTCCGGGCGACCCGCGACGTTTCGATGGTCCGGCTGCAGCTGGACAACGCGCTCTACTTCCATCCCGGCCAGTACGTCACCGTTCAGGTGCCACAGTGGCCGCGACGCTGGCGGTACCTGAGCCCGTCGATCCCCGCCGACCGCAGTGGCGCCATCGAGTTCCACGTGCGCTCGGTCGCGGGCGGCATGGTCAGCACCGCGATCGTCGGTGAGACGAAGCCGGGCGATCGGTGGCGTCTGTCCAATCCCCACGGCGCGATGCACGTCGACCGCAACGGCGGCGATGTGCTGATGGTGGCTGGCGGAACCGGCCTTGCTCCGCTGCGGTCGATCATCATGGATCTCAGCCGCTTTGGCGTGAACCCGCGGGTGCACCTGTTCTTCGGCGCACGCTATCCGTGTGACCTCTACGATCTGAGGACACTCTGGCAGGTCGCGTCGACGAACCCGTGGCTGTCGGTGACCCCGGTATCGGAATACTCCACCAACCCGCCGTGGGCCGCCGACTATCCCGACGTCGAGCCACCCCGCGGGTTGCACGTCCGCCAGACCGGCACGCTGCCCGAGGTGGTGACGAGGTACGGGAGCTGGGGCGATCGTCAGATCCTGGTGTGCGGTGGGCCGCAGATGGTCGCGGCGACGAAGGCCGCCCTCATCGCCAAGGGCGCGAACGCGCACAGCATCCAACACGATCCACTCGTCAGCTGAGCGTGACAGAATCGCCGACATGTCCGAGTTCGAGACCGTCACGCTGCAGGACCCGTCGTCGTCGCTGACAGCGTCCGTCGTACCGCTGGCAGGCATGGTCGTCACCTCGCTCAACGACGGTGAGGACGAGTTCCTCGGCCAGCGCCGCGGCCTCGACGCCTACATCACCGCGGGCAAGACCATGGGCATCCCGATCCTGTATCCGTGGGCAAACCGGTTGAGCGCCAGCAAGTATGGCATCAACGGCGCCGTCGTGTCGCTGACTGCCGGCACCGGCGGCGTGCGCAGTGACGAGCACGGCGTGCCGATCCACGGCGTCCTCGCCGCATATCCCGGCTGGTTGGTGACCGAAAGGTCCGAGAACTCGCTGAAGGCCGTCCTCGACTACGGCGGCAGGCCGCGGCTTCTCGCGTCGTTCCCCTTTCCCCACGTGCTGACGCAGCAGGTGACGCTCACCGATCGCACGCTGACGATCGAGACCACCGTGATGCCGACCACCGCGGCGTCCGTGCCGCTGTGCTTCGGATATCACCCGTATCTGAGGGTTCCCGGCGCCCCACGCGAGGAGTGGCTGCTGCAGACCCCGACCATGCGCCACCTTCCGGTGGACAACTGGGGAATTCCGACCGGCGCGAGCGCCGACTGGACCGGTTCCACCGAACCGCTGAAGACCACCGTGTACGACGACGGCTTCGACCAGGTGCCCGACGGTTCGGTGTTCGCCCTCTCGGGTGGCGACCGGCGCATCGAGGTGAAGTTCGAGAAGGGCTACCCGGCCGCGCAACTGTTCGCACCGAGCAACGACGACGTCGTCGGCATCGAGCCGATGGCCGCCCCGACCGACTCGCTGCGCCGGGGCAACTACCGCTTCGCCGTCGCGGGCAAGCCGGAGAAGGCGCGGTTCTCGATCAAGGTGGTCTAGCGGGAGCCCTTGCGCGGCTGCCAGACTACCAACGCGGTGCTCTTCGGCATCACGGCCAGGTCGCGGCGCTGGTTGGCCCGCAGTCGGTCCAGCTCGTCGGCCATCTCGCGCATTCTCGAGCGCAGCGCCTCGACCTGATTGGTCAGCTCGATGATGCGCTTGATGCCCGCGAGGTTGACGCCCTCGTCCTGCGACAGCCGCTGCACCTCGCGGAGCAGGTCGACGTCGTGCTGTGAGTAGCGGCGCCCGCCGCCGGAACTGCGCTGCGGTCTGACCAGGCCGAGCCGGTCGTAGGTACGCAGCGTCTGCGCGTGCATACCCGCCAGCTCGGCGGCCACCGAGATCAGGAACGTCCGGGCCTCGTCATGGTTCCGCTTGGCACTCATTACGCACCGGCCCATCCGGCCCGCGGATCGAAGCCGCCTGCCCGCTCGGCCTTGGCGTAGGCCTCGAGCGCCTCGGCTGCCTCACCCTCGAGGTTCGGCGGAACCGCGACCTTGACGGTGACCAACAGATCGCCATGACCTCCGGCACGCTTGGGCACCCCGCGTCCGCGAACCCGCAGGATCCGGCCGTCGGACGTGCCCTTCGGCACCCGCACCCCGACCTTGCCCTCGAGCGTCGGCACGGAAAGCGTTGCGCCCAAGGCGAGTTCGTGGAAACTGACGGGAACGCTCACGGTGAGGTCGTCGCCGTCGCGGCCGAACACCTTGTCCGGCCGGACGTGCACCGTCACGAACAGGTCGCCGGAAGGCGCGCCGCGCAGGCCGGCCTCGCCCTGGCCGGCCAGGCGGATGCGTTGACCGTCCTCGACGCCGGGGGGTATGCGCACGTTGATGGTGCGGGTGCGGGTCGTCACGCCCGTGCCGTGGCATTCGTCGCACGGCTCCTCGATGATCGAGCCACTGCCCCGGCATTCGGTGCACGGTTCGGAGAACCCGAAGGCGCCCTGGTTGCGGTTGATGACGCCAGCGCCGTTGCAGCTTGGACACACCTTGGGGCTGGTGCCCGGGCGGGCTCCGCTGCCGTGGCAGTTGGTGCACGGCGCCGGGCTGGTGAGCCGCAGCGGCATCGCCACACCCTTGGTGGCCTCGAGGAACGACAGCTCCGTCTCGGTCTCCAGGTCGTTTCCGCGGCGCGGACGGCTGGGCCGCGGCTGTTGTGCACCGCGTCCGAACAGTCCACCGAAGAGGTCGCCGATGTTGGCGCCACCCGTTTGCGGGGCGGCGTCGAAAAGGTCGCCGAGGTTGAATTCGACTCCGTCGCCGCCGAAGTTGCCGAAGTTGCCGCCGCTGCCGGCACCGCTGAACCGGCGACCGCCGCCGTTGGCGAACAAGCGCCGGGTCTCGTCGTACTCCTTGCGCTTGGCCTTGTCCAAGAGGACGTCCTTGGCCTCACCCACGGCCTTATACCGCTCTTCGGCTTTCACGTCGTCCGGGTTGCGGTCGGGATGGTTCTCAGCCATCAACTTGCGGGCGACGCGCTTGATCTCGTCGTCGCTGGCATCGGAGGTGACGCCGAGTTCCTTGTAGAAGTCCTTCTCAACCCATTCTCGCTGGACCATGCCGCGTCACCTCCTCACCTTTCTGCATCACGTTCGGCGCTTACTGACTTGATTCTGAGTTGTCGGCGCCGATCTGCGCGCCACCGGCGTCCGAATTCTCGGTCGTGTCGGGCACGGAATCGACGACGCCTACCATCGCGTGCCTGAGCACGGGGCCTTCCCCGAGCCGGTAGCCCTGGCGCATCACGGTCCCGATCACCGGGTTGGTGCCCTCGCCCTCGTTCTGCACGGCCTCGTGCAGTGACGGGTCGAAGGGGTCGCCCTCCACACCGAAGGCCACCAGTCCGATGGCCTGCAGTGCGGCAGTGAGCTTGTCGGCGACCGACTTCAGTGGACCCGTCTCCAGGTCACCGTGGCGGCGCGCCCGCTCGAGATCGTCGAGCACGGGCAGCAGCTGCGTTGCTGCGAAGGCCTTGCCCCGTTCGGCGGCAGCCTGTTCCTGTCGTACGGACCGCTTGCGGTAGTTGTCGTATTCCGCCTTGACGCGTTGCAGCGTCGCCTTGAGCTCGGCGGCCTCATCCACCTCGTCAACAGGCTCCATCACCGGCGACGGCCCACTGGGGGTCGACGCCGGATCACGAACCGCACCCGTTTCGGGATCGACGCGCCGTCTGTCGGTGATGGTCACCGGCTCTTGCGGATCGTTCTCGTGGGTCACTTGGGCTCCTGCTCGTCGTCTTCGACGACCTCCGCGTCCACCACGTTGTCGTCAGCCGGTCGGGAATCCGCGCTATCGCCTGCGGCCTGCTCGGCCTGGGTGGCCTCGTAGATCGCCTGGCCGAGAGCCTGGGACTCGACGCCCAACTTCTCCATCGCGGCCTTGATCGCCGTGATGTCGGTGCCTTCGAGGGCGGTCTTCGCCTCCGCGATCGCACCCTCGACCTTGGTCAGCGTCTCCTCGGGAACCTTTGAGCCGCCCTCGCTTTCGCGCTGCTCCTTGATGAACTTCTCCGTCTGGTAAACCAGCGCTTCGGCATCGTTGCGGGCGGTGGCCTCCTCACGGCGCTTGCGGTCTTCCTCGGCGTGGGCCTCGGCGTCCTTGATCATCCGATCGATGTCCTCCTGGGAGAGGCCGGAGCCCTCCTGGATCTTGATCGTGTTCTCCTTGCCGGTGCCCTTGTCCTTGGCGGTGACGTGGACGATGCCGTTGACGT
>NZ_JAVROT010000005.1:0-4921 GCF_032162605.1 Mycobacterium sp. | reverse complement strand
CGGCACTCAATGCGCTTGCCCGCCGCTCCGCGGTGTGGGTCACACTTGACTTGGCCGTCCATCGACGGTTGCCCGAGTCCGCCGAAGTGGCCGCCTATTACGTCGTCGCCGAAGCGCTCACCAACGTCGCCAAGCACGCACGAGCGTGCCAGGTTGACGTGCGCGTCGATGCTGACGACGCCAATCTCCATCTCTCCATTGACGATGACGGAATCGGGGGGGCCGAGGTAGGCAAAGGCTCTGGCCTCACCGGCCTGATGGACCGTGTCGAAGCGCTCGGCGGCACGATGAAGATCTCGAGTCACCCAGGAAACGGGACAGCACTGCGCGTCAGCATCCCATTGAAAGTCGGATGACAGACGAGCGCTACGAGGCCCGATCGGCGCTCTGGCCTTCAGTGTGTGCCAGAAACTGTGTTGGGGTTTGGATCACAATGTCGGCCTTGACTATTGGGATTCGATCGAAGAACCGCCGTTTCGGCATCATTCGGCGATTTTGACTGCCCAAGCCAGCGTTTCCGCTGGTCCAGGGCTCTCCCCGGCGGCTCGCCTGACGGCTATATGGGTGACCAAGATGAGGGCGATCACTAGCAGCGCGGCTGCGACAGGGCCATCGCCGTAGGCAAGGATTCCGGCCTTGGCGGGCTTGCTCACCATCAAGACGACGATGCGGGCGCTGCCCGAACAATTCCGCATCGCGGGTGTACTACGCCGATGTCGCGGGTTTCACGTGCAAGGAGATCGCCGAGATCATGGACACGCCCGTTGGAACCGTCACATCCAGGCTCAACCGGGGCCGAGGACGACTGCGCAAGCTCCTGGCCGACACCACGAGAGAACGAGGCTATGACCTTGAGCTACGAAAGCGATCGCGCGGCACGTTCGTGGAGTTCAACGATCCCGACCTCGGTCCGATCAACGTGCAAGCACCCGTGGCACTGCTCAGCGAAAGCCCTGGGCGAATAGACCATCTCGGACGGGCACTGGGCACCGACAACGACGCCGTATACGGCGAACTCCTCGATCTGCCCCCCGAGCACATCGCGGCCCTGCGCGAGAACGGAACGATTTGACGTGACCGCCCCCCATCCCGGCTCCGCCGCTCGGAACTGGCGACGCAAGGGTCTGCACTACTGCCTGGGCGCCAACCTGGCCCGGCTGGAAGGTCGGGTCGCGCTCGACGAGCTCCTGACGCGCTTCCCCGAGTGGGGCCTCGACTACGCCAGCATGCAGCCAGCGCCGACGTCCACCGTGCGAGGTTGGGAGCGGTTGCGGATCGTGCTGTCATGACGTGAAGGCAGTTGATTCGGCGGGCAGCATAGCGACGACTCGAAGCCCCTCATTCACCGACGTCGATCAGAACCTTTCCTGTCGCACCGCTTTCCACCGCGTCGTGCGCCGCCGCGGTGTCATCGAGGGAAAAGCGATGCAACGGCAACCCCGCGGCGTCACCGACTGCGAGCGCTCCCGCCCCAGCTGCCGCCGTCACGTCTTCCCGGGCGTTGCTCAGTGCCCGCTCACCCACCGAGTACAACAGGATGAACTGGTAGCGCGCATTGAGCACCATGTTGGGCCGCACGTCGAGCTCGAGGCGGTCGCCACCGTTGTTCGCATAGATCGCAATCGACGCGCGCGGGGACACGACAACCGCGTTGAGCGCTGCGTTCTGACCCGGTGCCACCTCCACCACGAACCTACGGCGTCCACCACGCCTGCGCCGTCCTGGTTGGGCACGATCTCTGGAAACTCGAGCTCTTGGCTGAGACCGGAGCCGCGGCGGTGCTTCCAGTCCGTCGGGTTCACCCCGGAGATCACGATGCGCACCCGCACCTCCCCCGAGCACGGCTCGGGCAGGTCACGCTCCCGCAGTCGCAGTACGGAGCTGTCACCGGTTCGCGCATAGGTAATTGCCTTCACCCAGCGACTAACGCGGGTTGGCGGCTCCCGTGTTCCCCGGTAGTAGTCGATCAGGCGGTGTCGCGACGGGATCTGAGGCCAAAGCGACTAGGGCGTCGTGGGTTTCGTGCAGGAGTTCGAAGAAATGGGCTGCCGTCTTGGTCGAGCCAACGGCCTCAGACCCACGCTGAAGACATTCACGGCAGTCTGGGCGGCCAGGGTTGAGGTGAGTTCGCCGGTCCCGCGTTCGAGAAACCCAAGGCGGATCGCCTCAGACAAACGGATTGCTTGCGCAGTTCATGTTCGCGAGCCTCTCGTCGGTCTCCACGACGCCTCGACGCGTCCTCAGATACTCGCGCTCGCCCTCGAACTTGGTGGCGACGGTGTCAAGCCCGTGGGCGAGCAGCGGTGATCTGGGGGACGGGCCATCACTGCTGGTCCATCGACGACGGTGGCGTCGCGCTGCGATGTGCCGTGCCGTGCCGACGCCGATGGTGCACCGCTATCCTCACTCTTCGACTACAGGAACGGCATTCATGAGAACCACTCCGTTATCGGTTACTCGGATCAAGAGATCTCCGAGGAGAGTGACCAGCTGGTCGATGAGGTCATCGGCCACGGCGACCCGGACGCGACCGCGGCCAAGGTCGCGACCATTTGGCCGCCGGCGCTGATCATGTTGAGCTCGTGCTGCCCCAGCGGCGAGTTCGCACTCGGCGTCAGTCAATTCGAAGATCTGGCCCCGCCGCTGGCCGCCAGATCACGGGCACCACCCAGTCGGGCGGGACGCTCACGTCGTGACCGATTGTGCCGTCGCCTCCGCCTCGGGAGCATCGTCCTCAGCGGTCAACGGTTTGGCGATCGCCTCAAGAGACTGGCCCTCGGCCTTGACTCCAAGGAATGCCTCGGCGATCCCACCTACGATCATCAGCGCAGCGCCCAGAAAATACCCTGTGGCGATACCGGTGATATCGCCACTGCCCGAGGCATTTTCGATCAATCTGCCGAACAACAGCGGGCCGGTGATACCCCCGGCAGCAGTACCGATCGCGTAGAAGAATGCGATGCACAGTGCGCGAGTCTCCATTGGGAAGACTTCGCTGGCTGTCAGGTAGGCCGCGCTCGCGCCGGCCGAGGCGAAGAAGAACACGATCGCACCGCACGCGGTGAGTGTCACCGCGGTCAACGAACCGAGGAAGAAGCCGACAACCCCGAGAAGCACGCCTGACACGATGTAAGTGCCAGCGATCATTCGGACACGTCCAATGGAGTCGAACAGCGGGCTGAGCGCCAGCGCGCCGATGAAGTTACTTGCCGCGAAGATTGCGACGTAATACCCGGTTTCGTCGACGTCGAAGAACGTCGACAGCGTGTCGCCGTAGGTGAAGAAGAACGCGTTGTAGAGGAACGCCTGACCGACGAACAGGGCGAAGCACAGCAGGGTCCGCCGCGGGTACATGGTGAACACGGTCTTGGCGATCAGGCCGATTCCGATTGACTTGCGCTGCCGGATGGTGATCCGTTCCGACACGGCGGGCAGCTTCTGGCCGGTCTCCTCGGTGATCGTCTCCTCGATCTGTCGGACGATCCGCTCGCCCTCATCCTCGCGGCCGTGGATGAACAGCCAACGCGGACTTTCGGGGACGTAGCGGCGCACCAGCAGGACACCGACGCCCAAGATCGCTCCCAGCCCGAACGCCAGACGCCAGCCCAGGGCTTGGTCCACGACGGTCGGATCCAGCAGGGGGATCGTCAGCAGTGCACCGCCGGCCGCGCCGACCCAGAACGAGCCGTTGATCGCGACGTCGACTCGACCGCGGTAGTCGGCCGGGATGAGCTCGTCGATCGCCGAATTGATCGCGGCGTATTCTCCCCCGATTCCCGCGCCGGTGAGAAACCTGGCGGCGAAGTACCACAGCGGGTTCATCGAGAACGCCGTCAGCACGGTCGCCACGATGTACACACCCAATGTCAGCATGAACAGCTTCTTGCGACCGAAGCGGTCAGTCAGTTGACCGAAGAACAACGCGCCGAGGCACGCACCAGCGACGTAGACCGCACCGGCCAGTCCTACCTGCGAGCTGCTCAGCCCCAGACCGGTGTCCTCGGACTTGAGCGCATCGGACATGGACCCGACGATGGTTACTTCGAGGCCATCGAGGATCCAAACGGTTCCCAGCCCAATCACGATCAGCCAGTGCCAGCGGGCCCAAGGAAGCCGATCCATCCTCGCCGGGATGTCGGTCTCGATCCGGCCGAGTTCCACTCCTGATGCCATGCCGCACCCCTTCGTGCACCTGCGCCCTAACGCCCAGAAGGTGATGCCCTGGACGTCGAATGTCCAAACTCGTCGACCATCCAGCTCGACACGGTGATGGACCAAGTCCTGGACCATCACCGGTTCCTCGACCGGGTTCGGACGCGAGCCGTCACCTTGGGATTCGGAGAGTGCGCCATGACGAGCTGATCCGCACCGCGCCGGCGAGCGCGACTGCTCAGCTCGCACCGACACGATGCGCCGCCAAAACAGATGACTAAGGTCGAAAACCGACGCCGAGGTCACCGAGACCCCGCAGTCAGGAGTGCAGCATGCGATTCGTTGCGGTGGCCGTCGCCACCACTGCGCTGGCCCTCGGCTGGCTGCACCCGTCCGGTCCGCCGGCTCCGCTGATCAGGCTGGCAGACCATACCGTCGCCATGGACCCTCCGGCCGACCCTGGCGACGGTTCCCTGGCCGGCCCGGACACGTTGACACCGTTCGACGTGCAGAATCCCGCGATCGGCCGCCTCGACCCGGGGTTGTTGAGTGCGGTCCAGAACGCTGCCACCGCCGCCGCCGCGGCCGGTGTCACCATGACCATCACCTCCGGCTGGCGCTCGCCGGAGTTCCAGCAGCGCCTTCTCGACGACGCAGTGCACACCTACGGCAGCTTTGCCGCGGCGCGTCAGTACGTCGAAACGCCACAGATGTCCAAGCACGTCATTGGCGAGGCCGTCGACGTCGGTGGAGCGGGCGCCGACCAGTG
>NZ_JAVROT010000004.1:0-13656 GCF_032162605.1 Mycobacterium sp. | reverse complement strand
CCGTTGAGTGCGGTGCGCGGTCCCAGCTCCTTGGCTTCGGCCAGGCGGCGTTTGGCGTCCTTGGCCGAGATCCGCAGCCGACTCTTCAGCACGGCCTTCCACGACTTGGCACCCAACTCGACCGGGGAGGCTTCACGTTGCAGACCGGCGATGATCCGGTGCGATTGGGTGGGTAGTTGGCGGGTCAAGGTCTCCCACGGGTCCAGCGTCGACAGCATTTCGGGATGGGTCAACGTGTCGATCCCGAGTGCGGCCACCCTGTCGTAGGCGGCGCGCATCTCGGCGATCGCCTCGAGCAGGGACCCGTCTTCCATGCTTCGAACAGTAGTTCGACCCACCGACAAGAAATCCCGCGTTGTGACTCCTGAAACCCAAGTGACACAAGGGAATTGCTCTAGGGGTCGAGTGCCTTGGCTCGCTGTGGTGACGGCCCACGACGTAGAGGTCGAGATCGGCCTGGACGCGTTCGAACCCGCCTGGTTGACGTAGGGCTCACCGCCCTCGGTGTAGGCGGTGCTGTCGGTCGAAGTGAAGAGGTACCTAGTCGTCGCCGGCGGCGACGAGTGAGCGCAGATGCACCGTGGGGTTGTCGCGCTGGAAGCCTTCGAGGCGCCACTTCGTGGAGAAGAGCACGAGGATCACGCCGTCGGTCCGCGTGAAGACCTCTACGGACGGCTGGCGCTGTAGGAACTCGACGTCGCCCACCTCGGCGACGCGCGCGACGGTGTAGGGGAGTGGCTCCAGCTGGATGGGGGCGCTGAGTTCTCCCGCCATCCGGTGGGTGGCCACTTCGAACTGCATCGGCCCGACCGCGGCGAAGACGGGTGCCTGGTCACCGCGACGGTCCGAGCGCAGAACCTGAACGACGCCCTCTTGTTCCATCTGCTCGATGCCCTTTCGGAACTGCTTGTGCTTGCTGGGATCCGTGCCGCGGGCGACGGCGAAGTGTTCGGGGGAGAAGCTGGGGATCGGCGGGTACTGCACGGGAATGTCGCGGTAGAGCGTGTCACCGGGGCGCAGCACGTTGGCGTTGGCGAGCCCGATGACGTCACCCGGCCACGCGGTGTCCAGCGTCGAGCGCTGTTGACCGAACACCGACTGCGCGTACTTGGTGACGAACGGCTTGCCCGTGGTGGCGTGGGTGAGGACCTCGCCGCGCTCGAACGTGCCCGAGCACACTCGCGCATATGCGATGCGGTCGCGGTGAGCGGAGTCCATGCCTGCCTGAACCTTGAACACGAACGCGCTGAAGGGCGAGTCGGCGGCGCGCCGGTGGCCTTCGACGTCGAGCTGCCCGTTGGGCGACGGCGCGAGCTGGACCAGCACGTCGAGCAGCTGGTTGACACCGAAGTTCAAGGCGGCCGAGGTGAACAGGACGGGCGTCGATTCGCAGCCGAGGAACGTCTCCCGGTCGTAGTCCGAACCATCGGCGGCCAGCAGCTCGGACTCTTCGACCGCGTTATCCCAGTCGATGCCCGCGGCGTCGTGCGCATCGACGGGAGCGATGTGCTCCTCGGGGGCGGCCTTGGCGCCACCCGCCGTGCGGGTGAATCGGATGAAGTTTCCGGTGCGCCGGTCGAGAACGCCCTTGAAGTCTCCGGCAATGCCGACGGGCCAGGTCAACGGGGTGGGCCGGAGACCGATTCTGGCCTGGATCTCGTCCAGGAGCTCAAGGGCGTCGCGCCCCGGGCGGTCCCACTTGTTGATGACCGTGATGATCGGGATGCGGCGAAGCCGGCAGACCTCGAAGAGCTTGAGCGTCTGAGGCTCCAGGCCCTTCGCGGCGTCGATGAGCATCACCGCGCAGTCGACGGCGGTGAGCACGCGGTAGGTGTCCTCGGAGAAGTCGGCGTGCCCCGGGGTGTCGAGCAGGTTGATGACGCAGGCCTGGCCGGCGGTGGCGTAGCGGAACTGCAAGGCGGTCGACGTGATCGAGATACCGCGCGCCTTCTCCATGTCCATCCAGTCCGACACGGTGGCGCGGCGGCCGGACTTGCCGTGGATTGCGCCTGCCTCGGTGATGACGTTGGCGTGCAGAACCAGAGCCTCGGTCAGCGTCGACTTGCCTGCGTCGGGATGGCTGATGACGGCGAAGGTTCTGCGCCGTCGCGCTTCGGCGGTGATGCGGTCTGACGCCCGCCCGTCGGCGGCCGTCATGACACCTGGGGCGTTGTCGGTCATTGCGCCCTCGATGGTATTGGGCGGATGCGGCAATCGATAAATCGTCGTCGCCGGCCCCGGATTGGCGCACGGCGCCCCAGCGCTGAGCGTCCCCTGACCGGAAGTTGAGAGTTACCTGGGCATCCGATCGCAGCCCTGTCGACCTAGACAGCGGCTAGCCTAACCTAACTCCCGGTTCGATCGACGGGAGAAACGTGCAGGGCATTTTCGTTGGCACGTTTCTCATCGGCTTGCGCGAAGGACTCGAAGCCACCCTCATCGTCAGCATCATCGGCGCCTTCCTGACCAGGAACGACAAGCTCGTGCGGCCGATGTTCATCGGGGTCGGTCTGGCCGTCGCGATAAGTGTCGCCGTCGGGGTGGGACTGGAGATCCTGTCCGCCTCTCTGCCCCAGCGGCAGCAGGAGATGCTGGAGACGGTCATCGGCGCCATCGCCGTGGTCTTCGTGACCACGATGATCCTCTGGATGAACCGCAACGCGTTGCGCATGAAGGGCGAGTTGGAGCGCGAAGCAGCTCAGGCGATCAACGACGGCGGCGCCCTCGCACTCGCCGTCATGGCCTTCCTCGCCGTGCTCAAGGAGGGATTCGAGACGGCGGTCTTCCTGCTCGCGGCCGCCCAGGCATCCCAGGGCAATCGGTGGTTCGCCATCTCGGGCGGCGTGGCGGGCATCGCCGCGGCGATCGCCATCGGCGTCGGGATCTACTTCGGCAGCCTCAAGCTCAATCTGGGGCGGTTCTTCCGCATCACGGGAGTCTTCCTGGTGTTCATCGCCGCCGGTCTCGTGATGAGCAGCCTCCGGACGGCGCACGAGGCCGGCTGGATCACGATCGGCCAGCAACGGGTGTTCGACCTCTCCTCCTGGATGCCGACGAATTCCGTTGTGGGTGCGGTGATCACGGGAATGTTCGGCGTTCCCACCGACCCACGCCGGATCGAGGTGCTCGGCTGGCTGCTGTACGCCGTCCCGGTCCTGATCGTGTTCGGATGGCCCGCGCGGATGGCGCCCGGCGCCGCGTCGAAGCGGCGCATCATGGCGGGCATCGCCGTCGCACTCGCCGCCGCCGCGGTGGCGATGGCGGTCTTCCTCCCGGCGGCCGGCGGGGCTTCGCCTGGACCGACGAGGACGGTCGCCACCGCGGACGGGGGCAGTGTCACCGCCACCCTGCGGGCCGACGGCGCTGCCCGTGTTCTGGTGATCGCCACGGCCGACGGCAAGGATCAGCAGGTCCCGCTCAGCGCGGCAGGCCAGCAGACGGTCGACGGGCTCGACGGCGACGTCTGGCAGGCCACGGCCCCCGCCGACCCCGGGCTGACCACGACGCCGATCGGCCTCGGGCAGCTCGCCAACCTGACCGGCGGACGTCTGCCGGTCGGACTGGGCAACGCGCGCACGCCGGGACCGTTCGACGCGAAGTGGAGCGCCCGCACCGTCTACACCGTGCTCGCCCACGGCGACGACGTCGTCGCGGCCGAGGCGGCCAGCACCCGCGTGGCGACGCTCGATGGCGGGGGACTGACCGGACCGAAGACCGTCAGCGTCGGCGGACTCGCCACCGACTGGACCACCGCCACCGGCGACGACCAGGCGATCGCCGACGGGATCGCCCAGTCCGCCCTGGACCGAACCGAGCGAACGCTGTGGACGGTATGGCTGCCAACGGTACTGGCGATCTCGGCCATCTTCGTCGTCCTCGCCGCGGTGCGCACGAACCGCAGATCATCGAAGAACGAAAGGGAACAACTGAAACATGGCCACCACGGAGAATCACCTACCCGCGACGAGATCCGTGTCTCGTAGGGTCCTGCTGACCGTACCGGCCCTGGCCGCCGCGGCCGCCCTCGTGGTCAGTGCGTGCGGCTCCAGCACCGATGCCGCCAAGAGCACGGCGAGCAGCGCCGCCACCAGCGCCGCGAACGGGGTGAACACCGTGAGCGTGACGTTGGCGAACGACGGCGGGAAGGACGGCTGCTCGCTTGACCCCAAGAGCGTGCCCGCAGGCCCGGTGACCTTCAACGTGACCAACAGCAGCGCGCCAGGCATCACCGAGATGGAGCTGCTCAAGGATCAGCGCATCGTCGGGGAGAAGGAGAACCTGGCGCCCGGGCTCGATCCCGTGTCGTTCACGGTCACCCTCGACGACGGGAAGTACGAGGTGTACTGCCCGGGCGCAGGAACCGAGTACCTCGATCTCGGGGTCACCGGCCATGCGGCCGCCGCCCCCACGGGCACGGTGCCGACGATCCTGAGCCAGGGCACAAAGGACTATTCGGCTTACGTGGTCGATCAGGTCAACCAGCTCGACACCGGAGTGAAGGGACTCGACGCGGCCGTGCAGTCGGGCAACGTGGACGCCGCCAAGGCGGCCTACGCCAAGGCTCGGCCCTTCTACGAGCGGACCGAGTCCAGCGTCGAGGGCTTCGTCCTGCCCGGCTTCGCGGTCGACGACAACGCAGGAAACCTCGACTACCTCGTCGACATGCGCGAGTCCACGCCGGTCGACGAGAAGGTCGGCTGGAAGGGTTTCCACGCGATCGAGCGAGATCTATACCAGGGCAACGCGATCACCCCGGCCACGAAGGCCTTGAGCACCGAATTGGTTGGCAACGTCGGCAGGTTGGTGACTGTTGTCTCGCCCCTGCAGTTCAAACCCGAGGACCTGGCGAACGGCGCCGCGGACCTGATCGAAGAGGTGCAGAACACCAAGATCACCGGCGAGGAGGAGGGTTTCAGCCATATCGACCTCGTCGACTTCGCCGGAAACGTCGAGGGAGCGCAACAGGCCTACGCCTCGCTGCGTCCCGGCTTGCAGAAGATCGATGCCGCCCTTGTCACCACGCTCGACCAGCAGTTCCAGACCGTGTTGAGCACGCTCGACGGGTACCGGGCCACCTCGGCGCCCGGCGGATACAGGGTGTGGACCGCGCAACTGCGCGGCACCGACGCCCCCAAGCTGACGGCCGTCGTCCAGCCGCTGCACGAGAGCCTTGCGACCGTCGCGCAGAAGGTGGTCTCGGCCACCTGATGTCGAGCGACAGGCAACCGCCCGCAGACCAGGACGCCACCCTCGGAGAACCCACTCCGGGTGTCTCTCGGCGCGGAATGCTCTCGGGCGCACTGCTCGCCGGACTCGGCGGCGCGGCGATCGGCGCCGCAGGTGGCGGTTCGGCGGCGTGGGCGCTGGCCTCCTCGGAGACGTCCGCCCAGACAGACGCCGGGGATTCCGTCGATCTGCACCAGAGCTACCCGTTCTACGGGCCGGGCCATCAGGCCGGGGTCGCCACGCCGCCGCAGCGGCACAGCGTCTTCATGACGTTCCGCCTCGCCGACACGGCTTCCAAGACCTCACTGCAGACGCTGCTGGCGCGCTGGTCGGCGGCGGCAGCCGTTCTGCAACAGGGCAAGCCCGTCGGGTCGATCGAGCCCGACCGCGACGTGGCCCCGCCGACGGACACCGGTGAGGCATTCGGCCTCAGTCCCGCCAGCCTCACCGTCACTGTCGGGCTGGGCCCTTCGCTGTTCGACGGCCGCTTCGGCCTCGCACCGCACAAGCCGGCGACCTTCTCGGCGTTGCCAACCCTCAACGGTGACACCCTGGATCCGAAGTTCACCGGCGGCGAGCTCTCCCTGCAGGCGTGCGCCGACGACCCTCAGGTCTGCTATCACGCCGTGCGCAACCTGGCGCGCGTGGGCCGCAACGTCGTCTCGCCGTTCTGGGCGGTGCTGGGCTTCGGTCGCGCGTCCGCAGGGCCCGGGCAGCAGACGCCACGAAACCTGATGGGGTTCAAGGACGGAACGCGCAATGTCGAGACAGATGACCAGTATTCGCGGTACGTCTGGGTCCAGAATGGCGACCAGCCGTGGATGGAGGGCGGCACCTACCAGGTGGTGCGCAAGATCCGCATGCTGCTGGAGACGTGGGACACCGATCGGATCGGCAATCAGCAGCGGATCTTCGGGCGGCACAAGCAGGAGGGCTCACCGCTGACCGGCACCGCCGAGATGGACACCCCCGACTTCGCCGCGAAGGACCCGTCGGGGACACCGGTGATCAACCCGCTGTCGCACGTCGCCCTGGCCGCCCACGAGAACAACGGTGGGGTGCTGATCCGCCGTCGTGGTTACAACTACACCGACGGTCTCGATCCCAATGGCCAACTGAACGCCGGGCTGCTGTTCATCTCCTATCAGAACGATCCGCAGAACTTCATCCGACTGCAGAACCGGTTGGGCGCCAACGACTTCCTCAACGAGTACGTCCGGCACATCGGCTCGGCGATCTTCGCGATCCCGCCCGCTCCCGAGCAGGGCCACTACCTCGCCCAGACGCTGTTCGCCTGACGCGGCCACCCGCGTACGACGCGCGGAGTGTCGAAGTCGCGGTTGTCGATGAGGATGCTCGCGTGGCGCTGCGGGTCGGCGGCTGCGAAGTACATCCGCTGACAACGGAAATCGCCTAGTTCACACAGGGCACGCCGCTACCCGTGATGGGAGCACCCTGGTCGGGAGCCGGATAGTCGGTGCTGCCGACGCCGATACCAAGCGATTCGCCCCCGGAGGGCGCGGTGGCGAGGCTGCCGATGTCCGCGGGAAGTGCGTAACCGCCGCCCAGTACGACGCGGACGTGCCCGGCGGCCACGTCGGAATGGGGTTGCGACGGCGCGGCGACGTCGAGCATCGTCGCGACGGATTGAGCGGCCGCGGAGCCGCCGGTGCCATACTCGATGGCCGTGGTCGACGACTCGTCGGAAAGCGCACCGCTGATCTGGCCCGTTCGGTATCCGTTGTGGCTCAATAGGTTCGATGCCTCGGTGGCCAGGCCCTTCACGCCACTGGCGTTGACTACGTCGACGGTGACGTCGGATGCCGGGATCGGTGTCGGCGGGGACGAGCCGCCGGCGAAGGTGGTGGCGACCAGGGCGCGGATCGCCGAGGGGTCGACGATGTTGACGTCCTGGCCGCCGACCGTGTCATACCGCAGCACCGGCAGCGTCTGGTACTGCACGTGGCCGCCTGCGAGCTCGCCGATGCGCTGGAACAGGTCCTGATTCCAGCCGCTGGACAGCACGATGTCCTGTCGCGCGATGTCCATGAGCCCGTTCAGCTTTCCCACGTCGGTGAACGTCCCGGAATCCTGCAGCTGCCGGATGACGGAGATCAGAAACGCCTGCTGTCGGTGGGTGCGGTCCAGATCTCCATTGTCGAGGCCGTGGCGCTGTCTGACGAAGGCGAGGGCCTGTCGGGCGTCCAGTGTTTGACGCCCGGCGGGGAAGTCGGCACCGGAGTAGCTGTCGTGCACCGCGTGGTTCAGGCAGACGTCGACTCCGCCGAGACTGGCGGCGACGTCATAGAAACCGGCCAGGTTGACCTCGGCGAAGTAGTCGATCGGCGCGCCAGTCAGTGCCCGCACCACGGCCAACGTCGCCTTGCGGCCGGCCTCACGGCCCTGGCTCTCCAACGTGGACTGGTCGGTGACGCCGTCGTCGGCGAGCTTCTGCTCCGCGTTCGCCTTGGTCAGCCCGTACGCCTCCTTGATCTTGATGTGGCGGTTCCCCGGCACGATTCCCGACACGTTCACGTAGTCATCGCGGGGAATGGAGAACGCCTCGACACCGCCATCCGCAGCGAGGTGCACCAGGATCAGGGTGTTGGTATTGTAGCCACCGGACGTCGAGTCACCCGCGTGCAGTTGGTCCAGCACGTCCTGCGGCAGGTCGTTGCCGTTCTGATCCTTGCGGGAGTCCAGACCGATCAGAAGGATGTTGACCGCGGTGCCGGTGGACCGCGGTGCGTCGGCGCCCAACGCCTGCGACACGGTGATCCCGCTCAGCAGGCCGTGAAAGGTCCACCAGCCGGCGCCCGTGGCTGCCAACACCAACGCAGTCATCAGTGCCGCTCCGGCGCGGAGGAACTCCGATCTGCGTGGCCGGCGAACAGCGGGCCACGACCAGCGGGATCGTGTCGGCATGGAATGACGACGCGCCTGTCCGCCCATCACCGCCGCCTCCGATTCGTCGCCATCCCCACCTTGCGCGAGGAACCTTGAGACTTGGCTGAGAATGTGGCGGCAGTCACCGTCGGCGTCCAGCCGAGATCAGCGTTGATCGGCCGCAACGGTGGCTAGGTCACACCCGGCCTTACACACTTCACACAGTAGATCCACCGATCGGTGGCTCGCCAGTCGGCGTAGCGCCGAGAAGGCCCGCTGCACAGGTGTCGACAACCTCTCGCAGCTCGGCCTCGGTCAGGCCACCGAGCCCTGTCGCCGATCGGAGGAACGGCCCGAACAGTCGCCAACCCAATTGCAGTGCAAGGGTGTTCGCTGCCGCGATGCGGGCTTCGGTCTCGGTGGGATGGAGGTCCCGCGCGACGTCGACCATCATCGTTGCGCCGGGGAAGCGTTGCTGAAGTTCACCGACCGGAAAGCCGTCGAGGATGGCCCGCGCCAGCACCTTCCAGTGGCGCTCGCTCTGCGCCTCGATGGCCGCCCGCGATCCGCTGGATTCGAGCAGTGCGGACGTCTGCCGGGCCAGGTGCTCGAGAACGGCCCCCACCAGCTGGTCCTTGGTACCGAGGTGGCGGAATATCAGCCCGTGGTTGACCCCCGACCTGGTCGCCACGTCACGGATGGACGTCGCGGCGGGTCCTCGTTCGGCGAACAGGTCTGCGGCATGGGTCAATACCGCCGAGACGACCTCGTCGCGACCGACCGGCGACTTCTCGTCGTGGCCGGCACGCGCTGCCCCCTCTGTAGTCATCTGACTACACTAAGGCCACGAGGCCTGTAATCGGTCGACTGCAGCACTCGAATCGCCAGACGATCGGAGAACCTCGTGACCGCATCGACGACATCGACCCCCCGCCCGGATCGGTCGGGCCAGGCCGTCGGTCCCATTCCGCTGCCGGGGTACCCCCTGGTCGTGGGCCCGTTCAGTCACCTGACCGCCGAGCGCGACCGACTGCGCGCCCTGAGGTGGCGGAACTTCGACGCTCGCCAGGCGGGTGCGACCGTCGGCGCCGAGATCACCGGCGTTGACCTGACCGGGCCGCTGACCGACGACGTCATCGACGAACTCCGCCGGGCCCTTCACGACTACAAGGTGATCTTCTTTCGGGACCAGCCACTGACCCCAGCCGGGCAGGTCACCTTCGCCCGACGGTTCGGGGAGCTCGAGACCCACCCCGTCATTCCCGGCAACCCAGACGAGCCGGAACTGGCGCGCTTCGAGAAGGGTGCCGCCGTCGGAGGATACGAGAACCAGTGGCACCACGACGTCACGTGGCGGGCGCTTCCGTCGATGGGGACGGTGCTCCACTCGGTCGCCGCCCCGCCCCTCGGAGGCGACACGTTGTTCGCCGACATGTACGCGGCCTACGACGCCCTCGACGACGACACCAAGGCCACCATCGAAAACCTCGACGCCGTCCACGATTTCACCCGCGCCTTCGGTCGGCTCATGCCACCGGAAAGGCTCGAGCAGATGCAGTCCGAGTTCCCGCCGGTGCGTCACCCCGTGGTGTGCACCCACGCCGTCACCGGGCGACGGCATCTGTACGTCAACCGGATCTTCGTCAGCCACCTCGAGGGCCTGGAGCCGGACGACGGCCATCGCCTGCTCGACCGGCTCTGCCGACAAGCTGACTACCCCGAACACCAATGCCGATTCCAGTGGACCACGAACGCGGTCGCGTTCTGGGACAACCGGGCCGTTCAGCACTACGCCAGCAGCGACTATTGGCCCGAGACGCGAATCATGCAACGAGCATCGATCGTGGGTCCGCGGCCGGCGCGCTAGACGGCTGGCGAGCCTGCGACCGTCTCACCGAAGCGCGGTCAACAGATCGTCGAGGGCGTGCTTCTCCGTCGCGGGGTTGGGACTGCCGTCCCGGAGCGCGGTGAGGACGGCGTCGATCCGGCCGTCGACGGCGGTCCAGGTGGCGTCGTCCATGGGCTGGAGCTTGGTTTGGCCGTCGTCCCAGGCGGTTTCGAGGTCCTTGACTCTGGCTGTCGCACCTGTCTGGTCGCCAGCCTGCACCTTGGATAGCGTGTCCTGAGTGATCGTGCGGAAGTTCGCGACGTCCGCCGCCGGGAAGTGCGCGGTCACCTGTCCTGGGACGAGGGGTGCGCTCACGGCCGGAGTTCCAGACTCCGCCTCGGTCGACGGGGCCGTGTGCGGTCGAGCATTGGCCCCGGTGAGCAGCGCGCCGGTGGCGACCGCGACGACCACGAAGTAGCCAAGCATGGCCCGTTCGCGGGCGGCGCGCGGGATCGGCCGCGCAGACACCCTTGGTCCTTCGATGACGTCGGCCCGGGTGAACGACAGATAGACAACGGTCACGAGGATCGCGACGAGGAAGATCACGCTGGTGACCGCCGTGCCGAGACCCAAGCCGCTTTCAGCCTTCGACAACCCCAGCCAGTCGCCGAGGTTCGCACCCAGCGGGCGAGTCAGAATGTAGGCGAGCCAAAAGGACAGCACCGCGTTGGCGCCCAAGCGCCAGCCGATCACGATCGCCACGATCAGGCCGGCCGGTAAGAGCACTGCGGCACCAGGCGCCCAGCCGGTGATCTCCAGCGTCCAGTCGCCTACCGCCGTCCCCAGCGCGAACGTGACCAGAATTGCGAGCCAGTAGAACAACTCTCGCCGCCTGGTCACGATGCTGTGGATCGACAGCGTCCGCTCACGGGCGAACCACGCTCCGAAGACGACTGCGAGGACGGCCGCGAAGACGCTCGTACTCAGAACCAACGGAACGCCAAGGCTGTCGGTGAGGATGTCGGTGTAAAGCGTGCCCGTCACGCTCAGCACGACGACCGCGAGCCAGTAGACGAACGGCACGTAGCGGTCCAGAGTCAGCTGCCAGCCCAGTACGGCAGCGAGCACCACCGTGAAGATCACCGCGGTGGGGATCAAGCCGACCCCGAGTGTCATGTTGATCCAGTCGGCGAAGCTCTCGCCCACGGTCGTGCATAGGATCTTGATGACCCAGAACCACACCGTGATCTCGGGCACCTTGCTCAGCATCACGCGCGGGGACTTCACCGCCGCGGCTTCTGTCGTCTCGCTCATGACGCCGGAAGGTATTGGCGGGTCGCTGAAGGCACGCTGAGAGAGCTGAATGCCTGCTGTCCTCAGCGTGATCACAGTGGGTCGGACCCACGCTGTGCCCATGCACGAGAGCCCTCGGGGCGCGGCGGCCCGCACGCGGCGCCGACGCACGTTCTGGGAATGGTGGACGACGCGCATCGTCGTGACCGCGATGCTCGTCGCCGTGGTGGGGGGTGGCCTCTACGCGAATTTCGCGTCAGGCCAGGGTTACGCGCCCTGGCAGGACAGGGCGTCGACATTGTTGCGTCAGGTCGGGTTTGGCGGCGCATTGGACGCCTACGAGAACTGGTTGTACAGCAGGCACGCACCTTCGGACAGGCCACCGGACGTGCGCGGGCTGCTCGCGACGACGAGCGGGGCGGCCACCGTGGCGAAACCCTACCCATTTCTGCCTCCGCTGCTCCTGACCGCGGACGGCCTGGGTTGGCATCCCATGGTTCGGATCCCAGGTGAACAACCGATGGTCTATACGGCTCTGCTACAACCCGACCACTTTCACCGCAGTGTCGTGGTCGCATCGGCATTGCTCCGCGCGGTCGGTCTGCAGGCTCACTTGGTCGCGGGGACGGCCGAACCACCAGGGACCAACTCACCTGGCCGGATCCCGGCTGCGCAGTTACCGAAAGTGGTCGCCGCCTTCAATTCTGGTTTCAAGATGAGTGCGCATCCGGGCGGCTTCCTTCTCGACGGCAACCGCGTGCGCGACCTCGTCGACGGGAAGGCCTCGGCGGTGATAGACGACCGGGGCAGGCTGACCGTTGGCCAGTGGGGTCGCGACGTGCGGATGACATCCCACGTCCGGGCAGTCCGCCAGAACCTCGCGCTCGTCGTCGAACAGGGCAGGCCGGTAGCGGGACTGGACCGCAACGTAGACCTCAGGTGGGGTAGCGCACGGAACCAGCTGCAGTACACCTGGCGGTCGGGGCTCGGCGTCACGGCGCACGGCGATCCGGTGTACCTGGCCGGCGACCGACTCAACCTGGCCACCCTCGCTGCGGCCATGGTCCAAGCCGGCGTGGTGACGGGGATGGAGCTCGACATCCATTCGGGCCTGCAGTTCTTCAGCACTTGGCAGGGTGACGGCGCAGGCACTCCGCAGCCGCACCGCCTGCTACCGACGATGGTCGGACCCGCGGAACGCTACGTGCAGCCCGACATCCGCGACTTCTTCTACTTCACGACGCCGGTGGCGGCCAACTGAAGGCGCCGAGAGCCGCTCTCAGCCCCGTCTCAGCGAGTTTGCGGAAGCTTGTCGGCATGAGGCAACTTTCGGCGGGCGGAACCGACCTCCGACACCGGCATCGCGCCGGGGCATCGATCTGGTGGGTGTCCGCGCTGCTGGCCGGCTTTGCCGGCCTGGGCGTGGTCGCTCACGGTGCCATGCACGGGACGGCCCTCGATCACGACGTTGTCCGCTGGATGGTCGATCAACGCCAGACCTGGCTGACGACGATCGCCATCGCGATCACCAACGCGGGCAGCCCCGTGGCGATGGGTTTGTTGGCAGTGATTGTGGCGGCCGTCCTCTGGTGGCGGCGGCGCTCGATCATTCCAGGTCTGGTCGTCGTCTCGACTCTGGCCGCTGCCGCCGGATTGAGCACGCTGACGAAGGGTGTGGTCGGGGCCCAACGTCCGTCGCGCTCCACCCAATTGGTGTTGGAGATCGATCCCTCCTTTCCGTCTGGACACGTCACGGGAACCCTGGCACTCACCGGCATCGTCGCGGTCGTCCTGGGGCGCGGCCAATCGGTGAGGACGTGCGTCGCGTTGGCGGCGGGCGTCATCGTGCTCACATCCGCCGTCGCACTCACCCGCCTGTACCTGGGCGTGCATTGGCTGACCGACATCGGGGGCGGGATCCTGCTGGGCGCCGCCGCGGTGCTCGTCGGGGCGCTGGTGCTGCGAACGGCCACGATCGCACGCACCGGCATCGGCGAGGATCGGAACGAGTCGCCTGCGACCGTGGCGTCCCGGGTGGCATGATCCGCTCAGTCGCACCGCGACGGATACCCTCGGCCGAGACGGGGAGGGGCGATGTGGATCAGGCTCGTGGAGCGCTCTTGCCGCTGATGAGACGGCCGCGGACCTGGTGGAGACCCCGGTACTGGGGGATCTCCGCTCGCTCGGCCTTCGTGTCGGCGACGGTGGTGCTCGTCGCGTTCGTGATCGCGGGCGCGGGTCTCGCGGTCATCCTGTACCGCTCACTGCTCGGCGGCGTCGACGACGCAGCCGCAGGGCGCGTCACGGACATCGTGGCCGCGCTGCAGCACGACACCGCGGCGGAACTCGATGGCGCGCTCACGACCACCGATCAGCGAATCGTCACAGTGCAGGTCATCGACCATGCCGGAGTCGTGGTTCAG
>NZ_JAVROT010000003.1:0-2775 GCF_032162605.1 Mycobacterium sp. | reverse complement strand
CGGCCTTCTTGACCGGCGCCTTGGTCGCGGCCTTCTTGACCGGCGCCTTGGTCGCGGCCTTCTTGGCCGGTGCCTTGGTCGCGGCCTTCTTCACGGGCGCCGCCTTCTTGACGGCGGCCTTCTTCACGGGCGCCGCCTTCTTGGCGGGCGCCGCCTTCTTGGCGGGCGCCTTGGTCGCGGCCACCTTCTTGGCCGGAGCCTTGGTGGCAGCCTTCTTCACGGCCTTCTTGGCTGCCGTCTTGCGGGCGGGGGCCGCCGTTGCGCCACGCTTCACGGCTGGACCTTCCGATGGGAGACGCTGTGCGCCAGACACAACCGCCTTGAATTGAGCGCCGGGCCGGAATGCCGGGACCGACGTTGGCTTGACCTTGACCGTCTCTCCGGTGCGCGGGTTGCGCGCAACGCGGGCGGCACGGCGACGCTGCTCGAACACGCCAAAGCCGGTAATGGTGACGCTGTCGCCCTTGTGGACGGCACGCACGATGGTGTCCACGACGTTCTCCACGGCGGCGGTCGCCTGCCGACGATCGGTGCCCAACTTGTCCGTGAGGACGTCGATGAGCTCTGCCTTGTTCATGCAAAACCTCCGAAGCCAGTGGCCCACTCTGAGCCGACTAGTGCCCACGGTAAACCTTCACACCGCTGATTTCCAAGAGCCACGCCCAATTTCAGGGATAGCTGCTGAATTCTCAGCAATCAGGTTGCCCCACACCGGCAGTGGTACGGGGGTCCTAGAACAGGCTTGCTGGGGCGCGATTTCGGCCCCCCGTGGCCCGCTGTCAGGTCGGCAGAGTGCGCGGTTTCCAGCTTGGCCTGCGCTCCTCGAACGCCGAGATCTCATCCTGTTTCCGCAGCGTAAGGCCTATATCGTCGAGACCCTCGAGCAGCCGCCATGCGGTGTAGTCGTCAATCTTGAACGGCAACAGGACCGTTCCCGCGGCAATGGTTCGATCTCGTAGATTCACAGTGATTTCCAGGCCGGGTTGCTGCTCGATGAGCTTCCAGAGCAGTTCCACGTCGTCCTGTGCGACTTCGGCGGCCAGAAGACCCGACTTTCCCGAATTCCCGCGGAAGATGTCCGCGAACCTCGACGAGATGACGACCCGGAATCCGAAATCCATCAGTGCCCACACCGCGTGCTCACGCGACGAGCCGGTGCCGAAGTCGGGGCCTGCCACCAACACCGAGCCCCTGTCGAACGGCGGGAGGTTCAGCACGAAGGACGGATCGTTGCGCCAGGCCGCGAACAACCCGTCCTCGAAACCCGTTCGGGTGACCCGCTTCAGGTACACCGCCGGGATGATCTGGTCGGTGTCGACGTTCGACCGCCGCAGCGGGACGCCGATTCCGGTGTGGTCGTGGAAGGCTTCCATGGCAGTCTCCTAGCGATTCTCGGACAGGTCGGCCGGTGAGGACAGGGTGCCGCGAACGGCGGTGGCCGCCGCGACGGCAGGCGAAACCAGGTGAGTACGACCGCCCTTGCCCTGGCGTCCCTCGAAGTTTCGGTTCGACGTCGCCGCGCACCGCTCACCGGGTGCGAGCTGATCGGGGTTCATGCCGAGGCACATCGAGCACCCGGCCTGGCGCCACTCCGCCCCCGCGGCGGTGAAGATCTCGCCCAGGCCTTCGGATTCCGCCTGCGCCCGCACCCGCATCGACCCGGGCACCACCAGCATCCGCATCCCGTCGGCGACCTTCCTGCCACGCAGGATGTCCGCGACGACCCTGAGATCCTCGATGCGCCCGTTGGTGCACGAACCCACGAAGACGGTGTCGATGGCGATGTCGCGCATTGCGGTGCCCGGCGATAAGTCCATGTAGACCAACGCCTTCTCGGCCGACTGGCGCTCCCCCTCGTCGAACATCAATTCGGGGTCGGGCACCGTGGCGGAGAGCGGAACGCCCTGCCCGGGGTTCGTCCCCCAGGTGACGAACGGGCTGAGCGTCGCCGCGTCGAGGTACACCTCGGTGTCGAATTCGGCGCCCTCGTCGGTGCGCAAGCGGGTCCACGCCTCGACGGCGGTATCCCAGTCGGCGCCCGCGGGCGCGTGCGGGCGGCCCCGCAGGTATTCGAACGTCGTCTCGTCGGGCCCGACCATGCCTGCGCGGGCGCCGGCCTCGATGCTCATGTTGCAGACCGTCATCCGGCCTTCCATGGACAGCGCCTCGATGGCGCTGCCGCGGTACTCGATCACGTAGCCCTGGCCACCGCCGGTGCCGATCTTCGCGATCACCGCCAGGATGATGTCCTTGGCGCTGGTGCCGGGCGGTAGCACGCCGTCGACGTTGACGGCCATCGTCTTGAAGGGGCGCAGCGGCAGCGTCTGCGTGGCGAGCACGTGCTCGACCTCCGAGGTGCCGATACCCATTGCGAGCGCACCGAACGCGCCGTGCGTCGAGGTGTGACTGTCACCGCACACCACCGTGGTACCCGGCTGGGTGAGTCCGAGCTGTGGACCGATGATGTGGACGATGCCCTGCTCGACGTCACCCATCGGGTACAAGCGCACGCCGAATTCCTTGCAATTGCGGCGCAACGTCTCGACCTGGGTGCGCGACACGGGATCCGCGATCGGCTTGTCGATGTCGATCGTCGGAACGTTGTGGTCCTCGGTGGCGATGGTCAGATCCGTTCGCCGGACGGTCCGTCCGGCCAACCGCAGTCCGTCGAACGCCTGCGGGCTGGTCACCTCATGGACGAGGTGCAGATCGATATAGAGCAGATCGGGTTCCCCCGGCTGCGAGCGCACCACGTGCGCGTCCCAGACTTTCTCC
>NZ_JAVROT010000002.1:0-2506 GCF_032162605.1 Mycobacterium sp. | reverse complement strand
AACCGAAAGGCAAGTCGCCGTCGTCTGCTCGGGTCCTCCACACCTGGATCGCCCAAGCCCAGAACAGCCTCGGGTCAGCCGGCCCGCGTCTGGGCTGGCTGGTCGCGGCGACCGTCATCACCGCCGCGCTTCAACGCGCCGTGGACGGGTCCGGCGCCGCGCTATTCCTGTTGAAGGGTGGCACCATGCTGCAATACCGGCTGCCCGGCATGTCGCGCACCACCCAAGACATCGACGGCCTGGTCCGTGGTGACATCGACCGTTTCCTGGCAGAACTGGACGGCACTCTCGGCCAACCCTGGGGACCGCTGATGCTCGTGCGCGGAGAAGTTGAAACCATCGACGTCCCACACAAGCTCGTGAAGCCACGGCGCTTCGACATGACCGTGCTGCTCAACGGTGTGACGTGGAGACGGGTCCAGATCGAAGTATCCCCAGACGAAGGCCGCGCCGGGACAACGCCCGAGCAGACTCCCTCGCCCTCGCTCGCCGGGCTCGGGCTGCCTACTCCGGACCACCTCGTCAGCCTGTCGATGCATTACCAGGTCGCCCAGAAGATCCATGCCTGCACGGACCCGCACGATCCGCCCGCGTTCGTCAACGACCGCGCCCGTGACGTGGTGGACCTGCTGTTGCTGCGCATCCTCACTGAGACGGCCGGCCATCCGTCACCGACCGAGATCCGCGCCGCTGTCGAGGACGTCTTCGCCGCCCGCCTCGTCGAAGCAGAGGCTACCGACGCTCCATCGCGCACCTGGCCCACAAGATTGACCGTCCATCCGCACTGGGGGCCGAGCTTCGCCAAAGCCGCTGATTCCGCCGGCCTGACGATCACCCTTGGTGACGCCGTCGCACAGGTCGACGCCTGGCTGGATCTCATCGAACACGCCTAAGCCGCACCGCCCCAGCATCGGCGCCCCGGCAGCAGACGTCTCAGCCACGCAAACGCGACCGAACGCCTACCGACTAAAACCCCCGTTTGTGCCAAGAGTGTGCCAAGACATGTAGAAACGGCCCGACAGTCTGTGGACGACCTGGACAGTCACAAGCCGCTGACCTGGGCATTTTGAGACGCCATCGCATCACGTCACAGGCGCTGAACGGCTTGGTCCGAATTTACACACCAGCGGTCGTGGGTTCGATCCCCTCCGCGCCCACCAATGTTTGTGCAGGTCACAGCCTCAAGCGCGTCCGCCGAAGGTGGTCCAGCGTGATCTGACCGGAAGACCTGTGCAACACCAGGATCGGCATCACCCAACGGGACGCTCACACCAGGGGTGAACACTAATGGCCGACCGTGCCGACGACATCTTCGTTCGGAGATATTGGCTGTCACTTGTCGATGGGGAAGCGACCCGCTTCGCGTATTGGGGCCCGGTACTTGTCGGTGGGTTCCCGAACCAGCGCGTCGGCACGGCCGGTTCAACGCACCCTGTTCGGTGTCGCCCGAGCAGGCCCGAGGTTTGCTGAGATGCAGACCGGGCACGACGACATATCGCGCGGTTCTGCCTGCCGGGTGCTGCACGACGCGGCCGGAGCGCCCGGCTGATGGTCAGAAAGAGTTCAGGGATTGCTCGGTCGCCGGGGCGTATCGTCGAAGGCATAGCCGATGAAGGAGGACAGGCGCCATGCTCGGTACGACTTGGTCTCGAGTGCTCTGGCTTCTTTTGGGTGGATTAGCTACGGGCGCAGTGATTCTGGGTGGCGCATCGAGCGCGGCAGCCGATTCGGCGATCGGAAACAACGTCTGTCGCAGCAGCGTGGAACACGGCGTCGAAGTGGATACGTGCACCGGCAACCCCAACGGAAACGACGGCACACTGCCGGGTCCCGCCGTCAGGGTGGTACCGCAATTCTGCTTTGGGCTCGGCTTCGGCGGCTGCGACGACTGATCGGCCGCGTTCGCTAGCTCCTAACCCGCCGGTAACCTGACCGACCCGTCGATACACGCGAAGTGCATAGCCTCCAGTCATGTTGGCTACACCGCCGCTCGGCATTCGACAGGAAGTCTTTCACGATGCGTTGATGCTGGCCGTGATCGAGGGGTAAACCCCTGCGCGCACATGCGATCTCGGTGCTGAAACCAGGTCGATCATCGAGACGATCGCGGAGCGCCATCCCGACGCAAACCCGAACTTGATCGCCGACGAGTCTGACGGGTTCGAGCGAGAGGCCGACGGCGGCGAACGGCGTGTCGGCGACGCTCTGCCGAATTGTTGCCGGCGACGGTGATCGCCGAGCGGGTCGGATGGTCGCGGACCGTTATCGATTCCATTTCCTTGTTCGGCTTCCTGGCTCGACCGATTGGCGGATACTGCGTGCGGATTTGTATTGGGTGATCGGGGGACGCCAATGCCAGGGACAGTGCTCGTGACCGGCGCGTCCGGCCTCGTGGGATCGCCGACCGTCAGTCAATTCGCCGCTGGGGGTTGGCAAGTGGTGGCAACGGCGCACCGCACGATCGTCGACAGCCGCTCCGGCGTGACCATCCGCCGAGTCGACTTGA
>NZ_JAVROT010000001.1:0-8008 GCF_032162605.1 Mycobacterium sp. | reverse complement strand
GGTCGACGGTCCGGGAGTCGACGCCGAACTTGACGATGGCTCCGAAGAAGGGCCTACGGACGAGCCGGCTGTGATTTTCGAGGTTCCGCCCGCGGTGACTGATACCGATATCCGAAATGCGTTGGGTGAAGATCGGCTTCACGAGATCGATCAGTTGCTCCAGCTTCGCGGAACAGATGCGCTCGGGTGGTATATGACGTTCCACCAGAAAGCCGTGCAGCACGGGGTATACATACCACTTGAAGGTGTCTTGAAGCTAGGCTTGGATGCGTTGCAGACGGCCTGAGAACCATCGCGTCGTCGTCGACGGCCGGTGGGCCTCCGAACGCGGCGCCCACCGAGGTATCGGGGTGGACGGCCGGACCGTCGGGATCCTCGGCTTCGGCTCCGTCGGGTCCGAGCTCGCGCAGATGCTGGCGCCGTTGGGTGTCACGGTGATCGCCAATACCAGGTCGGGTAGCTCAGCAAGAGCGGCGCAGCTGGGCATCGAGCTCGTCGACCGTCAAACACTGGCCGCACGGTCGGATTTCGTCGTGGTGGCCGCCGCGCTCACGGCCGAGAATTACGGCATGCTCGACGAAGCGTTCTTCGCGGCGATGAAACCGAGCGCCTACTTCATCAACATCGCCCGCGGCGGACTGGTGAACCAGCCCGCGCTCACCGCGGCGCTGCGCGCGGGTCTCATCGCCGGAGCGGCACTCGATGTGTACGAGCCGGAACCGCCTGCGCCGGACGACCCGTTGTTCGCGATGGACAACGTGATCTGCACACCGCATGCGCTCTGCTGGACGGCGGACTTCACCAGGGACGTCTCCGCCTCGCTCATGGAGGCGGTCATTGCGGTGTCGCGCAACGAGATTCCAGCCACCGCGCTGGGTACCGAGGCGCTCGATGCGGCCACCTGGCGGGGGCGCAAGGGCACCTAGCGGCGCGCGGAGATTTCAACATGGGGCTCTACCTACCTGAGTGCCATAGGCCGGGAGCCGACAACTTGACCATTACCGTCAGTGAAATGCCTCGCCAACGCCGCTGAGCGCAAGATCCGGCAAGCGTTCGTCGAGCAACTCGAACCCAACGAGTCAGACATCGACGTAGGCGAGATGCCCCCTAACGGTGCGAGCCCGTCGGCCCTCGATGCTGCCCATAGCCTCAACGAGGCCTTCGCGAAGGAAATGTCGACATCCGACTTGGCCGCGAAGTGGTTGACGGGCGGGCAGTGGTCCTCACCGTCAACGAGAGGGCCAATTTCGAACGCTCCTCGCGAGCGGCTCTACGTCGGATTGCCCAGGGCGCGTGACCAACTCGTTGTCTGCGGTGACCCCGACTTCATCCGCGAAGTCGGCGGCCAAGATCTGGCTTGGCGGCTAAACGTCGAGACCACTGAGGGCGAGAACGGCGATCTCCGGCTGCGTTCATCTTAATTCGTCCGGGTTCGCGGCGGCTGGGCGTTGCCTGCCGAGACTCGTGGCAGCAGAATCCCGGCGAAGGCTTGCTAGCAGTGGAGACCTTCGTCCCGACGTCGGCTTCGGCGATCATCGAGGACGTCACCTCGGCCTGCCCTGCGACGGCACGCAACATTTCGGGATCGACCAACATGGATCTGAACTTACCGACCGCGGCAGCCTGTGGGTGACGCAAATTTCCTGGGTGCGGTTGCGTCGGGGATGCCTGGTGGTCGATGCGGTCGCGCCCCCGGTGGCGGCCGTCGTCCCGTCCGACGCCGGCCATGAGCAGGTCCTCGTAGCCGGTGTCGACGTGGTGAACCGAGGCGGAAACGGCGAGGCGAATGGCCTCCGGGTCGAGCGCGCGCGTACGCGGTCGGCTTACGGGGATTCCAGCGCGACCCGGTCCCCAACGCGGATGGTGCCCTCGGCGATCACCTCGAAGTAGGCCCCCGCGCACGGCGCAACCCCGAAGTCGAGTGCGGCCGCGCGGTTTTCGGCGGCCGGGGTGCGCAATGCGTGCGGTGCGCGGCCCAGCTCGCCGTGTTCCAGCGTGGGTACCGCACAACGCGGGGTGGGGCAGATGGCGCGCAGCCGCGCCTGTCCTACGGCGAGAGTGGCTCCCGTCCAGTCGTTCTCGGCATACGCCGGAAAGCCGGGTGGCGTCACGATCACCAGATTGGGCCGATATCGCACCGCCTCGGTACCGATGCGCTCGAGCGTCGCGGTGGTAATCGCGTGCACCGGCGCAAGGTCGGTGAAGGATGCGCCCGGAGTCGCCTGCGCCAACTCGAGCAGTGGTGCGTCGACCTCGGCGTCCACACCGAATTCGAGCACCTGGTCGGGATCCGCGCGCTCCAACGATGCCCCCGGCGGTCGGCTGTCGGCCAGACGAACCCGTCGGGCGAGCAGCTCGGAGAGCCGCGCGTCCACGTCCGCATCGTCGGCTGACACACTCACTCCGTCGGGCATCCGGATACTCACGCGGCCGGAATCGACACTCGCGCTGCACTTCAGGAGAGCACGCCAGAGCCGTGCCTGCTTGGCGCTCGCCACCCGACCGGTCGCCTCGTCGATCAGCGCCAACCGCCGGTCGTCCTCGACCCCTTGCTCGTCGACGAACAGGGCGTCGACGGCCTCGCCGAGCATTGACTTCACCGGGTAGCGATACAACGTTCCCACGTGCATCTGCACGTGCGCGGCGGATGTACTCATGGCAGAATCTTAGAACGCCGTTCCGTCCCCGGCGACGAGCAAGCCGCCCCCACTCGTCTGCAACGACGGTCGCTGCCGCCGACGTGTCACTGCCCGTGCGTAGCGTCCGCAACATGAACGAATCACGCATACGCCGCGGCGCCAAGCAGAATCGGCGAGATGCCCGGCGCGCAGAAAAACGCCAGCCAACGAGCACCGACGACAACATCCTGATCACAATTCGCAAGGCGTTGGCCAAGCACCCTCTAAACCTGCTCGGCATGGCCAGCTACCTCATCAGCTGGGCCACACCCGAACTGCATCCGTCGACTAAGGACACGCCGGAGGAGCCGCGTTCCCTGGAGGGACTCATCAGTCATCTCGCCGAGCGACGATGCCGGGAGACGACCGCCCTGCTTGCCGTCTTCGCCGAGCTACTCCTCGACGACGACGTGCTGAGGGAGCGGTGTCGCCGGGAATCCTCGACGCGACGGGACCACCTCCCGAAATGGATCGTCGGCCTGCCCCACGTCGAGGTGAGTCGGGTCATGTGGAGGACCGACATCCTCGGTGACGGTGACGAACTGGCAGTCGGTCTGCGCCTGGCTGACGCGACGGAAGTCACCCTTGGCGCCTTCGTCGACCACAACGATCTTTCGGCGGTCACGGACTTCACCGTGCTCGCGGATGCCCTCGACAATGCGGTCGATCGCGCACGCGAAAACATCGATCCCGGAACCAGATTCGTCGACATGAATCCCGCCGATGCTCGGTCGTGGATCGAGTACGGGCTCCGGCGCGGAGAGTATCTGCCGCGTTCGGACCAGTGGCGTGAAGCCCAGCCGTTGGTGCGGTGGGCGATCGCCCAGCTTCCGGATGGCGGCACTGCATACGAGCGGCCAGAATGGGACGACGACGCGGTCGCCGAGCTGCTCAACGGGTTCTTCGCCTCGTCTGCGGGTGCCCCCTTCACCGGTGTCGAGTACAGGGACTTTCGTGCGGCAGCTCTGCGATACGGGCTGCGGCGACCCGTCGCGATGGAGCGCTCTGCGGATCTCGGACGTCCTGCGATATCCGTTTCACGATCACTACGGCCCACTCGAGATCGGGTTGGACGCCCCCGCCCTAGTGCGTGCATTCGTTCCATTCGCTCACGCGCACATTGGCGTTCGCCAAGATCTTACCGACAAAGCGATTGCGAAGATCGACGAGTTGAGTCTCCACTACAAGCGAGAGCTTCTCCGCGGCGCTACTGATTACTACGGCGACGACGATCCCGAGCCGCCGCCGTGGCTCGCCCATCCCGATCGGGCGATGCCCGCTTGGCTGGTGCGAATGCGACACGGTCTGCGACCACCGTCGTCCCGCGCTGACTTGCTCACCGCCCCTCCCGCACCGCCAAGTAATGCTCGGACACCGGCACCCCGTCGGTGTACCGCTCGACCGCCTCCTCGATCAGTCGGTCCTGACCGGTGAGCCGGGTGTAGTGCTGGTGCATGTGTTCGCCCCAGGACCGCACGACGAACGTCTCCACGAACGTCGACTCGTGTTCGACGCTGCGGAACAGCCGCCACTGCGATGCGCCCGTGCGCTGCCGGGACCGGCCCAGCACCGCCATCGCCGCCAGGAAGGCTTCTTCGTCCGAGGGCGCAACGCGGTAGGAGGTCAACACCAGAACCGGGCCATCCAATGGTTCAGGGTCAAAGGTCAGTGTCGGCTCGGGCCAGTGCGATGACGGCGTCAGGTCCAGCTTGCTCGTGTTCGCGTGCAGCGGCCACCACATCGACGACAGTCCGCACACCACCAACAGGCCCGCGCTGACCAGCAGGCTGGTGGCACTGGTGGTAGCTCCGGCGAGCACGCCCCACAGCACCGAGCCAAACGCCTGCCCGCCCATGAAGATCAGCTGGTACACCGACAATCCGCGGGCGCGCACCCATGCGGGCAGGCTCAACTGCATCGAGGCGTTCAGCGTCGACAACGACAGCAGCCACGACGCGCCGCCGACGACCAAGGCGGCCATCACGGCGGCGAAGATGGGCACCAGCGCCAGCACCACGGTGGCCACCGCGAAGCCCGCCGCCCCAGCCGTCAGCAGGAAGTTCTGGCCGAACCGCGCTCGCAGCCGGGACAACAGGAAGGCGCCGAGCACCGCACCCAGACCGAGCGCACCCAAGAGCAGTCCGTAGCCCGAGGACGACAACCCGAGTTGGTTCGCCGCGATCACCGGCAACAGTCCCCACAGCGCGCTCGCGGGCCCGATGAACAACGCTGCCCGCAACAGAATTCGGCGCACGATGGGCGAGCTGCGGATGAACCGTCCGCCCGCACTCAGCGCCGCCAGCGCCCGCTCGGGCGGATAGCCATTTTCGACGCGAGGGCGGCGCCACCAGATGAGCACGAAGACGATTCCGACGAACGACACGGCGTTGAGTGCGAAGACCAGCGTCGGGCCGGACAGCGACACCAGCACGCCGGCGATTGCCGGCCCGATCGCCCGGGCGCCATTCAAGCTCATGCTGCCCAACGCCGCTGCGGCTGGAATCTGCTCGGATGGAACGAGATCGGGTTGAATCGCCTGCCAGGCCGGCGCGGTGAGCGCTTGTCCGCAGCCGATGACGAACAACAACATCAGCAGCACCGCGGGAGTGGTCAACCCGGCGCCGGTCAGCGTGGCGAGCAGACCCACGCCGGCGGCCATCGCCCCCTGCGTCGCGATGAGCAGTCGGCGCCGGTCGACCAGATCCGCGAGGACGCCCGACGGTAACGCCAGCAGCATCACCGGCAGCGTCGTCGCGGTCTGCACCAGCGGAACCAGCACTGCTGCGCGCGGATCCCCGACGAGCATCCACTGCGCTCCCACGGTCTGCATCCAGGTGCCCAGGTTGGAGACCAGCTGCGCGATCCACAGCGCGCGGTAGACCGGCAATCGCAGGGGCGCCCACGTCGAGGTCGACGGTGTCGACTCGCTTGCCGGTGTCATCCGCTGCTCCTGTGTGTGGCCCGCTAATTACCTTAGGGGGCTTGCCGGGTCTGACCCCGCGACGCCGTCTGCAAACCTCAGCGCGCTGAATTGCCGGGCCGACGATCGCCGGCGCCATGCGACGACAAACGTCGTCGAGGGGGTTGTGCGCCGGCCCGTGTTCGGCGAACTGCTGCCACGCACCGCGTCTTCGAGGTCACCGGCTCCAGCTCGACACGCAGCCAGTGTCGGTCTCGACCTCGCTGCGCAAACGTGCGCACCCACTCGCTGCACGACCCGATCGACTACAAGAAGGTCGAGGTCGGCCGGCTTGATGTCGCATGCGATATCAAGTTCGACGAGGCATCCACACCGATCTTGGTAACTAGCCCACACCCGGAACGCGTGAGGTCCACCGACCGTTGAAAATTACGTGACACCGCCACCCGAAGACGCTGAGCGCAGGACCCCCGCCGACCTCGCCGACCGCCTTCTCGACGTCAAGCGGATCTACCACGAACCCGACATCGAGCGGTTCCCGCGGGCTGTTCAGGTGCTCGACCGATGGCCCGACGCCGAACGCGTCGAAGTGCCATCGCACCAATCCATTCCAGGCCTGTACGGCAACGAGGGCAACGTCGAGGACTGGGTCCGCATCAAGCACGAAACCCTCGTCCTCGGTGAGAAGAAGAGCCTGGCCGCGCGGCGCAACGAACGCTCCAGCGACTGGATCGCCCCGTCCACCGCCAACGGTTGCGCCATGGCGTGCTCCTACTGCTACGTCCCGCGTCGCAAGGGCTTCGCCAACCCGATCACCGTCTTCGCCAACATCGTCGAGATCACCGGCTACCTCGAACGCCACGCCAAGCGCCAGGGACCCAAACCCTTGCCCAACCAGTGCGACCCGATCGACTGGGTCTACGACCTCGGTGAGAACAGCGACTGTTCCGTCGACGCGATGGTCTCCGACAACGTCCGCGACCTCGTCGACCTCTTCGCGCGACTGCCCAACGCCAAGGCCAGTTTCGCCACCAAGCTCGTCAACCTCGACCTACTGACCTACGACCCGCAGGGTGGCACCCGCGTTCGCTTCAGCCTGATGCCGGGGGAGACCTCCAAGGTGGTCGACGTCCGCACCTCCAACGTCGCCGACGGAACCAACGACCGAACCAAGGCGCAACTCGCCGCCGAGATCATCTTCCTCACCCACAACGAGGCCCTGCACAACGTCAACCTCGGCTGGCACCCCAAGGGCGAGGACCTGCTCTGGCGACCCGATCTACAGGAGCTGAAGCGCAGTCAGAACGGTCAGTGGAACGTCCGCTACAAGAGCGCGTGGAACGGCCGCTGGGTGCAACAGCTCACCGACCTGATCAATGAGAAGCTGCCAAGCTGCCGCATCCGCTACGCCTTCTGACACGTGCCACCATGGAGCCATGGCTGATTCCGAGATGGACTCCGAGCGCGACTTCAACGAACGCAACATCGCGGAGTTCCGCAGCAACGGCGGCAAGGTGGGCGGGCAGTTCGAAGGGTTCCCGCTGCTCATCCTGACCTCGACCGGCGCCAAGAGCGGCGAACGACGCGAGAACCTGATCGGCTGCTTCGACATTGACGACAAGATCTACGTCGTCGGCTCGGCTGCCGGCCGCGATGCCAGCCCCGGCTGGGTGTTCAACCTGCGCGCCCAACCTGCCGTCACGGTCGAGATCGGGTCCGATCCGCCGCAGGACGCCGTCGCGCACGAACTACCCCGAGCTGAACGGCACCGCCTCTACGAGCTCATCGTCGAGCGTGCGCCCGGCTTCGGCGAATACGTAAAGAGGACCGACCGGGTCATCCCCGTGTTCGAGCTGACGCCGAGCAGCTGAGCACGCTCCACGGTCGAGCCAGGCGCAACGTCCCCTGGCCAGCCCCGGGGGAAATCAACTCCACTGCCTCGAATTGCCGCGCCGAGGCCCCTCGAGGCCATGGCAGGATGGATCAGTCCCGCAGTCAGAGAGTGAGTCATGGGTGAGTTGCAGGTCTCCGAATCGGTGGTGTCTGGCGTTGCCAAGGCGCTGCGGTCGGCCGGCGACGAGACGAACTCGGGCCTGACCAGCGTGGACGGTGAGCTCGCGCGTCTGCTCGGTTCGGGGTGGACTGGCCAGGCGGGGTCGGCTTTCGGCGAAGTATGGACGCGTTGGCACGAAGGCGCGGAGAACGTGGTGAAGGGTCTGGAATCGATGGCTTCGGCGTTGGAGCAGGCCGCGCAGGGGTACGGCGGCACCGATGCCTCCGGCCGGGCGGCGGTCGAATCGGCGGGCATGTGATGGCTGGCTTCTCGGTGGACATGGAGGCGTTGCTGACCGGCGTGGATCAGATGTCGGAGTTCCACTCCAACTTGGAGTCGACGCTGGCATCAGTGCGC